>DASUDI010000033.1:0-52628 GCA_036275695.1 Minisyncoccota bacterium | reverse complement strand
AAATTCATATATGAAGTATAGCAAAGATATAAGTATGGATTAGTGGTACAATGCTTCTATTGAATATTTTATGGTTATAAATAGGAGTAGTCGTAAATCATATGAGTCCACAAATACATACATTCCGGGTGTGTGCAATATAGGTCAGGCAGAGATTGATGCTCGAAAAAGGGTTGGGTGGTGTGGACTTGTGATCACCATAGCACTTTGGTTAGTGCTTATGTGGTTTAATGTTTCTGAGTACTGGCGATTGACCCTATTTGTCCCCGCAACAATATCGGCAATGGGATTTTTACAAGCACACATGCATTTTTGCGCGTATTTTGGCATAGCCGCACTCTTTAATTTCGGTGACATTGGGAAAACAGATTCCATATCGCACGTGGCATTTCGTGATAGGGATAAGAGAAAAGCGTGGCGCATCATTATATACGCTCTACTCATAGGTGTTATTGTGGCGATTGTGGCTTTTTTGCTCTGAGGCATATGAATTGTTTTACTATGTGTTGAGTTGAGTGTGTGAAAGTGCATAAAATTATTTTTGCATCCTGTATACTACTGTATATATGGTTCAATTTTTGAGGGTAAGAACATATCTACTGCTGAGCGTTTGCCTCATTGGCGTTGTTGGTGCGTGGTACATTTTTCGAGATACTGAGACGTTACCTGAGGGTGTTGAAGTAGGTGAAGTAACACGAGGTACCGTAGAGGAAATGGTGAATGAAACGGGTTTTGTGCAGGGAGTACGTTCAGTAAATCTTGCATTTCAGACGAGCGGACAAATCATGCATATACAAGTTGCCGAAGGTGATGTGGTTGCCGAAGGTGATGTGTTGGCAACACTCAATGATGAGCGCGCAAAAAGTGATGTTGCGTCTGCCGAGGCACGACTACGCGCTGAGGAAATCCGTTTGGATGAGATGCTAACGGGAGCAGATGTGTCGAGCCGTGCCATTTATGAACGTGCAGTCGAAACAGCACGCATTGCTCTTGAAAATGCGAAAAAGAATCTTGACGAGGTTACCGTGCAGCAAGAGCTTCTTGTTGAAAACGCTGAGCGCGTAGTGCGGTCTGGATCATTACAGGCTGAACTTTTAAGTGAAAAACGAGAAAACACTGATTATGTGTATACACCACCAACCGTCTCAGGTACTTATACAGGAAATGATGGTGTGTATACTATTTCTTTATATAGTTCTGGCGCACCATCTGGATCTTCATTCCGATATAGTGGTAGTGAGAGTGGAATTGCAGAAGTCTCTACGATAGCATCTGTGCCACTTGGGTCACTGGGTTTGCGCGTACAGTTCCCTGATAATTTTGCGCCAAGCACAGAATGGGAAATTCGTATTCCAAATACAAAATCAAGTACGTACCTTACAAACCTGAACACCTATAATGCTACGCGTAAAGCACGCGACGTCGCGCTTGCGGTAGCTGAAGGTACTGTGCGCAGTGCAGAAGCATCACTCGCGCAAGCAGAGGCGCAATTGTCACAGGCATCAGGTGCTGCACGAGAAGAGCGAATAAGCGCGCAACGCGCGCTCATAGAGCAGATGAAGGCACTGGTCACGCAAGCGCGCGCGCTGTATCAAAATACGCTGATCACGGCACCTTTTTCGGGTGTGGTGGTTACTGTTCACGCAGAACCTGGAGAGTCAGTAAGCGCAGGAGTCCCCCTCATTGATCTTATTTCTGAGGAATCATTTGAGGTTGGCGTGAATCTTTCTGAAATTGATATCGCTGAAATAAATATTGGCGATACTGCGGTGGTGACACTGGATGCATTTGAGGACATTAAGTTAGATGCTACCGTGAGTGAAATAGCACCGCGCGTATCGGTGGTGAATGGAGTACGAGTCATTCCAATTGTGTTGGTACTTACCACAGACGATACCCGTATCAAGGATGGTTTTACCGCACAAATTGATATTCATTCAGCAATTCGTGAGGACGTAATCGCGATACCAAGTCGAGCGGTATACGAGGATGCTGAAGGGAAGTTTGTGTGGGTAATCAAAGAAGATAACTCACTTGAAAGAGTCGCCGTACGTACTGGTTTACGAGGAACTAATGGTTTCACCGAAATCACTGAAGGTTTGCGTGAAGGTGAACGCATCATAACTTTTGCAACAACCGAAGCACTTGCATTGCTTAAGAAATCCTAGGTATGAGTTTGTTTTATGTTAAGGACCTAAAAAAAACATTTATTGAGGGTGACGTAGAGACACAGGTACTCAAAGGCGTTACTTTTACCATCGAAAAAGGTGAATTTATTTCTATTATGGGTCCGTCAGGATCTGGAAAATCAACACTACTTCACATTCTTAGCTCACTCCTCGACTTTACCAGTGGCACATTTCTTTTTAATGGAGTGAGTTTCTCTTCAATGAATGATACCGAGGTCGCGCACATAAGAAATACCGAAATAGGTTTTGTGTTTCAGTCTTTTAATTTGCTCTCGCGTCAGACAGTGTATGAGAATATTGAGCTTCCGCTTATGTACTCAAACGTCCTAGAATCTGAGTGGAGGAGGCGCATTGAAGAAGTGGTAGAAATTGTAGGTATGACACATAGACTTGACTTTGAGACGAGCAAACTTTCGGGTGGCGAAAAACAGCGCACCGCAATCGCACGCGCGCTCGTAAACAATCCTCAGGTTATATTTGCCGATGAGCCAACAGGGAACCTTGATTCAAAGTCAGGGCAGGCGGTGATGGCAACACTACAAAGACTTCATGATGAACTTGGTCATACCGTTATATTGGTTACGCATGAGACGTTCACCGCGGAGCATGCGGATAGAATGATACGTGTTAGTGATGGGTTGGTGGTGAGTGACGCACCCATAGTGCAGAGGAGAAACGCGTCAGAGTATTTCAAAAAATAGACATGAGATTTAGATATGTTCTCAAAACAGCACTCGGTGGACTCAAAGCGCAAAAAGTGCGCTCCGCGCTTACAATTCTCGGTATCGTTATTGGTGTGGCGTCAATTGTTATTATTATGGCGCTTGGTGAGGGGGCCCAGCGACTCATTCTTGATCAGGTGAGTGGCCTTGGCGCGGAAACAATTACCATTCGTCCAGGGGAAGATAATGCTGATATTACGGCAACTCTTTATGCGCAATCACTCACCAAAGATGATGTTGAAGCACTAAAACGAAAAGAGAATGTACCAAATATAGTCTCAGTATCACCATCTCTCATCGTTACCGATCCCATTAAGTATCGAGGTGAGGCATACCGTGCCACAATCATGGGCGGAGACGCTGCTTTTTTTGCCCAGGTGCTCAATATTGGCATGGCAGAAGGTGAGCTCTATACAGTGGAAGATAGAGAACAAAAATCTCGAAGTATTGTACTTGGTAATGAAATTAAGTTTGATATTTTTGGGAATGAATCCGCAGTCGGGAAGTATGTTCAAATAAAAGGGCAGCAGTTTCGGGTGGTCGGTGTTTTTGAAGAAACTTCTGCAGTGGGTCCATTTGAGATCGGTCAAATTGCGTTCATTCCTGACACTACCGCGCAAACATATATCACAGGTACCAATTACTATAACGAAGTAATTGTGCGCGCGGATTCAGTACAAAATGTCGAGAAGGTGGTATACGATGTTACGCAGACACTTCGCGACCAACATCAAATTGCTTTTGACGAAACAAGTGATTTTAATGTACAGACACAGGAAAGTGTCATGGAGCGTATCAATCAAATTGTGAACGTGTTTACCGCATTTCTAGTCGCGGTAGTGGCTATATCACTTGTCGTGGGAGGTATTGGTATTATGAATATCATGCTTGTCTCTGTTTCAGAACGAACCAAGGAAATCGGTCTTAGGAAAGCGGTGGGTGCAAGGAATAAGGACATATTATCGCAGTTTCTTGTAGAGGCTATGATACTCACCGGTATGGGGGGTGTTGTGGGTGTGATATTAGGCGCCCTAGTCTCTTTTATTGCAGCATCGGTGCTCGCGCGTACTATTGCGGAAGATTGGGTTTTTGTCTTTCCGATATTTGGCACGGTGCTGGGCGTGGGGGTCTCGGTTATTGTCGGTCTTGTTTTTGGTATGTACCCAGCATCAAAGGCCTCAAAGAAAAGTCCTATCGAGGCACTACGGTACGAGTAGCCGATGCATACGATACGCAACAAGTTATTTTTGAACGTCTGTGCACCGTGTCGCGAAATCGCTATACACTGTGGAGGGTGTACAGCGATGTAGAGAGGGGGTACGCTATATAGTATGAACATGGAAATATACACACTTCCATATTTTGAACAGCGTATCACTTCGGTGGCTGCGGGTATTAGAAAGATACGTTTTCGATTTGAACGTCTCGATTATCACAAGTCGTGTATGGGCGCTGACTCACTCGCGCTTCTTGGTCCCTATGGAGGAAAGTGGGAAGAACTTATGGATTCGTGTGATGCTTTCAGGGACCAGTATCAGGTGCCCTTTGATAAAATAGAACGTTCGTATCGTGAACTTCAAGCGTGTTATCGTATGCTCGAAAGGCATACAGATGATGATGGAGTGGAGTTACGACTTTTGATGGACGAGTATATCGATACGCTCATGACGTTGGAGGAGCAGGTTATGATTGAGCTTGATGAGCGTACAAATCATATTCGTGAAGGCATGCGCGCACTCACACACATGTGTGATACTGATGATGGTATGTAGTATACTGTACACATATGTTACCTGATAAAAAGAAACACAAGCATCCACATTATTTTTTAAGCCGTCTTTTCATTGTGGTGGGTATTGTGCTTGTATGGCGGGGAGTGTGGTACGTACTCGACGCAGTTGACGCACATTTTTTTGGTGGTTATGGAGGGTGGACTGGTTTAGGCGGTATTATTGTCGGAATGCTGATGCTGTATGTTCCTGATAACGACTTAAAGGAAATAGAAAAGATTTAGATGCATACATAAAAGCCGACATACACATGTCGGCTTTTATTTGGTGTCATATATTATTGTGGTACGAACGTCAGCGCTTCGCCACGTTTACTACCGCGACCGGTACGTCCAATACGGTGTACGTAGTCCTCAAATGTCGCAGGAAGGTCGTAATTGATGACATGACTCACGTCATCAACGTGGATACCGCGAGCCGCGACATCAGTCGCAACGAGTACACGTGCGTTACCGCTTTTAAACACACGGAGGGCTTGCTGTCGTTGTCCATGACTCTTGTTTCCGTGTATCGATTCTGCCTTAATACCGTGCGCGCGCAATTCTTCAGTAAGTTTTTCAACGCTATGTTTCATCGCTCCAAAGATGATAATGCGCTGAAAATTTGGATTCTGGAGAAGTAACAGCAGTGTCTCAAATTTTCGGTGTTGGTCGTAGGGGACTACATCTTGCTTTATGCTGTCAGTCACGTCCTTCTTTTTTACGGATATGGTGACGGGGTCACGCAAAAAGTCATGCACAAGTCCTTGCGTACGCGTGTCCATTGTTGCTGAGAAAAACAATGTCTCGCGGTCAGCTGGCGTAGTGCTTAATATTTGACGTATAGGGACAATGAATCCCATGTCGAGCATGCGATCTGCTTCATCGAGTACGACAGTGGTAACACGACTGGTGTCGAGATTGCCACGGTCCATAAGGTCTTGCACGCGACCTGGCGTACCAATAATGAAATGATTGCGCTTTCGAAGCATCTGTATTTGTGGGCGGATATTTGCACCGCCAACACATACCACTGAAAAAAGTTTGAAACCTTTACTTAATCGTTTAAGTTCCGCATCCACCTGAATTGCAAGTTCACGCGTTGGAGCGAGAATGAGCGTCTGTCGATTATATTCTTTGAGTGTTTTATGAATGAGTGGAAGTAAAAATGCCGCAGTTTTTCCTGTGCCCGTTTCAGCAAGTCCCACCACGTCATGCCCTTTGAGTATTTCAGGTATAACCATGTCTTGAATAGGAGATGGCGCGGTAATACCAAGAGTCGAAAGGGTGCGCACAATACCTCTATCAAGCCCAAAGTCACTGAACGTGTGAATGTGCTTATAGGTTTCTTGCGCTACACTTGTGGGGTTTTTGTTGATAAAGCGTGATGGGTCAAATGTAGGAAGGACCCTTCCGCGCGATGAACGATGTTGTCCGCGTGTATTACGTGATTGCGAAACGCCACCATGGCGGTGTTTAGGGCGGGCATGTTGCGTGGCAGATGCTTCCTTGCGGTGTGTTCGGTACTCAACACGAGTAGTTGCGAGACCACTTGTTGATTGAGTACGTGGGCGTGAGTTTCGTCCATTAAAAGAACGACTACGCCGATTTGTTCGGTTTTCTGATGTTTGCATTATTGTGTTATGTAAGGTTTGGGTGTAGCGAGTGCTACGGGGCTTGTGCAGGTATTAAAATCAGATGGGTATCTGCAGCTTACGAGCCCCACACGAGAATCAAAAGCTTGTTGATATAATAACATATTTATGAAAATAGTCAAAGTCAGGTTGTTGTGCACGAGCAGGGCATGTGAAATTACGCATCGCAGTGTATACTATGAGGACTTATTGGTAATATAGTATATATCATCATTATGGACACTGAAAAAAAGATGGATGAACACGTTGCGGTAACTCAAACTAAGAAGAGCGCATGTGTCACGTGTGGTCGCGAATCATGCAATGGAACCCATCACCACAAAAACCTTGATGTCTCAACGGGTATAAAGTTTGGGTTTGGGCTTGGTGTTGGTCTCGCGTGCGCGTTCACACTCTTTGTGCTTTTTATTGCACCATTACTCTCATTGCTCATGGCACCACTGATGTATGGTGGCATGATGCATCGAGGATTTTTCTAGGATAGTTTATAAAAAAGCCACGACACCGAAGGTGTCGTGGCTTTTTTATTTTTATTTTTCCTGTACTATGCAAACATTATGGCACATCCTTTCGTGGCACTTTTTGAAAAAACATTACGTAAAAGTACGCCTGAAGATAATCAATTACTCAAGAAGGCACAAGAGATTGTTGATAAGGGATACCATCGCGATGAGGTGGGGCGCGTTTTAGACTCCATGCGCTCTGGACGACTTGATGACGATGAGATACGTATTATTGATTTAGCATTGTGCGTTATAAGGGAAGAAGAGGAGACTTTTTGACGAGGTTGCGCGAAAAATCGCTTTGCGATTTTTCGCGTATCTGTTTATAGCGCCCCACAATGCTCATCTCCATGGCGTATACTATAAAATATGAGATTGCCATATTTTTTTACTCTTGATTTTATGGCGTGGTACTACACACGCGCGTTTCGAGACATGCTCAATGTGTGGGGTAATCTTATGTGGTTTGCAATCCATTTTTTCTCAATTCCGTTACTCATGCGCACACTCTTTGCTCCCTGGAAGCGTATGACTGACGAGTATCACCGTACAGGTTTTGAGGATATTCTTGAGACATTCTTGATGAATATGCTATCTCGTGTTTTTGGAGCATTGGTGCGTATCTTTTTTATATCCGCAGGTTTGGTATTTCTCGTGGTCGGATGTCTTAGTTTATTGGTATTTCTTGTCGTGTGGGTATGCATGCCTGTACTCGCGCTCGTGAGTGTTGTGTATGGAGTAGCACTTTTATTTTTATGAGTACCATTCAATCTGAAATTCGCGCCTATGCCCCCGCCATTGCGTTTGATGCGTTTATTTCGCGAAAGAAGCGTCGTATTTTATTACGGGTTATTGGAGGAATTGAATTAGTACTTTTGTGTGTACTCATGGGGTATGCGTTTATGGCGTCTCTACACGCAGAAGTGCTTGTCACACAGGTCGTCCTCACGGAGGCACGTTTTTTTACCGCGCTATTTCTTATACTTATGGGGCCGTGGAGTGTGCTCTTTATATCTAATCTCTTTTATAACACGTTGTATTTTAGGGGGTTGCAAACAATACTTACCGAGACGTATAGTGATGTTTCTGGAATTACTATGGAAGCGGCGCAGGCATGTTACGAAGCAAAAGGTGATTTGGCATTTGGATTTCTGATGTCGCCCTATGGGAGAGAGACTTTGTTTCGCCTCGGTATTGCCCCCTCAACCATTGATGCGTTTCTTAAAACACCACGAGATAAGGTATCGGAAAATGAGGTAATAATTCCCGAGCATACGTTTCTCTCACTTCATGATATCGGATCATTCCTGTATGAGCGCGATACCGCATTCTCACAATTTCTTTTTTCACATGGTGTCACAGAGGATATTTTTCTTGGAGCAAGCGAATGGGTATCACGCGTTCGCCTCCTCCACAAGAACCATATTCGCTGGTGGAGTAGAGATAATCTTGGAAAGATACGAGGTGTCGGAAGAGAGTTTTCGTTTGGGGTTGCGTATGAGTTGCGTAAGTATATGCGAGATATCAATACTACGTCAGCGCTTTCATTATTTATAAATGATTCTGCTTACGCAAATGAGGTTATTGCGAAAATTGAGGCAGTGCTTGCGCGCAGTAAGTCAGCGAACGTGCTCTTGGTAGGAGATCCAGGTGTGGGCACGATGGATTTACTCATTGAGCTAGGGAAGCGAATGCGTGAAGGGAAATCAGTTGCGTCACTTGAAGCAAAACGACTCATAGTATTTGATACCGATGCGTTTATTGCGACCCACAACTCAAAAGAACAGTTTGAAATTGCGTTTCTTACACTCATGGCACAAGCGGTGCGGGCGGGTAATATCATTCTGGTTATTGAACAATTTAATGCTTTTATAGAAAGCGCGAGCGCTCTGGGGGTAAATGGTATTGAACTTATGGATCGATTTCTCAATGCGCCACATATACAAGTTGTGGCAACCGTCGATCCGGGCACCTACCACCAATCTATGGAAACAAAACAACAGTTACTACAATATTTCAGCCCTGTTTTGGTGGAACATCCAGATATGTTGAGTGTGGTACGGGTACTCGAAGACGTAACGTGGGGGTACGAACATGACCATCATGTGTTTTTTACCTATCCAGCCATTGTGCATATTGCGGAAAGTGCCGATCGATATATCGTTGATGGAGTGATGCCCGATAAAGCCGTGAGTCTCATGGCTGAAATCGCGGCACGCGCTGAACAGTCTGAACATAAACTCATTCTTGAAAACTTTGTAGATGAAGTGGTGCGGAGTAAGACAGGCATACCTACAGGTCCCATTGATGAGGGTGAGCGTGATATATTGCTTAATTTAGAAAATGTACTCCATGACAGGGTTGTGGGGCAACATGACGCGGTACGTGCGATTGCGAGTGCAATGCGTAGAGCACGAGCAGGCATTCAGAGCAGCGAACGACCAATTGCGTCTTTTCTCTTTCTTGGCTCTACGGGCGTGGGGAAGACTGAAACCGCAAAAGCACTCGCGCATACTTTTTTTGGGGCCGAGGACCGTATGCTTCGCTTCGACATGTCAGAGTTTAGTGGCCATGATGCGCTCGTCCGCCTCATAGGTTCCCCTGATGAGGCGGGCGCGCTCTCGTCAGCGCTACGCGAGCATCCCTATGCGGTCGTGCTTCTCGACGAGTTTGAAAAATCTTCAAAATCAGTGCACGATTTGTTCCTGCAAATTCTCGATGAGGGAAAATTTACTGATGCTCGTGGTGTTGAGATTAACGCCCGCAATAGCATATTCATCGCCACCTCAAACGCAGGGAGTGACTTGATATTTGAACTTATTCAAAGTGGAAAGCGCCCTGCGGATCATCGTGACCACATTATAGACTCAATTATTGAGCGAGGTATCTATAAGCCAGAACTTATCAATCGATTTGACGCGGTTATACTTTTTGAGACACTTGACTATGAAGCACAGAAGGAGATTGCTCGTCTCATGCTTGGAGAACTCGCTACGCGTATGCGTGAACGTGGGTATGAACTTGTGATCGATGATGTACTCGTAAATGTTATTGTGAAGCGGGGGTTTGACATTGAGTATGGCGCACGTCCACTGCGCCGAGCGATTCAGGATATTCTCGAAGAACGTATCGCGCAAAAAGTTATTGCCGATAACTTACCAAGGGGTTCACGATTACAATTCACGGAAAAAGACTTTGAGGGACATATCTAAGTCTCAGATGTTGTGGTGAAGTGGCGCTTGTTAAAAGAGTGGCTTTTGTGCGTACACGACAATGCTTCTGCGTTTCGCGTCTTTTCCTTTGTGGCGATGTGATTTGTATATTTTATGGACTATAAAGTGTGGCATAAAAAGTGTTTCAATGTCGTTCTCGGAGATTACGTGTTCAGCGGTACCGATTTTTGGATGTATGTAAGTATTTTTTTCATCGGTGCCATACTCACGGAGTAGTCGTTTTGCGTGAATGTCTTCATCGAGGAGGAATGTTTTATAGAAGAAGTAACCGCCAGGCTTGAGTACCCGGAGCACTTCATTAAAGAAAAATGTGCGCTCGGTCTCATTAAGGACATGCGAAGTCATCATATCAAGTACGAGTGTTTGTGACGCATCAGAAATCGAAAACGTCCCCGCGATTGAGCGTGCTTCGTAGATGAGTGGAAGATGATGTGTCTGTGCGTAGATTTCAGCATTACGGACTGCGGTCGATGAAAGATCGTACCCAACGCCTCGCATACCGAAAGTTTCAGAAAGCCAGACTAGATTACGTCCGTTGCCACTCCCAAGGTCTAATACAGAGTTCGTCACATTGAGCACGCTTTTTCCTGATTCGCGCGTAAGCCAACGCGTAAACTTTTCCAAGTCCTCGCTGTGTCGCATTGAAAGTGCTAGATGCTCCGCATTGCTGTATTCTTTGTCCCAGAAGACTTTCCCATTTTTTTTCTTTTCGCGCATAGTGAACGTGAAATAAGTAGAACATACGATACCGTGTTCTGCAACACACTTCACAGATGCGCGCTATCGCGATAGACTCATGATTAATGAATGATTCACGAATCCATATTTATGGGAAACATGCGGTACACGACGCGATTTTGCTTCGCCCAGATGTGGTGCTTCGCGTGTACGCTTCTGAGTCGTCCCTTACAGACGCCGCACGGGAGATGCTTACAAAACGACACATACCTATCACATTACTCAATACGGCAAAGTTACCTCAGGGAATACCCAAAGATGCGGTGCATCAAGGGTGTGTCGCGGAGATAGAGAGTGAGAGACTCGTATCTGATTATGATGACTTTATGCGCGCATGTGACGTCACAAACGATACCGCGTTTGTGGTGCTTGGGGAGGTGCAGGATCCACATAATGTGGGAGCGGTTATCCGTTCGGCGGCTGCGTTTGGCATACGCGCAGTGTTAATTCCAGAACATCGGCAAGTACAGATGACTGGAACAGTTATCAAAGTTTCAGTGGGTGCGGTATTTCGTATTCCGATGGTACGCATTGCAAATATAAATCAGACGCTTATTGATCTCAAAAAGAAGGGGTTTTGGATTTATGGCTTAGAAGGAGCAGGCCCGCACGCACTCCATGAAGAAGGTTTTGAGAAACCCTCAGTATTACTACTTGGCAATGAATCTGATGGTATTCGTTCAAAGACACGGGAACATTGCGATATATTACTGAATATCCCTACCGCTACCACAATCGAATCTCTGAATGCGTCTGTTGCAGCTGGTATTGCGTTTTACGCGTGGAGTAGAAAACACCCTAAGGTACTTATGTGAAATCTACTTAGTATACTTGTGTCGGAATGTATGGTAAAATAGCAGAAAGTAGCATTACTCTCGTGTGCGTTAGAGTTCGCACTCATATTTAGATTTCAGATAGGATATGCCAATTGACTCGCGGTGGTATCAGCAGTTATTAGAAATTACGGTGTCAGCAGATACTACGTGGTTACGTGATTTGGTGCATGTGCCAAAATATGAACAAGAACGCTTCCTTGAACATAAAATTGAGAATCCGCGTTTTGTGTGTGATACCACCACAAGTCAGAGAGAAAAAATTTCAGCACTCCACGCACTCAGAGCATTAATATCACGCGAAGAGACAAACCCGTACATTTATAGATTGTATATCGATAAAATTGACGCGCATTTAACGCGACTTATGATGTTTGAGTGTACGCGCGTTGGTGACGATATTGGTTTTTTTGAACATAGTGTGACACTCTACGGGGCGCCTAAAAAATCTTTTTTTTCGTATGTGGCACATAGAATTCACGCACAGGTTTCCAATATGCAGGTGCCATCTTCTCATCGAGATGCGCAATTGAGGATGCATGCGATTACTTCAAAAATCTCTATGACGCATGATATTGTGTCTCCAGATATGCTCCCAGAAATATCAGAGACAGATGGTATTGTCATTTCTGCGGAGGAAACAAAAGATATATTTCTCAAAACACTCATGAATTATGAGATTGACGGGTGGAGTGTACGCATCGATCCCAGACGGAGAATATTCTCTGTGCACTCTCAACATAAATGTGTGTATATTCCACCTGATTCTGCACTCCGTGAGCGGAAGATTTTGTTTACAGAAACGCGCGCACGCGCACTCGCGGAGCACGAGATTGGTGTACATGTGAGACGCGCGCACGAGGGCGCGAAGCAGTCACTAAAACTTCTTGAGTATGGGCTCGCGGGATATCTGCGTGGTGAGGAGGGGCTTGCGGGATATGCGCAGCAACAAATCGAAGGGTCGTCAGAGTTCTATGGTTTTGATCGTTACTTCGCACTTTCTTTAGCGGTGGGACTTGATGGTACGCCACGTGATTTCCGTTCAGTATTTGAATGTATGGTAGATTATTACACGCTTACACGCACGCATGATTCGCACACCCGTGTACGCGCAGAACAGTTGGCGTGGGAGGTGTGTGCACGTATATTTAGAGGAACCACGGGACAGTGCACTGGGTTAGTCTTTACGCGCGATATTGTGTATCTCGAAGGCAATGTAGGTATTTGGAATCTTCTCGTAAAAAATCCTCATCTGTATAGTTCTTTATTTATCGGGAAATATGACCCGCTCAATGAAGCACAGGTGACAACTTTACAAGCATTAGAAATTTTGCCACAGTGGTAATATGAAAATAAAACTATTGAGTGCGTATATATTTTTTTTCTGCATCCTTGGTACCCAGGCAACCTCAGCTCAGGACATCACTGGTGCTGAAATGAATACGCAGAGCACCTCATCTTCTGTGGCCGGCTCATCGACAATCGCAAATATCATCGACCAGATAAATGTAGTTGATGCACGCAACAATAACGTCACCCAGCCAGAGCAACTTCCTGAAAAAGAAGCAATTATCTCTCGTTTTGATGATCGTAAGGTAGATTCACCGGGGATTTTTTCATTCATGGCATATTGGGTGCAACGTGCAGTTGAGATGGGGATACCCGCGAATACTATTTTTTTGATACTCCTTACTCCATTCCTCGCAACGTTAGTGAGTTTGACGCGTGTGGTAATTGGTTTGCCCACGCTTGATATGCTCATACCAGTCGCACTTGCGTTCGCGCTTGTGTCAGTGGGTATCGTGGTGGGACTCATTATTCTTGCAGCAATTCTTTGCGCCGCGTACATATCTCGGCTACTTTTAACACGCGCTAAAATCATGTTTTATCCGAAGCGCTCGCTCTCAATGCTTCTCCTCGCGCTGTTTGTATTTTTGGCACTTACGTTTGCGTTAATGGTTGGTTTTACACAAGTGTTAAGTCTCTCAATTTTCCCCATTCTCATTTTGATACTCATAGGCGACTCTATCGTATCAGTGCAACTCCATAAGAGTACAAGTGAGACATTTACCATTACGGGAACCACATTAATTTTGGGATTAGTTGGGTACTTTCTTTCGTCGAGTTATACGGTTCAAGACATACTCATACTCTATCCTGAAATAGTACTCTTGGTGATACCCATGAATATCATTATTGGTCGATATTTTGGATTGCGCCTCTTTGAGTATTTTCGATTTAACACCCTAGGTGATTAAGTATGGCAGTAAGTAAGTCAGTACTTGGCATAAACGCGCGAAATTATCTCTATATCCGCGCGTTTAATAAACGTAAGTATAAACTTATCGCGGATGATAAATTACTGACGAAAGAGCGTTTGCTCAAACATGGCGTACCTACGACAAATTTCATCGCGCGTTTCAATTCACTCAACGAAGTTCGTGATTTTGACTGGAAGTCACTCCCAAAACATTTTGTACTGAAACCCTCACACGGATATGGCGGAAGGGGTATTGTGTGCGTGGGGAAGTGGAATGGAAGTGAGGGTGTTGGTACAAAAAAGGAACATATCACTTTTGTTGGTCTTGAAGCAGAAATATTCGGCGCGCTTGACGGCGCGTATTCATTGAATAATTTACCTGATACCGCGTTCATCGAAGAACGTGTTCTTATTCATCCTTTTTTCAAAAAGCTCACTGAGAAAGGTGTTCCCGATATCCGTGTCATTGTGTGCAATAAGATACCCGTGATGGCAATGCTCCGTATCCCAACAGTGCATTCAAGTGGTAAGGCAAATCTCCACCTTGGTGCGGTGGGTATTGGTATTGATATGCGCACGGGCATAACTACCTATGGAGTGGCGCGTGGAGATCGTGTGACACACATACCCGGAAAGAAGATAAAGGTGCGAGGTATTAAGATTCCCAATTGGGAAAAGATACTTACTGTTGCAGTGCGCGCGCAGGAAGCATCAAAACTTGGTTTTGTGGGAATTGATATTGTCCTTGATAAAGAACGAGGGCCTTTGGTATTGGAGGTAAATGCGCGCCCCGGACTTTCTATTCAGATTGCGAATGATGATTCACTTCGCACTCGTCTAGAACGTGTTGCCAATGTGCACGTGCCTTCTGTGGCGCGCGCAGTTGAGCTCGCGCAGAAGCTTTTCGCAGACCACACCCTTGCAGAAGTTGAAGTGGAAAACCAAATGCTCGGTGTAATTGAAAAAATAACCATCATTGGCGACAAAAAACGAAAGACCGTACATGCGAAAATTGATACGGGAGCGTACCGTACTTCAATCGATGTAGATTTGGTGCATGAATTAGGGCTTGATTTACACCATAAACTAGTGCATGTACGTTCAGGGAGTGGGCAGCAAAAACGCAAAACCGTTCAGTTGTATTTTCGTCTCAAAGGCACGTACATCAAAACTGTTGCAACGTATACCGAACGAAGTCACCTTCGTTTTCCTATTATTATTGGCAGAAAGGATCTGAAAGGATTTTTTGTAGATCCAACTAAGGTTCCCAAAGATGTCGTGGTGAAATAGGTAAGGTACCCACAGTTGTCTGAGCATACCAGCACTCGCATGAGGTACTATACAGGTTATGATTCGTACAAAGCATGCTTACATTGCCGCGCTACTCTCTATCGCGCTCTTGATTGTGCTTTTGTGTAGTATTCGGGGAATGTATCACAACGCAATACATACTGATAACGTATTTGTTGAATCAGAGTCGGTGTATGGTGTCGCGGAATCAACACCTGTCACTCATGCAAATCGTGTGGCATTTATTGAGCGCGTGCGCGAATCACTCCGTGCTGACACGAGCAGTGATGATGTCGCAGAGACTGATTATGAGGAGACGCATGTGTTAAAAACGGAACATTCATTTGTAGGTGCCTCTGTAAGTAGCGCACCGCGTAAGGGATCTCTATATGCATGTGCCGGCGAAGGTGTGGACGTAGCCCCTATTACTGAAACTACGTGGATTACAGATGGAGTTTATGACGAGACAAAGAAATCGGTGATTGAGGGTGTGTATACGATACCGAGTTTGTATACGATATATGCCACCGGAACCGCGCGTGTGATAAACACGAATGGTATACCGAAACACGCAATGGGTACTTTCCCCACATCGCCCGATGATGGCATAAATATTCACGCATCTGTAGTACAGTCCTTCATGCTCGATATACCACGCGTGCCGGTGCGCGCGTCACAGGTATCGTGTGTGCCACGAGGGGAAGCGGTGGGAGTACTTCATTCAGGTGCGTTGATATACAGCGGAGTACTTTCAGGCGATTATGATGCGCGCGCGCACTCACGATTTGACGCGTGCAATGGACATGTCGATACGCAGGGAGTGTACCACTACCACACAGAGAGCACGTGCGTCAAAAAGGATGATAACGGAAGTGTTGGTTATGCGCTCGATGGATTTGGTATATATCCTCAGGTGGAGAATGGAGCGCCTGTCGATGTGCAGTCACTTGACGCGTGCAATGGGCATGCGCACATTATTACATGGGACGGTATCGCAACGTATATGTACCATTATCACATGACGGACACCTACCCGTACACTGTCTCATGTTTTATGGGGACGCCACGACCCATCGTTACCGGTGGTTAGTATGTATGGCAACGCTCGTATTCGATATTGAAACAGTCGCAAAGCCGTGGGAATTGTTTTCAGAGACTGTGCATCATGCGCTACTTCGGAACGCTCACACCGATGAGGATCGCATGCGTGTGAAAGAACGATTACCGCTCTCACCATTTACGGGTGAGATTGTCGCGCTGAGTATGTATGATGTAGAACGTAAAAAGGGTATTGTATATGCAGTAGACATAGAAGATGGATATGAATATGGTGACTTCACATGGCATCGGCGTACCGAAAAAGAAATGCTCGAGGATTTTTGGGAGGGCGCCACGCACTATGATACATTTGTCACCTACAACGGAAGAATGTTTGACGTGCCGTATCTCTCACTAAGAAGCGCGATGTGTGGAGTGCGTCCTCGTATTGAAATTACGAAGAAGCGTTTTTTATCACAACAGACGGGTGTATTTCATGTTGATTTACTTGATCAGTGTACGTGGTATGGAGCACTATCACGATGGCCATCACTGCGTCTCGCGTGTGACGCGTTTGGTGTTGGGTATGATAATGAGCAGGTGAGTGGGGAGGATATCGCGGAACTTTTTCGGATGAAAAAGTTCCGCGATATCGCACACCACGCAATGTCAGATACTATTGCAACATACAAATTGTATGAGAGGTGGTATACATATCTTGCACCAACCATGTTTATACAGCGATATGAACATATGCCATAGGGCTCTATTTTTGGTATACTCGGTTCATGCTAGAAAAAGAAATAAAAAAACAGTTTCCAAAAGATTTTCTGTGGGGAGCAGCAACTGCCGCATATCAGGTGGAGGGTGGAATAGAGCATACAGATTGGGCTGAAGCGGCACGTGAAGGTCGTGTGCCTGTGTGTGGTGACGCGTGTGACCACTATCATCGCTATGAAGAAGATTTTAATATTGCAAAATCGCTCGGTCATACTGCTCATCGGTTTTCGGTAGAGTGGGCACGTATTGAGCCAGAGGAGGGAGTATTTGATATGGATGCGATTGAACATTACCGCTCGGTACTGAAGGCATTGCACGCGAGAGATATGGTTCCTTTCATTACGCTGTGGCACTTTACGCTCCCGTTATGGTTTTCAAAAACAGGTGGATTTGAGCGCGCGGACGCACCAGAGATATTTGCTCGATACTGTGCTTATGTGACCGAGCACCTTGGTGATCTTTGTATACATTTCTCAACCATGAATGAACCCAACGTATTTGGTTCGAATGGCTGGCTTCGCGGAAGTTGGCCTCCTTTTAAGCGATTTTCACTTAGTGATGCGATTTCGATTACTAACTCAGGACGTACGTATGAATCGCGCGCAAAAAAAGGTATCCGACCATTATTTTTGTATTTGCGAGTCATGAAAAATCTCGCGCGTGCGCATAATCGCGCATACGACTACATTAAGTCAAAAAATCAAAACCTCGATGTGAGTGTGGTGAAACATGTAATTTATTTTCACGCAAACCGCAACCCACTTAATATTGTAATCGCGGCGATGGCGAACTATTTTTGGACACATGTGTTTATGAGTAGAGTTTATAGGAAGTGTGATTCAGTGGGTCTCAATTACTATTTTCATAAAAAATATGGTGATACGCGCGTATATGAAAAGACTGATATGGATTGGGATATTTACCCAGAAGGTCTTGAACACGCGCTCATGATGCTCTGGAAGTACAGGCGACCACTCTACGTGTCTGAATCAGGAATCGCGGATGAGCGGGATGTGCATCGTGCCTCGTATATCACTGAACAGGTACGCGCGACGTGGCGCGCGACACAGCGTGGCGCTGATGTGCGTGGGCACATGTACTGGTCACTGCTTGATAATTATGAATGGGCACTTGGTTTTGAGAAGCGTTTTGGTCTTGTCGCGATTGACTTTAAAACACAAGAACGAACTATTCGACCTTCTGCCTATGTGTATAAGCGCATTTGCGAACAAAATGCGGTAGAATAGCCATAATGAATTGGATTACCCTCGCGGTTATAGCACAGTTTTTAAATGCGTTTGTTGCGGTCTTGGACAAACGCATTGTCTCCGATGAGAAAATGCTCCCACAACCATTTGTATACGCGTTTTATACATGTCTTATTGCGGGGGTATGGATTGTAGTCTATTTCTTCAGTTTTATACCTTTGCCATTTGAAGCACTTCACATTCCATCTTTTTCAAATATACACACGCCGACACTCGAGGTAATCGCTCTTGCGTATCTTGCGGCATATACATTTTTTATGGCACTTGTGTCTATGTTTATCGCACTGCAAAAAAACGACGCTGCCGATGTGGTGCCGGTGATTGGTGCCACTTCCGCGATTGCATCATTCGGACTCGGACATTTTTTTATAGGAGGAGCCATGTCGGCAAATTTTGGATTGGGAGTGTTCGTGCTCGCGCTCGGAACTTTCTTGGTTTCACGATTTACCTTTAATCGAAAAACCGCGTTTCTGGCACTTCATGCGGGAATATATTTTGCATTTCACTATGTGGTAATTAAAGGTCTTTTCCTTGTCACAAATTTTGATGATGCATTCTTCTGGTCGCGTATCGCATTTATGTTTTTTGCACTCTCTCTCCTTATGATTCCGAGCAACTATGAACGTATTAAAAATCAAACAAAATCATCGAGCAAAAAAGCAGGAGTACTTATAGCCTTCAATAAGTTACTCGCAGGCATTTCAACGATACTTATTTTGAAAGCGACTGATCTTGGTGATGTCGCGGTTGTGCAAGCACTTGGTGGCATTCAGTATATATTTATTTTGATACTTGGTATTATGTTTACATTCATCCCCAATCTGCCAATTCGAGGAGAGGTGTATCATAAAGATTCTATCCTCAAAAAGTCCGTATTTGTGGCTGTTATTGCCATCGGCTTTCTGGTATTATTTAGATAATGAACCGAAAGAGATTGCTTCGTATTGTAGCAGCATTGTTTGGAGTGTTTTTCATTTTCTCCTGCGCATTCACGCTCCTTGCGTATAAGGAAAGACCCAGAGATATTAATTATGGAATGACATATAGCGTTCCCTATGTGCGCGAACTTGGGCTCGATGAACATGAGGTATTTGACGCACTTTTATACGATTTACATATTCGCGATGTGCGCATGAGCGCGCACTGGACGCTGATTGAAGAAAAGCGTGATGTCTATACTTTTGAGTGGATGGATCGAGATATAAAAAAAGCAGAACAAGCAGGCGCTCGAGTTATTTTTGGTGTAGGAAGACGGCTTCCGCGGTGGCCTGAGTGTCATGTACCCACCTGGGCGCAATCTCTTACCTGGGAAGAGCAGAAACAAGAGATACGACAGTATATTACCGACGTGGTGAATCGATATAAAGATTCTCCCGCGATTACACATTGGCAGGTAGAAAATGAACCATATCTTAATGCGTTTGCCAATGAACACTGCGGTGATCTTGATGAAGCGTTTCTTGAAGAAGAAGTTGCGCTCGTGCGCTCACTTGATCCAACGCGACCAATTTTGGTAACAGATAGTGGAAATCTCGGTATGTGGAATGGGGCGTATAAAAATGGTGATGCGTTTGGAACAAGCGTGTATGTGTATTTTTGGAATCCTGAGTTAGGTAGATTTAAGACCGTGCTCCCCCCATGGTTTTATCGCGTGAAGGAGAATGTAATGTCACTTTTGCATGGAGAAAAGCAAACTTTTCTTATAGAACTGTCACTAGAACCGTGGCTCGTTGAACCAGTTACCGAGGTACCAATTGAGATACAGTACACGCGTATGGATGCTGAAAAGTTTGATGAGATTATTGCGTACGCACGCGATACCCGTTTCGAAACTCAGTATCTTTGGGGTATTGAGTGGTGGTATTGGTTGAAAATGCAAGGACACTCTGAGATGTGGGAAAAAGCTAAACAACTATTTTCACGAGATACATGACATTCACTATGCGCATACTTCGCTTCATTTTTCCATTCGTATTCGCAAGAAATTGGTATACGGGTCAATGGGAGGTATCACCCGCTCGTCTCACATTATTTTTGCTCACACTTGCGTTAGTGGCTATTGGTATTGTTCTGGTATATGTGTTGCAACGACCAATAGTATATACTGCTATCATAGTATGAAAATAATCAAAATCTTGTTAGGAGTAATTGTGGTGTTATTAAGTGTGGGAATTGGACTTGGGGTGTACGTGTGGTATACGATTCAGAAATTGGAGGAGGTGACGCCACAATCAACAGTTGAACATCGTGATGTTGTTGGTGGGGATGCGTCTTCCACGGTATCACAATCCGCAGTAACAAAAAATGCGGATGAATCTATCACCATTGAAACAAGCACACTCACATCGTCACAGCAAGCAATTCTAAATTCTTTTGGAGTTAAAGGGGATCACATTACGGTAACAAAAGATATGATTACGTGCGCCGAGGACGCAGTTTCATCCTCGCGTTTCAATGAGATTATTAATGGCGCGGCGCCAACACCACTTGAAGGGATTAAGTTAATGCCGTGTTTTAAATAAACTAACATATACACTGGAAAAAAAGTAAAAATGTGGTATCATTCACATTCATGAAACAAGCATTTATCGTACTTATTCTTATCGCGATTACGACACCGTATTTTTTGTTTGCTGCCGAACCTGCTGGTCCGGTGGTGCGTGCAGGTGAAACGATCTCAATTGACGGTACGCAGGTAGTTGATGGTGATCTCTACGTTGCGGGGTCAAATGTGAGTATTTCGGGAAAATCAAATCAAGACGCGTTTGTCGTGGGCATGGAGGTGACTATTAATAACTCCACAGAGCACGATCTGACGCTCATTTCTGGGACAGCGCAAATACATGGTGACGTTGGTGACGATTTACGTGTCTTGGGGGGTAGTGTGGTAATTGCCTCTCACGTTAAGGGTGATGTCGTCGTGATGGGGGGTAGTCTTGATATCTTATCAACCGCCTCAATCGATGGTGATGTGCTTTTTTGGGGAACCAATATGACCATTGAGGCCCCAATAAAAGGTAACATCCATGGAAATGCTGAAAATGTAAGAATTAATGGACTGGTTGAAGGAGGGGTAGATTTTACCGCAAGTCAAAGTCTTGTATTAGGTGATAAGGCGGATATTCACGGTGATGTATCGTACCGAAGTGGAAGTGAGATAACGCGCGCGCAAGGTGCGGTGGTGAGTGGTGTGGTGCAAAAAGTAGGTGAGGTAGATGTTGTGACTCAGTCACACTATAACAGTGATATTTTGTTTTTTATAATGGTATTATTCGCTGCGTTTATCGTCTATGTACTTGCACCATCGATAGTGCAACGATTTGTGCGAGATACCGATGACCACCTTGGCATGCATGGACTCATTGGACTTGGTGTACTGATTGCGACACCATTTATTTCTGTGTTGCTCATGATAAGCATTGTGGGATTTATTGCAGGAATTGCATTGCTCATTGCCTACGTATCACTTGTGAGTATATCAGGTATTCTCGGTGTTATCGGTCTCGGAAAATTTATACAAGTTCTTTTATTTAAAAATAAGGAAGTGTGGTTTCTGACACCAATTCTCGGTGTGGTTACGTGCGCGCTACTCTCATTTGTTCCCGTTATTGGTGGGCTTACACTATTGGGAATTGTTTCTATATCCTTGGGTATTCTGGTTCAGCGTGGGTATCGAATGGCTCGTTCCTAGGTTTTGTAATATCCACTGCATCGTCATATATCACCCATATTTATTAGTGTGTGATGATATACTGAACAGAGGTGTATTATCAAATAGGTAATTATATATGAACAAAAAAATAGTTCACAGAATTGCATTTACGCTTCTCGTCGTGGGAGGTTTAAATTGGCTTTTTGTGGGCGTCTTTAATCAAAATCTTGTAGAAGAGATTTTTGGTTCAGGTACTCTTGCAATGGTGGTGTATATCCTTGTAGGACTCTCGGCGCTCTATGAGTTGCTGACACATAAGTCGTCATGTGCAACCTGTGTTTCTAAAAGTAGCACGTCAACAACACCGTAACGGTGTTTTTTTAGTTTTGACAACATTATAGCCACCGCTCTATGCGGTGGCTATAATGTTGTATATACTGGTATGCATGCGCGCCGATTTACGTGAGGCGCGCACCCGAAGGGTGCGCGCCATGAACCACATACTCAAAAAACTTTATCCACAGCCTGTTATTGCACTCAATCACAGTAATACATGGGAACTACTTGTGGCAGTGGTACTTTCGGCTCAGTGTACCGACGAACGTGTGAATCGTGTGACAAAGACTCTTTTTAAAAAATACCCCACGATCGTATCGTATCGCGATGCATCGCAAGAAGATATGGAGCGTGCAATTTTTTCATGCGGGTTTTACCGAAATAAAGCAAAGAACATTCGAAATGCTGCGCGGGTGATTATGGAACACTATAATGGCGAAGTGCCACGTACCATGTCAGAATTACTCACTATTCCGGGTGTCGCGCGTAAGACCGCAAACGTGATACTTTCAAACGTGTTTCAATTACACGAGGGTATCGCGGTAGATACTCACGTGCGGAGATTTGCGATACGCTTTAATCTTACTGATTATACAAATCCAATTCAGATTGAGCGAGATTTGATGTGTATTATGCCACGTTCAGAGTGGTGGTATTTTAATCATCGACTCGTACACTATGGGAGAGACTATTGTCCTGCACGGAAGCATGATTGTAACAATCATCCACTTACCACAATATACCCTGAGGCGTGTATGGTATGGCCAAAAGCACACTAGGACTGACTCCTGGTCAAGATACCACGAGTGGGGTGGTGGGTGTATAGTGTGTGCAATGATGCGCATACCCTACCTAACGGTTCAGTTTATTGATATGCTTTACGAGGCAATAATTGCGTATTCAGTCCGCGTGGTGCGTGCGTACGTATACGCGGATGAACGATCCTCACAGAATGCGGTAGAAGGTCGGGACGAATATGCAAGACCTACACAGGCACTTCCGTCTCCGATAATTCCGGTCACACGTCAGGTGTCACCACCACAGCACCATGGAGTGAGCACTACTCGTTCGCAGGATGTTAGCTTTACACACGGAACCGTCATGTATGTATCCACTATTGATACACCACTCTTTGCACACGCGACAATATCGTATGATGATGAAATAGTGCGCATCCCCTATGGCTCACTATTACTTGTTGGCGAGCCACAAGGAAGATTTTATCCTGTCGCATGGAAAGAGATGCGTGGGTGGGTGTTATATGAGGACATTACTGAAAATGCGTCTCAGATTTTTCCGGTACTTATTTCTGGAACACACTATTCTGTCGATAATCCAAGCACGGCAGGCATACGTGCTCTTATAAAAGACCCATTTGGTCTTGGACGCTCAGAGTTCCCCTTGCAAGCGGGAGAGTACATTGTGTATCGTCTATGGAAGCGGGGGAGACAGATAGCGTGGCCCGAGGTACGTCCACGCACGCCCGGAAATTGGCACAATATATTGAAGGGTGTACATGGTGTATATATGACGCTCAACCCAAAAGCGGGAAGCATTATGGAATATGCAGATGACGATGAGATTGGTTATTTGGCATATATTGAGGCAGTGTTTCCTGATGAATCAATCACTGTTACAGAGGTAAATAATCCTGATTCAGGTATATATTCTGAACGCACGCTTACCAAAACGGAATGGAAGGAACTACGCCCTGTTTTTATCGAAGTGGTGTAGAATGTGTGAGTATGAAAAGGGTGGCATTTTTTGATATTGACGGGACAGTGTTTCGCTCGAGTCTTCTTGTGGAGGTGGTGGAAGCGTGTATCACGTGGGGTGTGTTTCCTGTACAGGCACGCGAACAATATGGGCATGCGTATGAGGCGTGGAGGAATCGAGAGGGATCATACGATGCGTATATCGAAGCGATTATACAGACGTTTCTTATACACATTAAAGGAGTGCACTACGGTACTTTTGCCGATGTGGGAAAGGAGGTGGTGCGCGTACATCGTAAACGCACGTACCGATATACGCGAGACTTTGTGCGTGATTTAAAAAGCAAAGGGTATTTTGTGGTCGCAATATCACAGTCTCCCAAGACGCTCCTCGATGATTTTTGCGCGTCGTACGGTTTTGATAAGGTGTATGGAAGAATATATGAGATAGGTCCACGTGATCTTTTTACGGGGAAAGTTATTGAACAAGAATTTATTGCGGATAAAGCACGTGTTGTGGCGCGTGTTTTTGAAAAGGAAAATTGTGTCCATGATGGTTCTATCGGTGTGGGTGATACAGATGGTGACATACCACTTTTAGAATCAGTTGAAATGCCCATATGTTTTAACCCAAATCGTACACTCTATGAGTACGCGTTATCAAAAAAATGGCCGATTGTTGTTGAGCGTAAGGATGTGGTATATACCATTTAGTTTGCGTGCGTGTGTATGAATAAAAAGGAACTCGAATTTGTTGCTTTGGTGTGGGAGTATTATAGACGCCACGGAAGGCGGAGCCTTCCGTGGCGTAAGACAAAAAACCCTTATCACATTCTTGTCTCGGAGATTATGTTGCAGCAAACGCAAGTAGAGCGGGTAATTCCATTTTATAATAATTTTTTAACACAGTTTCCAACCTGGCAAAGGCTCGCAGACGCATCACTTGGCGAGGTTTTGCGCGCGTGGCAGGGGCTTGGATACAATAGACGCGCACGCATGCTCCATACATGTGCTCGTGAGGTGGTAGACAAGCACCAAGGGCATTTTCCTCGTTCGTATACTACCGCACTGACCCTCCCGGGGGTTGGTCCCTATACCGCGGGCGCGGTACTTGCGTTTGCGTATCAGATTGCTGTGCCTGTTATTGAAACTAATATCCGCAGCGTATATCTCAGGTATTTTTTTGAGAATGCATTTGATGTTTCTGATAGAGACATTTTGGTGTATGTCACGCGTACACTTCCACAACAAGATGTGCGTACGTGGTATTACGCACTCATGGATTATGGGGCATATATTAAAAAGACGTATGGAAATCCAAACGCGCAAAGCAGAGGATATGTAAAGCAGAGTACATTTCGTGGTTCAGATAGACAAATTCGGGGCGCGATTCTACGCGCGCTCGTCGCGCGCGGAGAATCGCGCCCATCGCTCCACAAAATACTCAGCGCGTTTGATGAACTTCGCGTAGACGCGCAACTTGAACGCCTGATGCAAGAGGGGCTGGTGTGTAAGCATAGGCGCACGTACCAACTTCCGTGATATTTACTTTGTGTCGCGGAGTGCCATTGAAAAAAATAATCCAAGAACAAGTAGTATTCCGACAACGACAAAGGTAAAAGCGAAATCGAGGTGATAGAGAAGCGCGCTTCCTGCGATGGGGCAAAGTATATAGGCAAGTGGCTGAGTGATACGAAACACACCTATCGTGCGCGCATCAGAACCGCCTGTCTGCTTAAAGAAATAACTTTCGCTTGTGGTCTCTACAAAGGCTGCACCAACACGAGTCATGAACATCGTAACCATCCAGAGTAAGAGCGCGCCTGATGGTAGAAACAAGAAGCTGGATGTGGACACAGCCATGACCATGAATCCAATTGCCATCATCTCTTTTTCACCAAAATAGGTGTCAGCAAGATATCCAATGACGTATTCGAGTAGTACGTAGGCTATGAGACCAGAAAATAATATGATACCAATCTGTTCCCAATTGAAGTTCATTTCTGTGGCAAGGTATACGGGGGTATAGATAACCATCCACGCAAAGAAAAATTGCAATAATAAATTAGAAAAAAATACATTTCTAATATCTTTGTTATGCCAGAAAACACTCAGGGTTTCAATTACTTTGAATGGAGTGTAGTGTGGGTCCTGATATGCTCCAAAATTATAGTGCAGTTTAAATAAGAATGGTAACAGTAGTATTGTTGCGGTGAGGTATGCAAGGGTGAAATCTGATGATACGTTGCCAATCATAAAACCCATTACTAATGCAGAAAGTGCCAGTGAGCCACTGGCAATGGTAAGAAAGATACCTCGCTTTGACCCTGTGGTGGATTCATTTTCACCAATCATACTCTCTATAAGCATATCCATTGAAAAAAGGATAAGTGGGGTGACAGAAGCATGTACTAAGAATGCGATGAGTGCCAACAAGGGTGTCTGCGTAAATGCCATTGTGACGAGCGCACCCATTTCCGTGAGGGTAAATGTGGTGATAAGGCGTATACTCCCCGTATGACGTAAGAGTGTTGGGGAGATAAAAAAACCAAGCATGGTGATAAGTGCTGCGACAATATAGAGCATGCTGATAGTTTTAGTTTCAAAGAAATGCTCTAAGAATGAGGAGTTGATATAAAGAACCATTGCCCAGTGAAGAGAGAAAAATATGAGCGTGCTGTAAAATGCGCGAAAACCACAACGGAGACACGCATCAATTCTTCCGCGCTCTGAGGTAATAGGTGAAGGCATGTGTACAGTGTACTAGAAATCAGGGGTGTGGGTAATGGAAGGTGTACACACATACACACACGCGCCCAGAGGGCGCGTGTGTGTATGTGTCGGTGGCTAAATGCCGATGAGTACCGGTATCACCATAGGTGTTTTGTTTGTCTTTTGGAGAAGAAACGCGGATACCACTTCGGTTATCTCGTCCTTTACGTAGTCGAGGTCAATGGGATGTGATTTCGCAGTATTTTTCTCAACGGTTTTCTTGATGAGAATGCGTGCTTCGGAAAGTAACTGCTGATTCTCACGAAGATACACAAACCCACGAGAAATGATATCTGGTGACTTGCGGAGTTGCCCCGTTTTCGCGTTTACGGTTGCGATGATAACAAACATACCATCTTCCGCGAGTGATTGGCGGTCGCGAATAACCACCTCTTGTCGCGCGCCAACGGTGAAACCATCTACCATCATTATTTCTGATGGCGCCTTCTCCTTCTTGATGGTGAGTTCGGTACCATGCTTGATATCAATCACGCTTCCATTATCTGCAAGAATGACATTCTCTTTTGGAAAACCAGCCTCAATGTGCGCGTATGCATGACAACGAATCATCGAGTGATAACCGTATGCGGGCATCACAAAGGTTGGCTTTACTTGTTCACGGATCCATACCAATTCTCCCGAGTTCCCGTGTCCAGTTGAGTGAACATCAGACGCGCGATAATGAATGATGTGTGTGCCACGACGGTAGAGATTGTCTTTAAGTTTTTGTACTGACAATTCGTTTCCAGGAATCACCGAAGAGGAAAGCATGATGGTGTCTCGTTCTGTGAGTCGTATAAACTTGTGTCGCTCGGTGGCGATACGCATGAGCGCAGCAAACTCCTCGCCCTGAGCACCTGTTGCAAGGATAACAATCCTGTCTGATGGGTGATTATCGATTTCTTGGATTGGGATGATGGTACCTTTTGATACTTTGAGAAGTCCCGCAAGTTCAGCAATTTCAAGATTTGTTTTGATGCTCCGCCCTTCAAGGATAATTTTCTTGCCAAGTTTCTCACATATCATGATGATGCGGATCATGCGCTCAAATTGTGACGCAAAGGTCCCCACGATAAGTCGTCCCCGTACGTTACGGACAATGTTCTCTATGTTGGTGTGTACGCGCACCTCAGGGATGGAAAACCCGTCACGCTCAGCATTTGTTGAGTCTCCTATAAAGAGTATGTTTTTATCTTTTCCAACACCACCCCACACCTCTTTTTCTTTGTCGGACGGAATACCTTCATCGTGCTCTAGCTTGAGGTCACCTGAGATGACGATATTTCCATGTGTTGTCTCTACTGATATACCCATGGAGTCAGGGATTGAGTGGGTAACAGGGAAGGGCTTGATGTAGGTATTTCCAATTTTAATACGTTGTCCGATTTCAACAACATTCATATTCACCTTTGGAAGATGAGGAAATTCTTCTTGGCGTTTGAGTACCATGAGTGAGGTGAGGTATCGGGTATAAATAGGTGGGTTACCAATGCGCTCAATAAGAAACGGGATACCACCGATGTGGTCAAGGTGACCGTGCGTAATGATGAGTCCACGTATTTTGTCTTTATTTTGTTCAAGGTATTGCGTGTTGGGAAGTATGTAATTTACCCCTGGCGCGTCATTTTCTGATGATACGAATTGAAAACCTGCGTCAAAAATGAGTATGTCGTCCGCTGTTTCAACGGCAGTCATGTTTTTTCCCACTTCTTCAACACCACCAAGTGGAATGATGCGAACCGTGTCATGATCGGTAAGTGGTGGTATGACGGGTACCTTGCTGTCTGCTGCGGCAATGCGATGCGTGAGTGCGGGGTTCGACATGGTTCGCTTTTGATGTCTACCTCCACCTTTCCGATTGCTATTGCGTGATTTATCGGGTGTTTGTCGAGTACTATTTCCGTGTGCCATACGATTGCGTTGACTATTGCGTGAAGATGATGAAAATGCGTTTTCGCTCCTGTGAGTGCGGTTTTGTGTAAATGCGCGTTTTTGCGGTGTTGTGTTGTTGTGTTCCATAGTTATGTATGTTGTGATTATGTTTAAATTGAATTTAAATGCTCGCTATGATGCAAATTGCTTCCATATTGAATCAGTCTCTATGTACCAATCTGAGATATTCATAAATCGTTCGTGAGGCTCAGATATGCCAGTAAAATACGCGTTATGTATCTTGTTAGGGAATACATAGAGTAACTCTGGGGTGTATAAGAAAATGGCCGGCACTTCCTTTTTTAACTCTTCTACGAATGCCTGTATGGCGGACCGTCTTTTTTCGGTATCTTGTTCTTTTCTTAAATCGACAAGAAGGGCATCGGTGGTGATATTCGCATACTGCGCGACATTAAGGCCCGGGTCATTCTTTCGTGATGAGTGCCAAAATGCGTAGTAATCAAGTGAACGTCCGAGCTGTGTACCAAAGAGAAGTGTCTCAAAATCTCGTGGTCGTATAATTGCCTGTGTGAGGTCGGTCTGTTCGAATTGCTTCACTGTTACGGGTACACCGAGCTCACCCCATATTGTTCTAAGAAATTCTCCGGTCGACTCAAAATCTTGAGTATTTACCGTTGAGATGGTGACGGTAAGTGGTGTACTTACACCATCAATATCTTTTTTCCAAACTTGTTCATCTGAAGAGAATTCCCACCCACCGTCTCGTAGTATAGCACGAGCATCATCAGTAGTGATGGGTGGGGCTGTTGGTTGAGTTTCAATACCAAATCCCTTTGGTATAGGGGTGCTTGTGGTATTTCCATATCCCCGTAATGTTTGACGAATGAGTTCATCTCTATCAATAACGGCGTCGAGCGCTGTTCTGGCGGATAAGTCACGAAGTGCTGGATTTTTGTTTTGATTAAGGAAAAGTGTAATGACGCGGGGAAGCGGAATGCGTTCAAGGTGATGTGTTTTTTCAGGTGACCCAAACGATACTGTGTTATTTGGGTGCACACCCGCAACGCCATCAATTAATCCTTCGGTGAACGCATTGAGTAATTTTTCTTCCGTGGCATAGAATCGCAATACAATGGTGTCAATTTTCGGTCTTCCCTTATGATAATGTTCAAATGCGCTTAGGACGTACTCCTCGGGGATGCTTGATGAATTGCGTACGATTTGTTGTACAACGTACGGTCCTGTGCCGATTGGTTCACTATTGTGCTGACTGAATGGAAACTCCTCTGTACCCGCATCTTTCCAAATGTGTTCAGGGAGAATGCCAAATGTAAGGTTTTCTATAAAGGGTGCGTATGGGCTTGGAAGCACAAAATTGAGTTCATAGTCACCCAGTACTTCAACCACAATGCCATCAAAGTTTGCACGAAGTGGGCTTGCGAGTACGGGGTCTTGTATGCGACTTATGGTGAAGAGGATATCTCGTGCGGTAAGTGCCACTCCATCGTGGAACTGAACACCCTGTTTGAGGATAATGTTGTAGGTGAGTCCATCCTCTGATACCGTTACTGATTCCGCAATGTTTGGTACAAGATTGCCCTGTGGATCAATTTTCATTAGGCCATCATATACAAGGGCAGTCACATCTTTGTCCGCGCGTGTAACTGCAAGTACTGGATTTATGAAGCGTGGTGTTCCTACAATACCTTCCGTATATGAACCACCAGAAGTCGCCACGCTCACGCTGTATTCCTTACTTACATCAATTAAAAAGAGCATGAGGAAAATACCACTGGCAAGTAATGCTATTTTGAGAACGAGTGCGTCACTTGCTCTGAGTGAGTGAAGGTGCGCAAAGTATCGGTGGACAAAAGATTTTCTCTCTTTTTTACGTGTGTCGCCAAACATGTATATGTTGAATGCAATTCAATAGAGATGCGATAAGTTAATAATAATCTAGATATGATATTTTTTCTGTCCATAAAACACCACAAAAAGAATGTAGACCCCAAGGTGTACGGATGTATTTCTTTTCGTCTAGATAATCTAAATAATAAGACTTATGAGAGTTGATGCCACAAAAAGCATGGCAAGTACAACTGAAATACGAAACAAAAAGAGTTCCGCTCCTCGACGCTTGTGATATGTCGCGCTGAAATTGTCTCCACCAAGTGCTCCACCAATACTTGATCCACGCTGTTGCAGGAGAATTGCGGATACAAGCAAAACGGATAGTATGATTTGCACGTATGGAAGTATAATACGGACGGTCTCCATGTCACGGAGATACTATCATAGTCTACTCAAAATGTGAAGTGTGTGTACTGGCACCTGTGTATGCGTCAAGTATGATAAATTTCCTAATATTACGTTTCGTAAAATCTATAAAGATGAATTCCTGGACATAATATATACAACGATTATAATATCGAGCACATTAATAGGTATGTAAGGATAATAATAGTTTATATATGAGTTCAGAAGCAAAACAAGGTACCCATATAACGCCACTTCTTGATCGTGTGGTAGTGCGTCGTCTCACGGAAGAGGAGATGGGTACAAAGTCAGCGTCGGGAATTATTATTCCCGATACCGTAAGTAAGGAAAAACCAGAGCAAGGTATTGTTGTTGCGGTAGGAGCCGGAAAGTGGGATGAAGATGGAGAAAAGCGTATTCCCATGGACGTGAAGGAGGGAGATCGTATTGTATTCTCAAAATATGGATATGATGAGGTTAAGATTGGAGGCGAAGAACTCTACATCGTGTCCGCGTCAAGTATTCTCGGCATAATTTCATAAATAATTACTCATTAAAATTCACAAAATCACATAACTATGGCAAAAGAAGTAATTTATGGTGAAGATGTAAAGAAGCGTGTGAAGAAGGGTATCGATACGGTCGCAAACGCCGTAAAAGTGACTCTCGGTCCACGCGGACGTAACGTCATGATTGACAAAGGGTATGGAGGGCCCACCATCACCAATGACGGAGTCTCTATCGCAAAAGAGATTGTTCTTAAGGATAAATTTGAGAATATGGGTGCTGAGATTATTAAGGAAGTTGCAAATAAGACGAATGATCTCGCGGGAGATGGTACGACTACGGCAACAATCATCACCCAAGCACTCTTTGCTGAGGGATTGAAACATACGACAATGGGCGTGAATGCGATGGCGGTGCGTGTGGGTATGGAGCGCGCGTGTACTGACGTAGTAAAGGCACTTCACGATATGGCGGTGCAAATATCAACCTCAGAGGAAGTGAAGCAGGTTGCGACTATTTCGGCAGAGAGTGCAGAAATAGGTGCAAAAATTGCTGAAACTATTGAAAAGGTAGGTAAGGATGGTGTGGTAACGGTTGAGGAGTCACAGTCATTTGGTATTGACTCCGAGTTTACCGAAGGAATGGAGTTTGATCGCGGATATGTTTCACCATACATGGTTACTAATCCTGAGCGCATGGAGGCAGAATATAAAAATGCATCTATGCTCATTACCGATAAAAAGATAAGTTCTGCGCAGCAGATTCTTCCGCTTCTTGAAAAGGTGGCTCAGACGGGAAAAAAAGAGTTGGTTATCATTGCAGATGATGTCGATGGAGAGGCACTCGCTACGTTTGTGGTTAATAAACTTCGTGGAGGATTTTCAGTGCTTGCGGTGAAGGCGCCGGGTTATGGAGATCGAAAGAAAGAAATTCTTAATGACATCGCCGTAATGACCGGAGGTGAGGTAATTACCGAAGAATTGGGACTTACGCTTGAAAAGACTGAACTCAATCAACTTGGAAAAGCAAATCGTGTCGTAGCAACAAAAGAGAAAACCGTAATCGTGGGAGGTGCGGGAAGTAAGGAGGCGATTCAAACACGTGTTGATACACTTCGCGCGCAACTCGCACAGACTGATTCAAAGTTTGATAAAGAAAAGATTGAGGAGCGTATTGCAAAACTTTCTGGTGGTGTGGCAGTCCTTAAGGTTGGCGCAGCGACAGAGACTGAAATGAAATATCTCAAACTCAAGATTGAGGATGCGGTAAATGCGACTCGTGCGGCAATAGAAGAGGGAATTGTTGCGGGTGGAGGGACGTCGCTTGCGCGCGCAGCGGGTGTAGTAGAGTCACGTATGGATACCACTATGGGTCGAGATGAACTCATTGGATATAAAATTGTTTTAAAGGCACTTGAAGAGCCACTTAAACAACTTGCGCATAACGTGGGTGTGCATGATGGAGCGGTTATCGTGCAAAAGGTGAAGGATAAGGGCGGTAGTGCGGGGTATGATGGCATTAAAGCTGAAATGGTAGATGATATGATAAAAGCGGGAATTATTGATCCTGTGAAGGTGGAGCGTGCGGGTGTGCAACATGCCGTTTCCGCGGTTGCAATATTACTCACTTCGGAAGTCGCGATTGCAGATATTCCAGAACCAGAAAAACCACAGGCACCTGATATGGGTGGTATGGGCGGTATGTACTAACGAAGAAAGTTAATCTAACGTTGAAAAACCCAGAGACGCGAAGCGTCTCTGGGTTTTTCTATATGCGGTATGTAGACTATTTCACATGACTGTCGCAGGTGCTATAATATATGTGTTCAACTATTTCATTAAAGTACATATACATATGTCAACAAATACTATTATTGTAATTATTTTAGCAATTATTATTGTATGGGTGATTTTTGCCTATAACAAATTTGTAAAACTTATTCAGCGTACAAAAGAGGCGTGGGCGGATATTGATGTGCAACTCAAACGTCGATATGATTTAATCCCTAACCTCATTGAGACAGTAAAAGGATATGCGGCACACGAACGAGAAGCGCTCGATGCTGTTACGAATGCGCGCGCAGAAGCGACAAAGGTTCACGTTGATCCCAAGGGCATAAATGCGGAAACCCTTGCGTCTATGGCGGGAGCAGAGCAAGCACTTACGGCATCACTCGGTAAACTCCTCGCAGTTGCTGAAGCGTATCCAGACCTCAAAGCAAATACAAATTTCCTCGAATTACAACGGGAGCTTTCAGATACTGAAAACAAAATCCAAGCCGCGCGCCGCTTTTATAACGGAAACGCGCGCGACCTTAAAATTGCACTCCAAGCATTCCCTTCAAATGTTATTGGAAATATGTTTAGCTTTAAAGAAGAGCCTTACTTTGAATTGAACGAAGGTGATATAGCGCGGGAAAATGTTCAAGTTCGATTTTAATTGTTTTCTAAATCAAGTCTGTATTTATGGAAAAAATATACTACAACAAATTGTGTCGTGACAATGTACCTGAAATAATTCGAAATAAGGGGTTTGAGTGCGAGATACGAGTAGTGGAAGATGCTGAATTTCGGAGAGAAATAATTAGAAAGGTACTCGAAGAAGCAACAGGGGTTTCAAATCAAAAAAACCCAGAAAATCTTCTTAAAGAAATGGCGGATCTTGTCATTACCATCGATGCGGTAAAGAAAGAATTTGGTATTACGGATGAAATGCTAAGTGGCGCTGTCTCACATAGTCTTTCTGAAAAAGGCGGGTACACGAAACATCAATATATTTCGTGGTCTTCAGATACTGAATATAGTTCACATGATCACGGCGCAGGACTTGATGACTAAGAATAACATACGAAAGATCATTTTCATTGTGCCCAATTGAGTTAGACGCATGTGAACGGCAGGAGTTTACTATTTTCTCATGTGAAATATTTCCTGTTTTAGGAACGTAATAATTATTAGAGAATACACATCATATTATGGCGACATTATATACCCATCAAGGAGAAAATATTAGAAAAACATGGTTTCTCATGATTTCTTTTCTTGTGTTAGTGATTGCGCTCGGATATGGAATTAGTTGGTATATGAATTCCCCCGCAATTATGTATGGTGCGATTATATTCGCACTTCTCATGAATGTGGGGAGTTATTGGTTCTCAGATAAGATGGTACTAAGCATGACCGGCGCCAAAGCGGTTACTAAGAGTGAGTACCCCGATTTATGGAACATTGTGGAGAATCTCTCTATTACGGCTGGTCTTCCAATGCCCAAAGTTTATGTAATGCACGACTCTGCACCAAACGCGTTTGCTACGGGACGCAATCCGGAACATGCGGTGGTGGCTGCTACGACCGGTCTCCTCGCAATGCTCGATCGTTCTGAACTTGAAGGAGTTATAGCGCATGAGCTTTCTCACATTGGAAACCGCGATATGCTTGTTATGACTGTTGCGGTGGTGCTCGCGGGATTTGTAGCGATGATTGCAGATTTTTTTACACGCGCGCTTATGTTTGGGGGAGGAGATGATAGGCAAAAAAATCCGATTTTTTTAATTGTGGGTATCATAGGCATTATTCTAGCACCCATCGCGGCGCAACTTATTCAGTTAGCAATTTCAAGGAAGCGTGAATATCTTGCTGATTCCTCGGGTGCGCTTTTGACGCGCTATCCTGAAGGTCTTGCTTCCGCACTCGAAAAAATATCACGCTACGGACAACCCATGCAACGCGCAAGTCACGCAACAGCGCACCTATTCATCGCTGATCCATTTGGTGCAGGGAATAGAAGTATTGGTGAGAAAATAGGTGGTCTGTTTCAGACACACCCACCCGCGCAGGAGCGCATCAAGCGCCTCCGTGAAATGGTGTAGCCAAAATTATATTTAAGTATAGCATTTTGATGGCGTCCCCTCTGAGGTCGTTTCCGAGACGCACCCCAGTCCCTTTGGTTGAAAAAAACTATAATATATGGTATAATCTACCTTAGATTTGTTTTTCTTCTGGAGGTTTTAATGAACGTAGAAAATAAGTGTTCACGGTGTCAAGAGTTGGAGCATAAAATTCATGAGCTTGAGAAAATGCTCATGACCGATGTCTTGACGGGATTGCCAAATAAGCAATTTCTCGACGTGAGATTTCGTGCGCTCAAGGCGAATTTCCAGCGCAAGGGTGAGAACTTCGCACTGGCGTTTCTTGACATTGATCATTTTAAGATTATCAATGACACGCACGGGCATGACACTGGTGATCAGGCGATTTTGGCATTTGCGGATATGTTAAAAAAAAGTGTCCGCTCGACCGATGTTGTCGCCCGTCTCCATGGAGATGAGTTTGCTGTGCTGATGAGTGATGTAAACTCAGAAGAAGCTCGTATTCTTATGGAGAGAATACGAGGGAAAATCGAACGCATTTCCCGTTTCAAGATTCCGGTGACGACAAGCGTGGGTGTGGTGGGCTATGCAATGCACCATCGGTGTCTTGAAGATTTTTTGAGAGACGCAGATCGGGCAATGTATCGCTCAAAAGTAAGTGGTCGTAACGCTGTCACACTGCTTGGGTGACAGAAACAACCCAAAACACCTCCCTCGGGAGGTGTTTTATTATGCATGGATAAAAATTTACGAACGGGTATATGTAAAATGTGTAGAAGTTTAAATTAATGTGTTGGTACAAATGAATTGTACGTATTCATGTGGCGTTTGTGGTTAGTATTAATTGTGACACGATATATAAACTTTGTTACAATATCAATGTTCTCTTAGAAATTTGAATGGATAGGTATTGCGCAAAATGTGGTACACAGAACATTTCGGATGCAATATTTTGTCACCGTTGTGGGAATGTACTTGATGTGCAGCAAAGTCCTCATGGCTCACAGTTTGTTTTACCCGCGTCACTATTGTAACGTTTAATACACAATGTAGTAGATAATGTTGCTAAGTTTATTTTCGCTTTGCCATTGGTTATCCTCTGGCATTTGTGTTCCTTGAATATACTACTTTGAATGTAGGTGTGAGCCCCCTGCTTGTTGCACTCTTTATGTACCACTTTATTTTTGAAGCACTTCTTCAGAAAACTATCGGTAAGATGATTACAGGTACAAAGGTTGTGAGTATTGGGGGAGAGAAACCTAGCCTTTCAGCTTTGGCCCGCAGGTCATTTGCGCGTTACATTCCTTTTGAATCAGTATCATTTTTATTTTATGGCAATTATCCAACTGTGGGTTGGCATGATAGATTTTCTGGAACGTTAGTGGTTCCAGATAATTTTACGCCAGAACAAATTTGGAGTATTTATCGCGGAGGGGTTGGGAAGCAAAAACTTCGCTATTTCGTATCATTAATTTCAATGATAGTACTAGTTGGTATTTTCTACGTTGTAGTTTTAGGTATGTACGTTTTAATTTATGTCACTTTCATTCCATACGATGAAAATAAATGTGAGGACGCACGATTAAAATCAACATTGGAGAATGTAAGTGCACAGGCACAACTATATTATGACGACTACAATTTTAACCATAACGACCGTAACATTTTCGGTAGTTATGAAGGTTTTTGTACTGATAGTGAGACTAAAAAATACTTGTCTGATAAGGTGTACGCCTGCTATGACAATGTATCCCATTACGCACTGACGTCACCCTTAGAAAAAAAGGTTACTTGTGCATAGATAGTAGTGGAGCTTTTGAAATTATTGAAAACAATATCGCATATAATCAGACATCATGTAATGATTTTGTTGAAGATGGTGTTGGTGCGGATAGTGCCGCGTCAGGTGATGGTAATTTGATAATTGACGCAGACATTTGTTACCAATGTCCACCTAAGATAGGTCTTTAGAGGATGTACGAAACAATGTCTTGACGGATTTTAAATCGTAGGTATAGTTTGCTAGGAAAATATAGATATGGAGGTGTCGCAATGAGTAAGGCTCAGGATGACCCGCAGAAAAGGGGGAGAATGTCAGAACATGGTTTTAAATTAATACTCAGGCAGGTATATCCTTCAGATAGTGGAGGTTACCAGTTAGTTGCGATTCAACAAACAAGCACGAGCAACAGAACGAGAAACTCTGACATAAATCAAATCGATTTCATTGTGAAATTTCAAGCACTGCCTGAAATGAAAAAGTTTGTTTGCCTTTTCCAAATCAAGAGTTCTGACAGTGGCGCTTCCATGTTCGAGACACAGTACGCACATAAAATCAAACGTGGTTTGTGTGTTTTGAGCATGAATCAACCCAGCGAAGTATTACATTGGCAGATTCTCTCCTATGTTGAATGGGTGTATCGAGAGAATATCGATACACAAGGACTTTTGAGAAAGTCTTGCCAATCAAAAAGTCGCATGCTTACAAACGGTCGGTTTCAGCGAAGGACAAGTAACGCACTGTGGAAAAAGCGCAAGCGCGAGTTGCGCGCGTGAGTATGAGAATAACTAAACATGACTCATATCAAAACTGTACGCAAGACTTTCGCCCCCTATCCAGTAGGGGGCTTTTTTTATACTCACCATGATCATAAACACCTAGTTTCCTGTGGTTTGCCGCGAATGAGGTTGTATATTCTGCCATCTGATACTGATTTTTTTTTAAGATAGTTATTTTGTGGATATTATGTATGTGCGGGCGAGCACAGAAGGTGTAATATATATATATATGTATACAACTATTAGATTGGTCCAAATTCATAGTTCCTACACATTTTTTCTGGTGTTAATAGTGTTTACTTTTACTAATGTGTCGTTTAGCTTTGCTCAGTCACCATCAGAGTTTGTGTGCGACGCAAATACTGCTGTGATAAATGATACTGAAACTGCGTGGTCTGGAACATCTTTTGCTACTCCACAGGCACTTAAACGTGTTGGTAATTTGCTCTATGCAGGTGCTTCAGGGTCAGATACATCTGAAGGATTGTATATTTATGACATCTCAGATCCTAGTAACATTGTTCAGGTTTCATTTTTTTCTAGTTATAGTCCGGCTGAGGTTAGGAACAATACGTGGGGCAATGATGTTGTGGGCTTAGATGTGGTAGGTAATTATGCATATCTCACTACATATCAAGGAGGGTTAGTTATTGTAGACGTGTCAAATCCAGCGCTACCAACTTTTGTGGGGAAATTACCACTTAAATCAATTACATCAAAAGAAACATGGGATGTAAAAGTTATTGGATCGTATGCGTATCTTGCAGCAGGGGGCGGTCTTGTTGTTGTTGATATTACCGATAAGGCAAACCCAGTGATGGTAGTAAATAAAAACCTCGGTGCTGTCATATCTCATGATATAGAAGTAACAGGAAATTATGCATATGTTGCTATGCGAAGGAATGGATTTTCAATAGTTGATATTTCAAATCCTTTAATTCCAACTGAAGTTGCACGAGTAACGACTGGCTATGATATTAATACATTTGCCTATGGTGTTTCTGTAAAAAATAGTGTTCTATTTGTCGCAGATCATTTTCAGGAACGAATAAGTTATTATGATATTAGTAATCCCACGACACCTGTTCTAATCAACACCATATCAGTTCCCGGTGGTGGTTCCCCACGAGAATTGCATATTGAGAGTGATATTATGTATGTGAGTGGTGGAGATGGAGGAATATATGTATACGATGTGAGCGATCCAGTTAATCCCCGAAGACTTTACCAAATACTAAAGCCACCCCTACCCAGTACAGCTCAAATTTGGGGTGTCGAACCACAATCCACAACAGATTTTTCAAAACTCGTAGCTGTTTCAGTAGATAGTTCTGGTGGCATTGGTGTATACACAACTACAACTGGATGTGATTTGAAACCTGATTTAGTTTCAATATTTGATGTAACTAGTATCGGTTCACCCACACAAGATTCAACTGTTACTTTACGTGCGTCAGTAAAAAATATAGGTAGAACACCCGCAGGTGCATTTTCTGATAATTTTTCTTTTAGCATAGATAATGGTAATTCATGGGTAAATATTAATCCATTTAGTACGCATGACGGACTGGCGGTTGATGATGTTAAGGAAGACTTAGTTAGTTTTGTACCCACGATGCCAGGTTCGCTTATATTGCAACATTGTGTCGATTCGTACAATGAAATTGATGAGGGGACAAAGGAGTTACCTAACTGTACCCAGCACTCAATAACCGTTGGCTCTCCTCCAACACTCAGTTTTGAAGTTTGTGATAGTGATGCTATTAGTGGATGTGTTTTAAGTAATAGTGGTAGTAAGGTGGTCGCAATGAATATGCCACTCAAAGCTAAATGGAATGCAACCAATGTTGATGTATGCGTAGGTAGTGGTACAGGTTTTGAGACATCGGATAATATCGCAGGTAGCGATGATATTGTTTCAGCAAATACCGTTGGGTCGTTTGCTTACACTGTATTATGTTCAAAAGATGGCACTCCAAAAATTACTGGAACAGTAAGCATAGAAACAACTTCTAATGGTGGAATTCCCACTCTCACTGCAAATAAACGTATTTCAGAAATTGGTGGGGAAGTAATGTTAAATTATGAGGTACCTGAACCTGCCGCAATAAGCTGTACTCTGAGTGGCGGTACTCTAAATCAAAACGTTTTATCAAATGGAAGTATTCCAGTTAGGATATATGCGCAAACTAAATTTACCCTAAATTGTCCAAGTGGTATCGACACCACTACCGTAGAGATTGTCCCAATAGGGTTTATGTCATAAATCTGCCTTGTGCATTTTATGCGCATCATGCGGTATTATTATCGATTTCTACAATCATATCCTGACAAGGAATTAGTTTTAAAAAAGGTGCAAAAATTGCGGAGAGGGCGGGATTTGAACCCGCGATACGGTTTCCCGTATGCCACCTTTCCAAGGTGGTGCATTAAACCACTCTGCCACCTCTCCGTGGCGCATAAGCGCAGGAAGTATAGTAACGCATTTGTATAAAAAATAAAACGCGTTATGCTTATGTGAGTATGACTCGACATATTTACATTCTGTTTGCCACAACATTTTTTTTTGGAATGGTGACTGGGGGGATAACATATCTTACGGTGCATACAGGAGAGGGTGGTGGGGATAGTATCGAGGCGTCTGCTACGGGGATCGAGATTACCGCGCGTATGTACGGAGGATGTGCTATGGCCGGTAACGCTTGTCCACAATATCGCATTAAAAATGATGGAACGTATACCTATCGTTACATTGATGAGCAGGGCACATTTGCACAAAAACAGGGTAGTGTTACGAAGGTTGAGATGGCAGATTTACGGGATGCGATTGGGCAATTAAAGACAGATGCACACAAACCTTTTGACGGCGAGTGCCCCGTTATTTCTGACGGTATTGCCTTCCAATACGATATCCTTTCGCGTGGTGAAATGTATCATTTTGATTCGTGCGAGCAGTCACTTGATGGAGATGTGTTGTTTGATACACTTCAAGACTTTTTTGATGTTTTTTACGCTGGTAATATTGAAATATGAGAAAATTCCTGAGATTTATTGCGGTACCTATTTTTGTGTATGTGTGTGGCGGTGTGATGATTACGTATGCGCATACGCCGATGATCATGAATCAAAAAAATGTTGATGATGTGATACGGGTTGATGACCCATTACTTTCACAAGCATTCTATGGCACACTCAATAATTTCCCGCACACCTATGAAATTATTGCACGCGAGCCGTTTACCTTATATACCGAAATTTTGGTGCCAGACATTGAGGGTCAGACCAATACACCGTCTGGAATTATTATAAAATTACCCCAAGCGGGTGGACGTGTTGAAGAGATTGCGCGATTGCAGGCAAAAGATGCTTCATGGGAAGCGGCATACGAGTTTTTTGGTGGTGATACGTATCGCCATGGTCCTCAATTTGAAAAAGAACTCCCCGCAGGAACATACCGTGTTGAGGTTCATTCTGCGGATAATAAAGAAAAGTACGTATTGGTGATTGGTAAGCGAGAAGAGGTGGTGCTTGGTTACATTGAACTCATTCGGAGAATTGCGGGCGTGAAAGAGTTTTTTGGAAAATCTCAAATTTCAATCATTCAGTCTCCATTTATATTTATACCCTTACTCGTAGGGGCGGTGATAGTGGGGTGGCTTCTTCGAAGGCGACTACGACACATCAGGTAGTCCAATTTGCTGTACACCTCAGGCGCGCATGCCTAACTCACGTGTATGTTACCATTGAATGTGTATGTTTGAATATATCAACGAGGTCTCTGTACTCGTAAGCGCGCTTATGGCGGTTGCGGTAGGAAGTGTTTGGTATTCGCCTGTTGCATTTGGAAATATATGGCTTGCTTCATTGGGGAATAGTGTAGGCAGCGATGTACTTTCATCAAAAGAAATGGTACGCGCCATTATAAAAGGCGTAATGGTACAGTACATATTCTTCCTCACACTTGCGTTTTTGATGTATGTGACAAAAGAGACGCTTTCACTTGGAGTTCTCGGAGGGATAATTACTCTGTGTGTTTGTTTTTCATATGTGCAGGCTGCGATTTGGGAGAGTCGTCCATATACATACGTTTTTGTACAAAGTGGCTACGCGCTAATAAGTATATACGGTGGATTATCAATAATTACATTTTGGCCATGGTAGGATTTATTTTAAATAAAATACAAACAGTACTGATAATTATCGGCAGTGTTGTACTTATCGCACTTTTGTACACGCAGCGCGATGCCATTTCAATAAAAGATTTTTTTATACCGAATGTTTCAGCAGTCAAAATTGGCGAGGTACTTCTTGAGGTTGAGATTGCGTCAACCACAGAGAGTAGAGTGAGCGGACTTTCAGGACGTGAAGATCTAGGAAAATATGATGGAATGCTTTTTATCTTTCCTAATGCAGGATACCCTGAGATTTGGATGAAAGATATGCTTTTTCCGATTGACCTTGTCTGGATTGATGAAAATTTAAAGGTCATATCAATTCAAAAAAATGTACTTCCAAGTACGTATCCTGAAAAGTTTAGACCTCCAAGACCAGCAAAGTATCTCATAGAAACAGGAATACATTTTTCTGACACCTTTAATATACGAGAGGGGCTTAAGGTCGAACTTTATATAGATTGATATAAGAGTTATATTGTGATATAATTCAAGGACGTTGATGATCGCTCTATGTGAATACGTAGAGAGGAAAGTCCGAACACGTCCTAGTGTCATCTTTGTTTATAGTAGAGATTATGCAAACACCGTTCATGTAAGCAAAGATGGCACTAGGAGCAGGGTAGCGGGTAACTCCCGTCTGGAGTAATCCACGAGGTGCGAGCAGAGACGCCTTTTTTCGAAAGGAAAGGGCATCTCACACATGTGAGATGAGTTTTATGGTGACATAAAAGTGAAACGGCCAAATCCTTACCTGCGTGCAAGGTCGTGTTGCGGGTAACAAAAATATATTTATGTTTCCTGTAAAGAACTGCATGAGTGTGTAGGTAACTGCACACCTAGGTAAATGATCATACCCATGTCTTCATGGGCACAGAATTCGGCTTATAGACGTACAAACAGACACCCATTTCGGGTGTCTGTTTGTATGTTATGATGGACCAAATTACTGTCAGCGACATGTTTTAATTGCAAAAATAATTTTTAATAATATATATGCCAAAAATTGATAAAGTTGATATTTCACTTCGCACGGTCGCATACAATATGCTGGCGGTGGTGTTCGGTTTTTTACCACTTGTTTTCTTGCCGATAAGCAAGGCTCCTTTTGAGTATACTAAGGCACTTTTGGTTATTGGCACGCTGTGTGTTGCGTTAGTACTTTTTAGTCTCTCGGTGCTTCGTACGGGTATTCTTCGTATTGGTATCTCATATCCGCTTGTGATGTTGTGGATGATTACAGCCATTACTTTTGCATCATCGATGCTGTCAGGTGACTTTTTTGATTCATTTGTGGGTGATTATTTTAGTATACATTCTTCAGTATTTGTTGCGTTGATTGCATTTATTAGTACGACATGGCTTATATTACGCCCCACGAAAGCGATTACGGTGCGCTTATTTTTATTCCTTGCATTAAGTACAGTTGTACTTTCGGTATATCACATTACACGACTTATCACTGGTGCTGATATCATGTCATTTGGTGTCTTCAACGATATTACTTCATCGCCATTGGGTTCGTGGAATGATCTCGCGTTATTTTTAGGTCTCACGGTTATTCTTTCACTTGTTGCCCTTGAACAGCTTACCCTCTCGCGTCTCGGGAAGGTGTTTTTTGCTTTTGTGAGCGTGCTATCGGTTACACTTTTGGCAGTCATCAACTTCTTTTTTGTGTGGATTGTTATCGGGCTTACAAGTCTTGCACTCGTTTTGTATTCATTAGGAAAAGAGAGATTTGCAGGAGCGCAACTTTCCCTTATTCGCACGCAAAGTACTAATACGGTATCACTTTTTACGTCACTCGGCATATTTGCTGTGTCGATTCTTTTTATTATTGGTGGCGCTTCCTTAGGCGCGTGGGTCGCGCAGTATACTGATGTTTCTTACATTGAGGTGCGACCGACACTTGAAGCAACTTCTGATATAGCGCGTGGAGTATATGTCGATAAAGCATTTCTAGGTATTGGTCCAAATAAGTTTGTGGATGCGTGGCGTTTACACAAGGATCCTTCGATAAATGCGACTCCATTTTGGAATACTGATTTCAATGCGGGAAGTGGCTATATACCCACATTTTTCGTAACCACGGGAGTATTTGGTGGAATATCATGGGTACTCTTTGTGCTTGTCTATGTGATAACCGGTCTTCAAAGATTACTGCGTTCAACAAAGCAAGATAAAGTTTGGTACTTCATTGCTGTATCATCATTTGTGGGGGCAACATATATATGGGGTATGTCATTTACCTACGTTCCTGGTATGGTGGTACTTATCCTTGGAGCGCTTCTTACCGGAATATCAATTCATGCATTTTCTGAATTAAGCACTGAGAGCGGTAAATATATTTCTATTGGCAACAATCGACAACTTGGCTTTCTGCTTACTTTCGGTGTGGTAATTGTTATTATTGGTTCAGTATCCATAATGTACCTTTCGACTCGTCAGTATGCTTCATTGTATACGTTTAATGGAAGTGTGCAGAGTATGGAGTCAGGAAAATCTATTGATGAGCTTGAGCGAGAGGTGTTGAGCGCGCTTTCACTCGCTTCAAATGATTTGTTTGCTCGTCGCATCGCGGAGTATCAGCTTGCACGTTTAAATACACTTTCGGTAGTGCAGGAACCAAATGATGAACAAAAACAAGAGTTTAACAGTGCGATGGTAAATGGCGTTCGTTTTGCACGTGAGGCGACACGTATCGATCCTCAGGATCCTGCAAACTGGGCGGTACTTGCGGGTGTATATAGTATACTTGCATCACTTAATATAGAGGGTGCGCACGAGCTTGCAACTGAGGCTTTCACTAAATATCGTGAGCTCAATCCTAAAAACCCATTGCCACACCTTGAATTAGCAGTTGTTGAGGTGCGTAAAGGGGATTATGAGAAAGCGCGTTCATATATCAACGACGCGATAGCGCTCAAACCTGATTTTACTGAGGCATATTACCTCCTCACGCAATTGGAAATATCAAAGGGCGATATTGAAAAAGCGATTGATTCAGCAAAAGCAACCATTGCGCTTGATCCACAAAATCCAGTTCGTTATTACCAACTTGGCGTCCTTGAAAGCGCGCGTAATGATGTAGACGCCACCATTAGTGCCTTTGAAACGGCGGTTACACTTGATCCACAATATGCAAATGCTCGCTATCTACTTGCGTTGGCATATGACATTAAGGGTCGTTCACAGGATGCGCTCACGCAATTACAAAAAGTATATGAACTTAATCCTGATAATACTGAAGTCGCGAACCTCATCGAAATACTTACTACACAAGGTTCACTCGCAAATCTACGCACTCAGCCACAACAGGTAGTTCAAGAACAAACACCGTCAACTGGTCAATCAGGTGAAGTGAATACAACAATACCACCCGATACTTCACTAGTAACACCCGTAAATACACCACCAAAGGAGAGTGATGTTGAGGCACCGCCCACTGAATAATGGTACAAAAAATGTTTCACGCTATGTACAAAGAAGTACGCAACCTTCATCAGGCTGCGTATATTCTTGCGTTATTTACGTTTGGCTCACAGTTACTCGCGCTTGTACGCGATAGATTACTTGCGCATCAGTTTGGTGCGGGAGTAGAACTAGATTTGTATTACGCCGCGTTTCGTATCCCCGATCTCCTGTATGTCGTATTCGCGTCAGCGCTTTCAGTATATGTGCTTGTACCCTTTGTCACAAATAAATTAGAAAAAAATGGTGATGCTTCAGCACGTGAGTTTTTGTCACAAATTTTTACACTGTTTGTTTACGTGTATATAGCACTGGCACTACTCATATTTTTCTGCGCGCCTGTGATTGTTGAAACATTTTTTTCTGGATTCTCAGGTGAACATGATACATTTATTTTGCTCATGCGCATTCTCCTTGTGCAACCATTTTTGCTTGGTATTTCAAGTCTCTTTGGGGTGGTAACTCAGATGCGGTATCGCTTTATTGTGTACGCTATTGGTCCACTCCTCTATAATGTGGGTATTATTGTGGGATTGGTGGCGCTGTATCCGATAGTGGGTGTTGCGGGAATTGCGTGGGGCGTGGTTTTGGGAGCGAGCGCGCACCTTATCATTCAGATACCTTTTGTGGCGAAGACTTCACTTATGCCGAGATTGGTGCGATTGCGTGATACGTCAAATATTTTTGAAGTGCTCCGTACGTCATTTTTCCGGGCGCTCACACTTTCGCTTCATCAGATTGTGTTATTGGGACTCGTTGCGTTTGCGAGCAGTATGGTATCTGGATCGGTTGCGGTTTTTCAGTTTGCGTATAACTTACAGTCAGTGCCACTCGCTATTATTGGTGTGAGTTATTCAGTCGCAGCATTTCCACACCTCGCAAAATTGTTTGCAGAAAAGCGGATGGATGTTTTTGGAAATTATATTACCAGCACCCTCCGTCACATTATTTTCTGGTCACTCCCTGTGATTGTGTTGTTTGTCGTGGTTCGCGCGCAGTTTGTGCGTTCAGTACTCGGTACGGGAGCATTTGATTGGAATGACACACGTCTCACTGCCGCAATACTCGCGCTCTTTATCCTTTCACTCGCGTCACAGGCAATACACTTGCTCATTGTGCGCGCGCTCTACGCGGTGGGGAATACACGGCTACCATTTTTTGTTACGATTTTTTCATCAAGTATTACTATGAGTGTCGCGTACGGTATGTATCTTGTGCTACTTGTATCTGATTCATGTCGTCTTTTTTTTGAAAGACTTATGCGTCTTGAAGGAGTGGCGGGTATTGAGGTGCTCGCGCTTCCCATTGGGTACTCGGTGGGACTTTTTGCCCACAGTATATGTATTTTGATACTTGCACGTAAACAGATACATATTTCGCTTACGGTATTTGTAAAACCGCTCATACAAACAGCAGGCGCGTCTCTTTTTGCGGGATATCTTGCGTATAGTGCACTTAATTATTTCGTCCATGTATTCAAGACAGACACCTTTTTCTCCGTATTTTTTCAGGGGTTACTCGCGGGTGTTGTAGGTATCATTGGTTTTGCGGCGGTGCAGTATCTTTTCAAAAACAGAGAGTTTTTTGAAGTGTTGCGCATGTTTAAGAAGCGTCTTGTTAAGAGTGGTGAGGTGATAGCACCCCAGGACGAGGATATGCTTTCGGTGTAATGTGAATTTCTGTACTTTGTGGTAGAGTGTGCCATATAGTATGAAGCATATACGTAACTTTTCTATTATCGCGCATATCGACCACGGTAAATCAACGTTGGCAGACCGAATGCTTGAAATTACGGGTACCGTTGAGGCGCGCAAGATGAAGGATCAGATACTTGATTCAATGGATCTTGAGCGTGAGCGAGGAATCACCATCAAGATGCAGCCTGTACGTATGTCCCACCTGCATCATGGTGTGCCGTATGAAATCAACCTTATCGACACACCAGGACATATAGATTTTTCCTATGAAGTTTCCCGCGCATTAAAGGCTGTTGAGGGGGTGCTTTTGCTCGTCGATAGTACGCAGGGTATACAAGCGCAGACACTCTCGGTACTGCAAATGGCAAAAGATGAGGGGCTGACTATTATACCAGTGCTTACAAAAATAGATGTCCCACATGCTCGAAAAGAGGAGGTTGGTGCTGAAGTGGTGCAACTTCTCGGATGTGCGCTAGAGGATATTATGTATGTTTCAGGAAAGACAGGCGAGGGTGTCGCGCTGCTGCTTGATGTTATCTGTGAACGTATTCCCGCGCCTGCGCCCGCACGTCAGTCAAGTTATCGGGGACTTATTTTTGATTTTCAGTATTCAAATCATCGAGGCATTATCGTGTATATGCGCGTTTTTGATGGTGTTGTGCGAAAAGGGGATACCATACGCTTCATTGCCGCGCGCCGCGCGTTTACCGTACTTGAAGTGGGTATATTGTCACCCGAGGAGCATCCTGTCAGTGAACTCCGTGAAGGAGAAATAGGGTATATCGTCACAGGAATCAAAGAGCCAGGCATCGCCTCAGTGGGTGACACCCTTGCGCTCGATAAAAGTCAAAGTCTTCCTCTCGTGGGTTATACCGCAGCGCCACCTGTGGTGTGGGCATCGGTATTTCCGCAAAGTCAAGATGATTTTACCATGCTCAAACAAGCACTCGATAGGCTGCGACTCTCTGACTCGTCACTTTCATATGAAGAAGAATCGTCGGGTGTGCTCGGTCGCGGTTTCCGATGTGGCTTTTTGGGAATGTTGCATCTTGAAATAATAACCGAACGATTAAAACGTGAGTTCAGTATTGAGATTGTGATTACCGCACCTTCTATCGTGTATGAAATTACCCATGCGGATGGGCGCGTGGAAGAAGTATATGCGGCATCGCGTTTCCCTGATTACGGCACGAAGGTTGATATCCGAGAACCCTGGGTGCTCGCACATATTATTTTGCCACCTGAGTACATGGGAAATGTGATGACGTTACTTTATGAACACGAGGGTGGAGTTATTGATACAGAGGTTTTTAAGGATGGACGCAATATGCTCAGTATCGAAATGCCACTCCGAGAGCTGATGCGTAATTTTTTTGATAAATTAAAAAACGTGACGAGTGGCTATGCGTCACTTTCATATGAAATAGCAGAGATGCGCTCCGCGCAGGTGTGTCGGCTCGATGTGCTTGTCGCGGAGGAGATTGTCCCCGCGTTTTCTCGCGTGATAGGTATCATGCGCGCTGAAATTGAAGCAAAAGCGGTGGTGGAAAAATTATACAATACATTACCTCGGCAAATGTTTGTTACGAAGATTCAAGCTCGTGCTTTGGGGAGGGTTATTGCCTCACGCACGCTCTCCGCGCTTAAAAAGGACGTGACCGCACATCTCTATGGTGGTGACATTACGCGGAAGATGAAATTACGCGAAAAGCAGAAGCAGGGTAAAAAGAAAATGCTTGAGCGCGGAAAAGGTAATGTGCACATTCCCCAGGATGTATTTATGAAGATGGTGAAGTCTGAGTAACGTAATTGTAAATATAATAGTGGCCACAGTACTAAAGCCACCTAAAAAGTTTCAAACTATTGACCTGCAGAGAACGCGAGAATCATGCTCAAAATAATAAGAATCGCAATAACGGTCCAAATCCATTGAATTACTTTCTTGGTCTTCTTGTGAAATAATATACTCATGATGGTACAATAGTAGCACATGTTTGATTTTCATGAAAAGCGGAAGTTGCGACGTATATTGTTTGGAAAACCATTCATTTTTTTTCTATTTTTTGTCTCAATACTACTTACGGTTTCAGTGTATCATCGGTTTGTTGCTTCGCGCGACATGCGTGAAAGACTTGATGTACGTAAAGCGGAACTTGTTGAGCTTGAAATGCGCGCGGAGGCATTACAAGCAAAAGTAAACCACCTCAGTGATGAGCGCGGTGTCGAAGAGGAACTGCGTAGTAGGTTTGATGTTGCCAAGGAGGGTGAGCAGGTAGTCATTCTGATAGACGAACGTGACAATCGAACACAAGCAACAAACAGTCCGACAACCACGCACGCAACTACGGTGACGAAACAAAGTGGTTTCTGGAGTTGGCTGGGTTTCAATTAAATGTATTTTTGATATACTGGATGCGTCCATTATTGATAACATAATTTATATATGCAAAAAACCGTTACTATATATAGCACACCAACTTGTCATTTCTGTCATCTCGCAAAAGAATATTTTGATACACACAGTATTTCGTATACAAATTATGACGTAGCAAGTGATATTGAGAAGCGGAAAGAAATGATTGATCTTACGGGGCAGATGGGTGTGCCAGTTATTCGTATTGACGACGATGTTGTGGTTGGTTTTGATGAAATCAAAATTCGAGAATTACTTGCTTAGGGTGACGACGTATTGAATTTTAGCTAAATTACTTTTTCAAGTACGGTTTATTTTTCCATTTGCCTAGAATTGTTTATGGGTTTATGCACGGTAAGCATACAAATTTAGGGAAAGTAGAGTGTACTATAATAATCAATTTTATGGTATAATTAAAAAGGATGATGGTTGATCTTGGTATTTTTCATCGTGGAGGTGTCAAATGCTTTTAGACCAATTTCGTCGCAATGAGCATCCTTTGACTTTCGGTAAACACAACAGCATTGAATTGGTTTCAATGTGCCCAGAATGTTTCTTTGAGATTGATAATCCGTGGTCATCCTTCGCGAGGATTCTTTTCTACGCGGGTGGGCGCTACGATCAGTGGGTTTGGAAGAATGGGGAAGATGTATCTCAAAATATTGCTGTCCTTCGCAAGATTTTTACAGCACCCTGTTTTGGGGAAGAAGGGGAGGAGCAAATGGTCTGTGTTGCGGGTTGGTTTCTCGCAGGGTGTCTTGAATACGTCCCTACGTACCAAAGAATCCCGTATTTCCGGGCATACGAAGGTGAGGAAATTTCAGTTATTTAAATGGTAAACCCCCATAGAATTTTTCTATGGGGGTTTTGCTGTGCCCTCACCCGGAATCGAACCAGGATCTCTTCCTTAGGACGGAATCGTTCTATCCATTGAACTATGAAGGCGCGAGCGTATAGTAGCATACTTTATTCAGTTATTAAGGTCTGGGTGCCATACAGGGCGCATACTTGATATAATGAAACTATGAGCGAAAAGGAGAAAAGTGACCATGATGAAATGCTGAAACTTATCCGTGAGAATGCGGTATTGGTTCGAGAAAATAATGAGTTGCTAAAAAAAATATACCGCCAGACTATATGGGGCATGATTTTTAAGGGTGTGTGGATTGCTATAATTATAGGTCTCCCATTTGCAATTTATTTTTATATTCTTGAACCCTATTTTGAAGTACTGGGAGCAAATTATGAAGTTTTCCGTGAAGGTTTTGGCGAAATACCTGGTTTAAAGGGGTTTACGCACATATTCCCTGGTTACGTATCAGAATAAATCCACTATAACATCCTGGCGGGCTGTACGTATACGCAAAATATGATACTATCTGTGTGCGCAATATGCGCACATGCTGAGGTAGCTCAGTTGGTAGAGCATTTGTCTGAAGAACAAAGGGTCGGCGGTTCGAGCCCGCCCCTCAGCACCGATACCAAAACACACCCTTCGCGGGTGTGTTTTGGTATCGGTGCGCAAGGGCTCGAAAGCCGGAGGCGAAGCCGAGGCAGGGCAGGAGGCACTTAGCAAAATTGGAACATAGTGAACAATTTTGCTTAGTGACCTGCGCCGAGCCCGCCCCTCAGCGATTTTGTGCCGAGGGCGGGCTCAAACGGTTTTAACTGAAAATGCTATAATCGTCCTGCATGAACATACTCTCACTCAATACATGAGAAAGGTTCCCCGATGATAAACAGATGTACTCAGACTACCTCTTTGCCGGTCCTGAGGTCAATGTAAAACACTTTGAAGTTCTCCCTGATATCGTTTCAGACCACCAGCCAATTCATCTTGAGACTGCATAAACGAAACCCCGCCAAAGGCGGGGTTTCGCGTCTATAGACTATCAACTATTTAACGTTGATGTGATGGCTCTTTACCGTGAGGCGAGCACTTCGTTCTTTGTCGAGTTTAGGGAGGATAATCTCGAGGAGACCATGCTTCTCCTTCGCTTCTGCTTCATCAATAACAATTTCCTCAGGGAGAAGAATGGTGCGAGAGAATGAGCCCCAGAAAAGTTCGCGGTGGTAATAGTCCTCGTCAGGTGCCTCTTGGTTTTCTTCACGTGTTCCTTTGAGTGTGACCATGTCACGGGTAATCGCAATATCGAGGTCTTCGGGATTTACTCCTGCAACAAGTGCACGAATGACAATCGAGTCACGTGTTTGATACATGTCGACAGGAAGTTCGCCTTCTTGCGCGTCACTCTCAGACTCATCACCCCATGAGTTGCCGGCACTCGGTTCACTCATATCAGCATCCATCATGCCAACCTTCACTTCTGTTTCATCCTCAAATTCATCGTCTTGTGCTTTGAGCTTCGTGCCTCCGGTGAGGCGCTCAAGGAATGAAGGTTTTTTTATCATAGAACGGTGCGATGAATTCTTTCAATAATTTTAACTTTCTCAAAAATGAGGAAGAGGACAATAATCCCCATCCACACGAAAATAAAGACCCCGAGGACGGTATTACCGCTTGCGTCCATTATAAAAAAGTTGAATAGTGCGTGCAATAGGATAGCAATGCATAAGCCAAGGGTTGCAGAGAGAATACGCACGATATCCCGCTTATAATAGGCAAGTGCCATGAATACCCCAACGGTCCCTGAAGCGAGTACATGGAGCAGTGTTGCCCCCAAAAAGCGGAAATTTCCCGTAAGGACAGAATTGAGCGTATCTCCCTGACTGAGGGGATTATAAATAAAGAGTGTGTTTTCGAGTGCGGAAAATCCAAGAGCAATGGTAATCATGTAGATGATGGTGTCGATTGGTTCATCAACAGCCTTATGCCAGAACACCACGATGAGCGCTGCAGTATATTTAAGGATTTCTTCAATAATGACCCAGACAAAGATCAGTTCGTTACCACTAAATCGACTCATTGCATACTGTTGGAGAGGTAGCACCGCTGCAACAACGAGCATTCCGGCAATGAATGCAGAGATAAGGAGTGGCTTTGGCTCAGGATGTGCTTTGTCTTCACGAAGCCAAAACC
>DASUDI010000032.1:0-14830 GCA_036275695.1 Minisyncoccota bacterium | reverse complement strand
GACCACACAGTCACACCTCAAAAAGGGAAGTGTCACCCCCACCCACATTGCTACCGCATACCAAGCCATCGACAAAGCAGCAAAGCGCGGTATCATCACCAAGAACACCGCATCACGCAAGAAATCACGTCTCATGCGCGCGACGAGTACGAAGTAGGTGATACAGACCCCGCGCAAAGCGCGGGTGTTTTGTTACCAATTCATTTTTTAGTGCCCCACGAGGAATCGAATATTCTATGTTCAGTACAGGTTGTTACTGCTTTTCCTACGTCAAAACGACTAGCAACCTTTTCAATTCCTTGGATCAACACAAAGCCAGACGCAAGGTCTGGCTTTGTTGTTGGTGCCCTCACTAGGAATCGAACCTAGATTACGGGTACCGCAAACCCGCGTTCTATCCATTAAACTATGAGGACGTGCGTACAGAATACATCAAAAACCGAGATATTCAAGTACAATATGAGAAAGAGGCTCTCGAAGATGTTCCTCTGGGATACGTTCTGAAAGTAGTGTGTCTACGTCGTCAATGCACCCTTCAGGTAGTGGGAGTATGAGTAATTGAGAGAACATTTTGTTTGGTTTGATGAGAAGTTGTGGTCCATAGGGACTATCCTCGTCTATGTAAAACGATTCAATGGATGGGTACGGGTAGAGATGATCTCCCATACGAACACCGCGTACCGATACTTCAAAAAAAATGATACGTGGCGGCTTGTTTCCATGAAATATCAAAACAGTAACGGCTAGAATAATGATAATACCAAAGAGGACATTGCCAAAAATGATACTTGCGACTGCCAGTGCGCTTCCAAATATACCTACAATCCAATACCAATCAGCAGTTCTCACTACGTGCTGGTGCTCTGGTGCTTCCCAACATACAGATCGTATTGGTGGATTCATGAGTATATTGTATCACGCAGGCCTCTGAAAAAAGTATGATAGTGTGTAGATTTACATTTTCCCAATAGCTTCAATGGACATGTTGCGGTGAATAATTTCATCGTTACGTACCCCCACAAAGAAGTCATACTGATTTTGCGCGGGACGACCATAGTGTTCAAGGAATGTGCTTTCCATGGGAGTTGCTTTAAGCATTTCTACGTTCTTCTCGATAAAGGTACTATACTGCGCAAAAGCGTGTGATTCAAAGAGATAGTTTAATTCGTATGACCATCGGGTATTGAGCATGTAGAGTAGATACGATGACCAGAAATAAAAGAATGAAAAGAGCACGGGTATAAGGGTGTGACGTATAAATCCTGCTTTGCAGATGCCATTTAGAATGTGTGAAATCACAACAACGTGCATTGTCTCATTTGCCTGTGCTATATCTGAAAATCGCGTGGATTGTGAGTAGTGAAGCGCGCGTTTCTCGTCGGTAAAGTGAAGGGTGAGGTGCGTGTATGACGCAGACGACCAAGAGTGGTAGGGAACGCGCGCTATCACCTCAACGGCGCGAAACTTGAGGTATGATGGATTTCTTCCATACACAATGTTTCCACAGAGCACTAAAAAACCGCCAAGTACACGAGGAATAATACTTGGTTTGTAATGGTCGTAGGTTGCTTTATATTCCGCAAGCACTACTGGGTCACATAGTTTTTTATTGAGCAATTCAAGATTTGGATCGTGATGTTTCTTTTGCATATGCGTAAAGTATAGCAGATAATTATGTGACGCTAGCGTGTAAGTGAGGGAAGTGTGGGTTGTGTTGTGTTTACGCGTGACATGAGTAAGATATACGCTATGTATACTCCGTATATCGGCATCACCGATTTCACACACAGTAAGCAAGTTGAGCAGATGCTTTCGGTTTTTGACACGCACCATGACGCGAACCAAAATCGTAGACTTCATATTGGTGTGATGATGAGTTATAAGACGCTTCATGGATTAGAATCAAAGTGGACCAAGATATTTCCCCATCGCGAGTGGGTGTTTCTTAGTACCGCTTACATCAGTGGGTGTTTACCATATTAATCACCCACCTAGGTCTGGGAGTGAAAAGAAAAAGACAAAAGAATATAACAAAAATCTTGATATTTATAATGAATTAATGAACAGGGAAATATATGATTAAGTACACTAAAAAAGATAATGGATTACAAACCGAATTTGAATTTATCCCCAGCACCACACTACCAACTGATTTACCAATTTCTACCCCACTCACTTTTACTTTTATAGGAGAGAATCTAGTAATAACTCAAAAACAGAATGGGGACTGGGATATACCTGGTGGAAAAATTGAGTCTGGAGAAACTTGGCATGAAGCTTTGCATCGAGAAGTGAGAGAAGAATGTGGAGTAACAATAGACCACGTAAGATTAATTGGTTATATTCTCGCAAAAAACTCTGGTGATTTGAGTTTATTAAAGCACGAGATAATTAATGTACTACCCGTCACTGTTTCCTTTGTGCAGTCAGTGGATTTAAATTGGAGCAAAAAAGAAACAATTAATCGTGATGCTCCAGCACGAGACACGGTGCAAGAATTATTTACTAAAAGAGATGATGGGGGTCAATTGTTAGAAATCTTTAATTACGCAATTAATGACTTTAAGTCTCAGGACTATATTTCTACATTTGATTATGTAAAAAATATGGGTGATGGAGAAGTGTATCCAAATACCCAGTCTGTTGTTTTTATTAAAAATAAGGATAATAAATTTGTATTGGTTAGAGAAAATGGTGAAATTGAATTCACCCTGCCTGGTGGAGGTTGTCATATATATGAAACGGGGTTGGATTGTGTTTTACGTGAATCACGCGAAGAGACACAAATTGAAATTACCGATGTAAGACTAATTGGTACAGTAATAGTTAAACTTTTTAAGGGAGACAAACTTCTTTCTGTGTCCACTCAACAGCGCTATGTAGCAGATATTGAAGAAATGTATGAGTTTATTCCAAATAAAGACGGCTTTGAAATAGAAGAAAGAAAGCTTGTTAATTTTGATGAGTTAAAAGGGGAAGCGAAAATATTAAAAAACCCGACAGGCGATGATATTTTGTCTGATCTAAAAAATTTTCTATGAGAATATCCGTAGTCCAACCGCGAGTATCATATTTTGTTGGAGGCAGTGAGAAAGTCGCCTTAAAACACATAGAAGTTTTATCTCAAATAAATAATAATTCTGTTACTCTATACACTGTTAAACCAGTGGATGGTATATATTCCCCCTTCTTCCAATCCCTAAAAGAAGATTTCCCTGACATAAATATTATTGAGCTTGAGGTACCTGAAAAGTATAAATATATTTACGATGAAGAACCTGAAACCACACAAAGTCGTTGGGATAGGGAAGCAATACTTTTTTCAAATATTGTCCATGATAGATTGCAGAATGAGAACAGCGACATCGTTGTTTACTATTATATTGTTGATGCTGTGTATAGGGTTTTAGATATACCGAACATTGTTTATCTTGGAGGTCACCCAGAAAATGAAATTGAAATCTACAACGCATTTTTAACGTTTTGTGACGCAACGATTTCAAATAGTAAAAATGTTCAAAACCTTTGGATGGAAAAAATAAAAAGAAACGGAATTCGTTTTAACTACATTCTTCCAAAAGGGGCAGATGCTTGGAAGGTACCCCAAAATTGGCACACCTTTTCTAAAGTCAGTTAATAATACTAGACGGCCTGAGTCAGAGCAAACTGCTGTGGCGATAGCCTGAGTGCGGAATGTATCCGGCGTTGGTTATAGTAATTAATCGTCTGATAGATTGCTGCCACGAGCTCGCCCAAGGAGTCGTATCGGTTTGGGTCACCAAGGTCTAATTTGAAACCTTTGTAGAAGCTCTCTTGATAGCCATTCTCCCAGGGACACCCGGGAGCGCTCATGGATTGTTGGATACCCAAAGATTGCACCAGCTTGGTATAGTCGGCTGAGGTATACTCACTTCCTTGATCTGAATGGATAATTCGCGATGGTGGTCGATGCAGTACGGATGAAGCCAGTGCGTTGAGTACGAGCTGGGTACTGTGAGTCGTAAGGACTGATAATCCAACTATTTCACGAGAGAAGACATCAATCACGGTGGCAACGTATACCCACCGACCTTTATGTTTGAGGTACGTGAAGTCACTGGCATAGATATCACCGATACCGCACGGTTCCTGAGACATCAGAAGATTCGGGAACACGCTGTCTTTTGGTTTGGTATATACTTTCTTAGCTATCCTTCGGTATGGTTTGATCCCAAACTTATGCATCACTCGAAGTACTCGTTTCTTGTTAATACCAAGGTGTATTGCTAATCGCTTATGTCCATAGCTCGGGTGGTCTCGCAAGGCAGATTCGATCAATTGCTTGGTGGACCAGTCTTTAGTGGGCTGTCTTGGGACATAGTACAAAGACCGACGACTGATAATCGCTGACTCTGCTAGGATAGTTTTGTTTGGCATCCTTAGCCCCTTTTTTCTTGAGCCGAGAGCTTCAAGGTGATGTCGCCAATCAATTGTTTGAGTTGCTCATTCTCTTTCTTTAGCTTGTTGTGTTCAAGGAGACTGACTGAGCTTTTGGCTTTGGTTCCGAGCCAGTTATAGATGGTTTTGTCACTGACGCCGTATTGTTTGGCGACATCCGCTACGCTCAAACCATTGTACTTGAGCTTATTGATAATTTCGTCTTTGATTTCCTTTGCGATTCTAAATCCTTGTTTTGCCATAGTTAGTTTCTAAATGATAATACTTTAGAAACTGTGTGCAAAGAAAGGGGTACCTTTCAACTTTTGTAACCAGTTTGATGAGAGTGGACCAAATATAGTATTTGCAGGTAGATTAATAAAAGGTAAAGGTGTCGATATTTTAATTGAAGCTTTTTATAAAACGTACCAAAAAAATAGAAATGCAAAGCTATGGATATTAGGAGAGGGAATAGAAGCTCTTGCTTTTATTAGTAAAGTTAAAAGCCTCGGTTTGGATAAAAATGTATATTTTGTGGGTATGGTTGATAATGTCTATGATTACTTCAAATCAGCGACCTTGTGCGTTTTCCCATCAACACGTATGGAAGGCTTATTGACAACTGTAGTTGAAGCAATGTCAGTTGGATCTTGCGTTATTACTACAAGAGGCATTGGTAATGAAGAGTTGATTGAGGATGGAAAAACTGGTGTTCTTGTTAATGCAAATGATGTTCAGTCGCTTCATGAAGCAATTGAGAATTTAATTTCAGACTCTTCTTTAAGAGATAAAATAGGAAAAGAGGCAATGATGTATGTAGTAGAGAATCATTCTTGGAAAAGGATTGGGTTGTTATTGAATCAAATGTTAACTGAAATTGTTGAAACACTAAAATAAATAGCAGTACAGATATAAACAAAAAGTTCGAATCCCTGAGAGGTGTAACCTCTCAGGGATTCGAACAGCAATTTTATATGGCTCTAAATAAGTTCCTACGGGTCTTCCGATAACAGGTTCTTAGTGCGGAGGGAGTGAGATTCGAACTCACGGTCCGGTTTCCCAGACTCCTGTTTTCAAGACAGGTGCAATCGACCACTCTGCCATCCCTCCATATATTCCGATACTGATATGTAACGTGAATGCAAGGATAGTATCAGAAAATCCTATAAAATCAAAATCGTGGTATGCTGTACGCATGAAACTTATGGGTATTGATTATGGCACGAAGCGGGTAGGCATTGCGCTTACCGATGACAAGGGTATGATGGCGTTTCCACATATAGTTTTGCCTAATGATGGGAATTTTATGCGGTCACTAGAAAAAATTATTCAAAAAGAGAACGTGGGGAAAATAATCATAGGCCACTCCTTGGGAAGGGATGGCGTGGCGAATAAGGTGCATGAGAAAGTTGAAGAACTTATCCAAGACATTACGCTTTCCGTGGGTATTCCCGTTGAACTTGAGCCTGAGCAGTACACGACACAAGAGGCAATCCGCCTTCAAGGAAAAAATGCGATGACCGACGCAAGTGCCGCTACCATTATTCTTAATAGTTATCTTACACGAACAACATAACATGGAACAAATTACGTATGATGATTTTGCAAAACTCGATATTCGTATCGGAAAGGTGGTGAGTGTTGAGACAATTGAAGGGGCAGATAAGTTGCTGCGATGTCAGGTAGATGTGGGTGATGTAGATGAAGAAGGAAAATCTATTTCTCGCCAAATTCTATCGGGTATTCGTGAATATCTTGATGACCCTCAGTCACTGGTAGGGAAGAAGTTTCCCTATATTGTGAATCTGGCACCGCGCACAATTCGTGGATATGAAAGTAATGGCATGCTTCTTGCGGCAAGCTGTGAGGGTGTCCTCGCGCTCCTCGCGCCTACTGCTGACATACCCTCAGGTACCAAGATAAAATAATGACACTATCACCGCATAGTGTTTGATATATGATTTACTCTCACGCGTAAGCATCGTATAATACGAGCATCGTATGAGTGCTCTTTCAGTGGTACAAAAAATTTTTCCAACACCTGGGCTCATGTCTTTTCCTTGTGTTGGTGTTGATGTTTCTGATACCTCACTTAAATATATTCAGTTCGAACGTCCACACCATCGTGGTGATGTACGTATTAAGTGTTATGGTGATGTTGATATACCCGTGGGCACCGTGGAGCGCGGAAATGTGCATGATGTGGGTAGGCTCGCGTCAGTCCTCGCGGAGATGAAAGTACGTACAGGCGCTGAATATATCCGGATGTCACTCCCCGAAGAACGTGCGTATCTTTTTGAAACAACGGTCGATGCAAAAACAAAGCCACAGGATATCCGAGGACTTATTGATTTTCGACTTGAAGAAAATGTTCCACTTCCGCCGAAGGACGTGTATTTCAATTATGCGGTTGTAAGTGAAGATGTCGAGTCGCATACCTTGCGCGTGGTGGTGGCAGTGTACGCACTCGCAACTATTGAAAGTTATTACGCTGCTTGTGCACAGGCTGGTCTCGTGCCACTCTCATTTGAAATTGAAGCACAGTCTATCGCGCGCGCGACAACACCGCGTACTCACGAAGGTGCGTACATGATTGTTGATTTTGGAAAAACACGTATGGGTATTGGTATTGTGTACAATGGCGCGCTTATGTATACATCGACAATTGAGGTTGCGGGTGTGCAAATGAGTGCTGATATGAGGGATATCTTAGGCGATGTTGCTGAATCAGAATTGACGCGTATCAAAAACGAGCATGGTTTATCACGAACAAAAGAAAACAAGGACATTGCCGCGGTACTTCAAAAATACGCAGACGTCATTGCGGAAGAACTTAATGTGCGCATGCGCTATTGGGAGACGAGAAGTATAGAAAAAGATGAGCGCGCTATTAAAAAGGTGATTGTGTGTGGGGGTAGCGCTAATCTCTTTGGACTACCTGAATTTTTGACGAATGTACTCGATACCCCTACCGAACGCGCAAGCGTATGGATGAATGCGTTCTCGCTCAATCGATACATTCCCGAAATTGACCGAAGACATTCATATGGGTACGCGACCGCGGTAGGTCTCGCGCTTAAGGATTTTGTGTAATTTTTACCATGATAAATCTCATTCCACCAGAAGGGTTGCGTGTCGTGAAGATGGAGTATTTTTTACGCGTGGGCGCGACATTTTGTTTTTTGTTTGGGTTTACTATCCTGCTCATCACGGTGGCACTCATTCCAACGTATGTGCTTGTCGATGCGCAAATTAAAACAATTGAAAATAGTACCGCAGAGTATCAGAAACAGAATGAGACATTAACCACACTTGATCAGGAAGTGCGCACGACCATGTTGGTGGTGAATAAACTCAAAGGTGGTAACAATACCATTACTTCGTCACAGGTTATTAGCACTATCTATCAGAGCGCACCATCGGGTATTGTCTTCAAATCATTTCTCGTAGAGCAGGATGACGCGGGTATGGTGAGCGTGCAAGCTCGTGGTGTCGCGCCCACGCGAGAGGTGTTGGTGAAGTTGAAGACCACACTCGAAAGCGCTGAATTATTTGAGGAAGCAGTCATCCCCATTGGCGATTTAGCTCGTGATACCAACCTACCATTTGTGATCACCATTTCATTAGCAAAAGAAACTGTATGATTCATCGACGTACCAAGATATTTGCGCTTCTCGGACTTACATTTTTTGTTGTAAGCGTCTCAGGGTGTGTGTATGTTTTCAACAAACTTTCAGAAAAAAAGCAAACATATATAGAACAACGACATGCGCGCGCAGAACTCGAAGAGCGAGGATCGCAGCTTGCACTTCTTGCTCAAAAATTAGAAACATCAGAAAGCGCACGTGACGACCTTACGACACGCATACTTACCGATGAGCAGGTCATTGATTTCCTTGCGCTCATTGAAACACTGGGAAGAGAGCAGGGTGTTACGTTTGAAACGAATGGATTGAAAGTTGAGAGTGATGATGCTGAATTTGAGCGATTGGTGATGCGTATACGTATTGAGGGCTCATACGATTCGGTTATGCACACACTAACCATCTTTGAATTTTTACCATATCGCAGTTCTGTCACCGATGTCGAAGTGCGCTACGTTGAGGATGGAGAGGGGGCGGGTTTATGGTTGGGCGAGTTTACGCTCCATGTAGTTAAATTTAAAACGACATGAAAATAATCAATGACATCGTTGCGCGTATGCGCGTAAAAAAAGGGAAAAGACACGTACAGCAACGTGAACTCATACAGCCTATGCGACACTGGACTTTTGGATTTTTGGGAGCCGTGCTACTTTTTGTATCATCAATTTCGTATATTGCCATTGATTTTTATGAGCAAATTGTCCGCCCATCTGATGCGTTTGATGTCCAAGTTGAACCTGTTATTTATAAAGAAAGCGATGTGGTAACGATTGACGCGTTATATGACGAGCGCGCGCAACGATTTGCAGAACTCCGCACAATTCAATACGCACCCACACCTCACGTAAATCCCGTGGAGCCCGAACAGCCATCCCCTGTGGCAACCTCTACTGAGGTGGCGCCACCTCTTGCAGAAGTGATGGTGTCACCGTAAACTACACTACGGTGCTCGTCCCCATAGTTTAATGGATAAAACTGCGGACTTCTAAGCCGTTGATCGAGGTTCGATTCCTCGTGGGGGCACCAAGAACAAAGCCAGACCTTGCGTCTGGCTTTGTGTTGGTCCGAGGAATCGAAGTTTTTTATTCTGTGCAGATATCTGGTGATGGACCAGCGGTACCTTTTTGATAGGTGTGAAGTGGAGTGAATGCAAAAGAATTAAGTATAGGCATAATAAATTTCCACGAAGCACTGATTTCAGCCCCACTTACAAATCTTGTTTGATCACCTATGATACAGTCATAGAGTACACGCTCGTAGGCTTCGGGTGAACGAAAGATATCAGTTTTTTCTTCGGCAAGTACTAAAGTTCGTTTGTGCAGTTTGTACGAAAAACCAGGCTCTTTTACCCACATAGTGAGTTGTATACTCTGTTGTGGAGAAAACATAATGCGAAGAGTATTGCGATGTGCGTGGGCAGAGCTCTCTGCTCCGCACACGCACGTTTCAGTGGGGCGAAATGTAATGACTGCTTCGGTACATGATTCGTGGAGCGCCTTACCTGATTCAAGGGTAACCTTGACATCATTCCATATATCGCTATCGATGCGCGTTTCAATCTTGAAATAAGTTTCGGTGCTACTTTCTGGATTTACTCCTGGTGTTTCACGATATCCGATATATTGTCCTCGAATCCGTAGATCAGTTTCATGTGTTGTGAGTGACCGAATTGCATCCAGGCGATTTTTTCGTATTGCATCAGTGTCGTGGAGGTCTGTGGCATTCATGGTCAGTAGGGCGAGTATTTGAAGAATGTGATTTTGCCCCACATCCCTCAGCGCTCCAATCTGATCATAGAATGCGCCACGCGTGGAGACATCTTGCGACTCAAAGAGCCGAATTGAAATATGTTCAATCTTGGTTCCATTCCATGAGTCAGACAAAATACTATTTGCAAACCGTAGCGAGAGAATGTTTTCGATAGCATCTTTTGCGAGATAGTGGTCAATGCGATAAATTTGATCTTCGGAAAAATTATCGCACAATTGTTTTTCAAGCATCTCAGCAGTAATGAGATCATTTCCAAATGGTTTTTCCACGAGAATACGTGACCAAGAATCACTTCCGTCACAGAGTGACATCATGTTGCTCATTTTGAGGAAATTAAATATGGTGCTGTAGAGACTTGGTGGTACCGCAAGATAAAATAATTTATGTGAACAGAGGGCGTACTCAGTGTCGAATGAGATGAGGGCTTCTTTTATGTGTGCGTACGCATCCTCGTCATCGAAATCACCAGATAAATAATAGAGGTGATTACAAAAATCTGTGAGTGCGTGCGGTGTGTAGTGTGAATGTCTGAATGCTACACATGATTGCACAAATTGTCGATATGTTTCTGAGGTAAGATTTTTGCGCGATAGTCCTATAATACGAAATGTGCCAGGTAGTTTTTTTTGAAGATAGAGATCAAAAAGTGCAGGTAGTAATTTTGTTTCCGCAAGGTTGCCGGTTGCGCCAAGTATAACGATTGCGGTGGGTGCTTTTGTATAATCTTGCATGATATACCATCATACCCCCAAATAAAGAATGTGGATATTAAATTTCAACAATAGCACGACACTTAGCGTAGATAGTGAATAATCATGTTCTACTGCACTTATTGCAAAAATAAAAAAACTTGCAAACGGCAAGTTTTTACGAGTGGGCGGTGAGGGACTTGAACCCCCGACCTTCTCGGTGTAAACGAGCTGCTCTACCAACTGAGCTAACCGCCCTTATGCGTACCCGCAAGTATAGCGAAAAAAACACATAATGCAACTATCCTGACTAGAAATGGGTTATACTTACACGCATGCCTACTGAAATATACTGCGTAGTACAGGGAAAGGTGCAAGGTGTGGGGTATCGGGACTTTATCGATGCGTACGCAAAGGAATATGGGCTTGTGGGGTGGATACGGAATATGTCGAATGGGGAGGTGGAAATGGTGTTGCAGGGGACTCCTGAAATGCTTCGCGCAAGCATTGAGGTTGCGCATGAAGGCTCAGTGCTTGCGCGCGTTGATGCTGTGGTGGTAGAGTGGCGTACTGCAAAGAAGGTATTTGATACGTTTAACATACAGTCATCATAACTATGGAGCAGACAACAGATATACAATGCATCGGCTTTATAATGGACGGTAATCGGCGGTGGGCAAAGGCGCGCGGTCTTACGAGTCTCGTGGGGCACCAAAAAGGATATGAGGCTATTAAAGCGACCATTGACGCGGTCTATAAAGCGCATATTCCGCACATGGTCTGCTACGCATTTTCAACTGAAAACTGGAATAGAAGTGTGGAGGAGGTGGGGCATATTATGGGACTACTCGAAAAAGGTATTCGTGAATTACGTATAGAAAACGAAGCACGTTCTGAAAAAATAAATATTCATATCATTGGAGAAACACATCGACTTTCTCAGACACTGCAAAACGAAATTGAGAGTTTGAAGAACTCACACCACGCAGAGCCAGAACTTTCAGTGTGGATTGCTATTTCGTACGGAGGGCGTGCTGAAATCGTGGATGCGGTAAATCGTGCCATTGCGGGCGGTGAGATGGTGACTGAGGAGACGTTTGAGAAATTTTTGTGGACCGCGGGTATGCCTGACCCCGACATTATTGTGCGAACGAGTGGTGAGCATCGCATTTCTAATTTTCTTTTGTGGCAAAGCGCGTACAGTGAATTTTTCTTCATAGATGCGTACTGGCCTGATTTTGAAGAAGCAACGCTACGTAGTATTTTAGAGGAGTATGGAACACGCGTTAGGAGGAAGGGATCATAGGATATGCATATAGAAGTACTTTATGAAGATGATGGTGTGGTGGTTGTTGATAAGCCATCAGGTATTGTGGTACATGAGGACGGAAGGAGTGAGGGAGAGACGGTGGTGGATTGGTTGCTACACCGCGCGCCGAAGGCGCGCGGTGTAGGCGAGGTAGGACACACCCCAGATGGCATTCCTCTTGAACGTTCAGGAGTAGTGCACCGACTTGATCGTGATACCTCGGGTGTATTAGTACTCGCTAAAACACAAGATGCTTTCATGCACCTTAAAGCGCAATTTCATGACCGACTCGCAAAAAAGGAATATCGCGCGTTTGTGTACGGCACCATGAAAGATAGATGGGGGAGCATAGATCGTGCAATTGGAAGAAGTGCGCGTGATTTTAGGTTGCGTTCAGCAGAGCGGGGGGCAAAGGGTCTTTTGCGTCCCGCGCGCACTGAGTGGGAGTGTCTTGCGCAGGGTGGTGGATACGCATATCTACGCGTAGAGCCAAAGACAGGACGCACGCACCAGATACGTGTGCACATGAAGAGCATCGGACATCCTGTCGTACATGATGTACTCTATGCGGGGAAATCGTTCCTTATGAAAAATTCACTTGGATTTACTCGGCTCGCGCTACATGCGTATCGTCTCACGCTTACCCTCCCACAAGGAGAAGTTCGTACATTTGAAGCACGTATTCCAGCGGATTTTGCACGCGCGGAGGCGTTGTTGCGATAATGTCATTCTCATGTTACAGTACAGCACGCTTTTTAAGGCTAAGGTGCACACGCACATAAGTTATTATTTATAGTATGAATTCAGTAACAGCAGGAATTACCATTTCTTCCGTAAATATGGAAGATCGCAAAAATCTTGGTATCAAGGCGGGTGACACCGTGCGCGTGCACCAAAAGATTCAAGATAAAGGAAAGACACGAATCCAGGTGTTTGAAGGTCTTGTGCTTGCGCGCAAGCATGGGAGTGAGGCGGGAGCAACGTTTACCGTACGAAAGACCGTGGACGGCATTGGTGTAGAACGAATTTACCCACTCTATTCACCACTTATTGATAAGATTGAAATCGTACGTCGCAGTACCACGCGTCGCGCGAAATTGTACTTTATCCGTGAGAAAGTGGCGCGCGAAATTAAGCGCCAGATGCGTCGTATGCGCCTCATGAATGTCGCCTCAGAATCTGAGACTGAGATGAAACTCGAACGTGAAAAGAAGGCAGCGGAAGAGGCAAAACGCGTTGCGGAAGAAGCGGCTGCAAAAGAAGCAGAAGCAGAAGCAAAAGCGAAGGCAGAGGCAGAGGTTGCGGTAACTCCTGAAACCGAAGTAACGCCCGAAGTAGCAGAGACCGCCGACGCAACTCCATCAGAAGTAAAATAATTTAGAAATAAAAAACGCGCCCGAAGGGCGCGCGTTTTTTACATCCCTCTAAAACTTGCATTTACCTAAAAAATCCCTAGAATAGGATAACTTACTTTGTAAGTAGTTGCTCAGGTGGCGAAATTGGTAGACGCACTACCTTGAGGTGGTAGCGCCTTCACGGGCATGCTGGTTCAAGTCCAGTCCTGAGCACAAAATAAAAAACACCATTCATGAGAATGGTGTTTTTTATTTTATGAGAAAAAATATTTATGCAGCGCACAAACGGTGAATACGCTTACTATGTGTAGAAAATAAGATTATAGAACTTTACTGTTAGATTAAGTATAATGAGTGACTATGGCATATCACTGTAAAATTCGATGTCGAGGTGTATTGGTACATAATAATAAACTACTGGTAGTGAGGCACAAACACCAAGATATTGGGGCAGATTTTTACGCGCTCCCAGGTGGACATTTAGAATATGGAGAAAATCCACAAGAATGTATGGTGCGTGAAATTAAGGAAGAGTTGGGCATATCGCCGGCAATCGGTCGTTTGTTGTACGTACATACATTGGTGCCGCACGAGGGCACGCAGTCGATAGAATTCTTTTTTGAAGTTACCAACGGGGAAGAGTTTGTGCGACATGAAGAGCGCGAGAAAACTCATGCCCATGAAATAGCGGAGGTTTCATGGGTATCTCCTCATGAGACATTTCATATATTGCCAGAGGCTTTTGGGCGCGCGTGGCGAGAGGGACGTGTGTTTGATGAGGGAGTGCGGTTTATATAAGGTACGTCACACACGATACAAGCACTCGACAATTTACTTAAAAACCGCTATAACTATGCCACCCCATGGCGACTATGGTGTAGAGGTAACACGTCAGTTTGTGGCACTGAAATCTCGGGTTCGATTCCCGATAGCCGCCCAAATCAGCCAACCCCAAAGCGAAAGCTTTGGGGTTGTTGCTGTTTGGAGTGGCCATCGGAAATCGAAGACCGCAGGCTCATGTGAATTTCGAAGCGGAGCGGAGAAAGAGAGAGCCGAGGTAGGGTCGTGAACGATATGAAAATAATGAGCTTGCGAATATATTTTCAATTGATTCCTGACCGATTCCCGATAGCCGCCCCTTTTAGGGCTAGCGCGAGAAGGCTCGGTCTAGCTAAACAAAAACAACCTCATTCGAGGTTGTTTTTGTTTAATTTGATTAACCTTCAAAATCGTTGAGTATTTTCAAAAACTCAGCTTGTGTCTCAGTAGGAATTTGAGGATGCCTAAGTCTCTTTATCTCTCCCCCACTTTCAACCAAAGACTTCACTTCTCCAAAATAAAAGCCGTCCTCACTCGCTAAAAATAGGTATGATGGATTCCAATTTCTACTCATTCGTTCTGCGATATCCAAAACGTTCTGTTCTGTAAACCTTGCTCGATATTTAACCTCAATCAAATGTACTTCTTTTGTGATGTTATTTATCACTGTGAAAGGGGTACCTTACAGTGTTCGAAAACAAACCAAGGGTACGGGCATGTTTCTAATCTCAGGGGCATATTTGAAAACTTAAATTACCTTGAATCAGCGACACGTGTTGCAGGGAGTCTCCAATGGTGCAGTGGTTGTAACCTTGAGGGGCACTGCAT
>DASUDI010000031.1:0-13384 GCA_036275695.1 Minisyncoccota bacterium | reverse complement strand
TTCTGATAAAAGTCATTTTTCATGCGGTGTTATTACTGTGTAAGTTGCATGACTCCTTCCGTGCACTCATGGTTTTTGATTGTGCTATAATTATATAGAACAAAATTATAGGGATTTGTTGAGGGAGTGAGAGTGCGTCAGACTACTGCCGTAGTTACACCGTCGTTATGGGGATTAATCACCATAATTACTATTAATTATGAATTACCAACACGTTCATTCGGAGCACCGCACTATGAATACGCATCACGATGAACATGTGGGACATCATACAGCAGATTTTTTAACAAAGTTTTGGGTTGTCCTTGTTCTTACAATACCACTCGTGGTGTATTCCGATTTACCCGAATCATTTTTTGGTTGGTCTGCTCCACTATTTCCAGGTTCCGCATACGGCACGGCCTTGCTCGGTAGTGTTGTATTTTTTTATGGAGGTTCAGTATTTCTTAGGGGTGCGTGGAGTGAGTTGCGCTCGCGTACGCCAGGTATGATGCTTCTCATCGCCATTGCAATTACTGCGGCATACGCATACAGCATGGGAGTGGTCTTTTTAGGGCATGGCATGACTCTATTTTGGGAACTTTCCACGCTCGTGGCGGTAATGCTCATAGGACACTACATTGAAATGAAAGCGGTGCGTGGCGCGCGTGGCGCGCTTCGTGAACTTGCCAAACTTCTTCCCGATACCGCTGAGGTTGTGCATGGCGATGCTTTTGTGTTGGTGTCGGTTTCAGAACTCAGAGAACTTGATGTGATTCTTGTTCGCCCAGGCAGTCGTGTGCCTGCTGACGGGGTTGTGGTTCGCGGTGAGTCAGAAGTAGATGAATCGTTCATTACGGGAGAATCACGATTGATTGCGAAGCAAAAAGATGATGAAGTAATTGCAGGTTCTATAAATGGTGATGGTAGTATTGAGGTGCAACTTACGAAGCTTGGAGATAATACATTTCTTGCCGGTATCATGCGTCTTGTTGCTGAGGCAGAACGTTCGCGGTCAAAATTGCAGTTACTCTCAGATCGCGCCGCGTTTTATCTCACTATACTTGCCGTAGGCGCTGGGTTTGTGACATTTGGGGTGTGGATTATGCTCGGGCATCCACTTGGATTTGCGCTTGAGCGTTTTGTCGCGGTGCTAGTGATTACGTGTCCGCACGCGCTGGGACTCGCGATACCGCTCGTTGCGTCACTGTCTACGGCACTGGCGTCACAGCATGGTTTTTTTGTAAAACAACGCATTGCGCTTGAAACCGCGCGAAACGTGAGTACGGTTCTTTTTGATAAGACAGGAACCCTCACACAGGGAACATTTGGTGTAATTGCGCTTATTGGTGATATAGGAAAGACGTTGGCATTTGCCGCAAGCGCTAATCAAACATCAGAACACCCTATTGGTCGTGCTATTGTTGCCCATGCTCAAAAAGAACGGACCGCTATTCCCATGGCGCATGAGTTTGCAAATATCCGCGGAAAAGGAGTGCGCGTTGAGATTGAGAAAAAGCAGGTATTTGTGGGCTCCGCCACACTTCTTGCTGAGTACAAGGTGAATATTCCAGATGAATATCAAGAAATTGTGCGTGCTCATGAGCAAGATGGTAAGACTGTTATCCATGTTGTTGAGGAGGGTGTGTGGATTGGAGGCATTGCGCTTGCTGATGTGATTCGTGACGTATCTCGTGATGCAATTTCCAAATTGAAAGAGCGTGGTATTAAGGTGGCGATGATAACGGGTGATGCTGATGATGTTGCGGCTTGGGTTTCTCGTGAGCTTGGTATTGAGGAATATTTCGCGCGCGTATTACCAAATCAAAAGGCTGACGTGGTGAAGCGTCTGCAAGCGCGTGGTGAATGTGTTGCCATGGTAGGCGATGGAGTAAATGACGCCCCTGCCCTTACCCAAGCTGATCTCGGTATTGCGATTGGAGCTGGCACTAATGTAGCCATAGAATCAGCGGGAATTATTCTCATGAAAAATGATCCACGAGATATTTCAAAAATAATAACCCTCTCGCGCCGCACCTATCGTAAGATGATTGAAAATCTTTTCTGGGCTACGGGATATAATATCATCGCGCTTCCCGTGGCAGCGGGAGCATTTATGACGTATGGGATTATGCTGCAGCCCGCATATGCGGCGGTGCTCATGTCACTTTCGACGGTGATTGTCGCGTACAACGCGTCAATGCTTCGCAAAAGCACGTTAGAGTAATATATACCATCTCCCGATAGTACTGATAGTTCATCACATTCACGTAGTTTGATATACTTAATGTATGGAACTTTCTGAGCGTTATATTCAAAAGCTAGAACACGAAGGGTACGCGAGTGTATACGAAATGTTTGAAGATGCGCGCGCGAGCCATGCTTCGCAAACACGTGTGACTGACACCACACTCGTTGTTATAGAAGGCAGTATTAAGATTCTTATGGGCGAAGATATGCGCACTCTTTTTACGGGTGATGTCTGTGTGATACCCGCGCACGTCCCCTACTCATACTCTGTGGGACCTGTTGGATCTAAGTATATTGTGGGTGAACGGTAACCTCGCGCTGCTACATATGGAGATGTGACCGAAATGCCTGACAGTTCAGGTATTTTTAATGATGAAGCGATTATGCACACCAGAATGTGCGTTGGGCTAAAATGAACCCATGGCGTAGTATATAATATAACCATACTATGGTACAAAAAAAGAAAAAAACAGAACGTTATGAAGAAGCAGTACGTCTACGCAAGCGAGGATTTACCTATCGCGAAATTGCGCATATGGTGGGTGCTTCAAAAAGCACCATTTCAGGTTGGTTTTCACATGAAACATGGTCACAAGAGGTGACAAAAAGAAATTCAGATCGCGCAACTAAGGAGAATGGGAAACGTGTTTCCCTGCTCAATAAGGCACGCTCTAATCAGCTTATGAAGATGTACGCAAACGTTAGACGTACCGCAGAAATCGAATATCGTCATTATAAAAAGGACCCACTTTTTATAGCGGGACTTTCTGTTTATCTAACTCAGGGAGATGCAGAAAGCGCGCAGAATATACGTTTTTCAAGCTCAAGGCAACCGTCTCATCGAATAATGATTGATTTCGCGTGCACCTATCTTGGTGTTCCACGTGAAAAAATACGCACGTGGCTCCTGTTGTACCCAGCTCATGATCCACTTATGTGTACGCGCTCATGGTCGAGCGCGCTTAATATACCCGTGCACCAATTTGGAACATACCACATCGTACCTGGTAAGAACACAACTAAAAGATTGCGTTTTGGTGTTGGAAATACTATAATCGGAGGCGCAGTTTTGAAGTATACCTTGAATGTTTGGATTGAAATTCTGCAACAAGACCTAAAAAGTTAATATGCGGCCATGGTTAAGTGGTATAATGCGTCCTTGCCAAGGATGAGTCGGGAGTTCGATTCTCCCTGGCCGCACCAAAATTGAAGTAAACAAAAAAATCCCAAGCAGGGATTTTTTATTATTGGTGAATCGAAGACGTATACCATAACGCAGTAAAAGACATCAGTTTCATATAAAGGACATGGACACATAAGCACGATCGAATGCTAAAAAATGTGGATAAACACGGGGATATGTGCATAACGGACACGACCTTAATGCACACATGTCCTTAAATAACGGCTTAGATACTTAGTATTAATAAAAACTTTTAAATAGCCATATTTCAATTATGTTTCACGTGAAACACTAAGTATACGAAACGTTGTTGTTATGATTAGTTTCACATGAAACTATATGGCAAGGCATAATGAGATCGGTTTTATTGGTGAAAATGTTGCTTCACAGTGGTGTGTTTCTCATGGGTACAGCATTTTGATAAGAAATTATCGAAAAAAGTACGGCGAAATTGATATTGTTGCACGTGAAACAGGTGGTAAAGTACATTTTATCGAGGTTAAGACTGTTTCATATGAAACAAGGTCAGATTTTGACCGTATTTCACGTGAAACATGGAGACCAGAAGAAAATGTGCATCATCATAAATTAAGGAAACTATCACGAGTCATTGAGGTGTGGTTGCAAGAAAATGAGTATCTAGGCGAGTGGCAAATAGATGTGTTTGCGGTACGAATTGTTCCACGTGAAAAGCTGGCCTCGATTACAAGAATTGAAAATATTATTATCGAATAGTCTAATTATTTGTTGGAAAGGTGTTTCATGTGAAACTTATGAGGAAATAGCAAATTTTGTGTAACGTTATCGTGTGTGTTGTTCCCGTATGTTTCATATGAAACTGGCATAAACGTTTCACGTGGAACAACAGATGATTATTTTCATGGTGTATGTTAAATGCCTATTTATTGAATAGGTGTGTTTAGTCTCAGATTCTGTTTAGTACTAGCAAGGGTGAAAAGTTTTTGTCGGGGAGCCGGGAATCGAACCCGGGCCTCACGGTCCCAAACCGCGTACACTACCATTATGCTACACCCCGATGTATTTTTTGTTGTTCATGCGTGTTTCTTGCGTAGCGACATGCAATTTGTTACAACAATGCTCACGATAATAACATTTATTGTAAAAAAAGCGAGACGGCACATTTAATTTTTTGTTATTATATATATCTCATGATTACGCACTATATCGCACGAAAGGGAGGGGAGCAGGGAATGGCTGTCATTGATAGCCCTATTGATGGTGCGTGGACGCATGTGGTCGCTCCAACAAGTGACGACTTCATGTACCTCATTTCCCACTTTGGACTTGAAGAATCAATTGTCAATGATATTAAGGACGACTATGAAATCCCACGATTTGAACAGGATGGTACGATAACGTATTTTTTTACCCGCTTTATTAACGGCAATGAGCATATTGATACAGAAACATCACCACTTTTGATAGTGCTGGGCGCTTCATTCATTGTTACTATCGCAAATCATGAAGTTCCTTTTTTAAACTCTTTTGTAGATGGAAACCGTCAATTTTTGACGAAAAATAGAACACATTTTTTCCTTGAAATCATGATGGCAATCGCCGCGGATTATAGTAAGGCGCTTAACGTTGTGCGTAAATCAGTATATCGAGATGTTAATCGCGTCAGAAATATCAGTGGTCGTGATATACAGCGATTGGTATATTTTGAACAAGAGTTAAATGAAATTTTATCGACACTCTTGCCGACGAATGCATGGCTTCAGCAACTTACGAAAGGAAATTATATCCAGATGTTTGAGGATGATAGGGAATTATTAGACGATGTGCTCATTAGCGGCACACAGATTGTGGATACCACAAAGGCGATTTTAAAGACTATCCAGAACATTCGAAGCGCAAGTGAGGCGGTGCTCACTCAAAAGCTCAATGGTACTATTCGTATGCTCACAGCGTTCACGATTATTCTTACGATACCCACCCTTATCGCATCTCTGTTTGGTATGAATGTCCCGGTACCACTACAAGAAAATCCCTATGGTTTTTGGTTCGTGCTCATATTCATTGCGGGTGTGGTGACGGTGACCATACGCTTTTTTGTCCACAATCGATGGCTCTAAGTATGAAAAAACAAATTGTATTTATTCATGGCGGTACCGCATTCTCAGCATATGATGCGTTCATTGAGTATTTGAAAAGAAAACCGATTGACGATCCTTTGGATGAGCAGCCCAAAAAGCGCTGGAAAGATACATTGCGTACTGAGTTACATGATACCCATGAGGTGTATTACCCAGCCATGCCAAATAGCGCAAATGCACACTATGAGGAGTGGAAGTTGTGGTTTGAGCGGTATTTCGAGTTTCTTCATAACGGAGTGATCCTCGTAGGGCACTCACTGGGCGGTTATTTCCTCGCAAAATATCTTACTGAGAATGTGATGCCCATAACCGTTCATGCGCTATATCTCTGTGCCGCGCCATTTGAACCCGATGATTTTAATGGCGAAGATGGGGGAGATTTTGCTTTTGATGCCTCAATGCTTGGAAATATGCAGAAAAACTTGAAAAATATATATATTTTACATGCAAAGGACGATCCTGTGGTGCCCTTTGCGCACGCAGAGAAATACGCACACGCAATACCTCAGGCAACATTATGGTCATTTGAGGATGGGGGTCATTTTCTCAGTGCTGAGTTTCCTGAATTGGTGGCACATATACGTGAGTGGTAGGGTTGAGAGAGGTGTGTGGGGAGCATACAGTGGCGCGATTTTCCCCGAAAATCACGCCACTGTATGCCAAAAGCGCGCGCACGTAGCATAAAACACCATAAAACACCTATCTCCATGAAAGAAGTGGGTTTTTCTACCGTCATCGTTTATAATGATTTCCACATGGCAGAAGAAAAGCCACAAAGGAAAACAGGTCAAGGTTCTACCGTGGGAGGACACGAAGAACGTTTTTTGAAAGCTTTTGATGAGTACGCAGATGCTCTTTTTAGACATGCGATGTATCGCTTGTCGGATAGAGAGCGTGCGGTTGAGATTGTGCACGACACATTCACCAAGGCGTGGATATATGTTCGTGGTGGACACGAAATCACCACCTACAAGCCATTTCTTTATAAGGTTCTCAACAATCTCATTATTGACGAATATCGGAGACGTAAGGAATTGTCACTCGATGCGATTCTTGCGGAAGAGGGAATTGATGAAGGTACATTTGAGGAGTTGCATGAGGGAAGTGTTGAGGAACTCACATTTCTTCTCGATGCAAAACGAGCAAGCGAGCTACTCTCAGAAGTTCCTCCCGTGTACCGCGAGGTGCTTACATTTCGGTATGTTGATGGACTTGGCCCAAAGGAGATAGCAGAACTCATTGAGGAAACAGAAAATGTCGTGTCCGTACGCATTCACCGAGGTCTCAAGATTTTGAAAGATATGATAGTTACAAGAGAAAATGAGATACAGGCAAATCGTACGAAGAAGCATATATGAAATCATTTGAATCAGAATTAAAGAAATATACCGAAAAGACACGTCTTAAAGTTTCAGAGCGTCAAGAAGTGCGTGAGCGTATTCTTGCGTTCATGGAGTATCATCCACTCACAAAGAGTGGCGGAGATGTGTCTATGGAGCATGCGTTTGTCTCAGAGCCATTCTGGGTGATGCGTTTAAATAAAAAAGTTATGAGGTACGTCGGCGGCGCATTTATATTTTTAATGATTGTCGTACCCTTTGTGGCAGAGCGCGCGATGCCGGGAGATATTCTGTACGCAGTGAAGACAGGTATTAACGAACCCTTCCAGTCACAGTTTGCTACTTCCCCCTACGAAAAAATAGAATTTGAAACGCGGCTTATGGAGCGACGCATTGCTGAGGCACGAGTGCTTGCGAGTAAAGGTGAGCTTACCGATGAGGTGAAGTCACATATCGCAGAGACCGTGAAGGCGCACTCATCGACGGTACAGCAAGAAATTGCCTCGCTCCGCGAAGCAGATGCGGAAAGTGCCGCTATCGCACAAATTGCTTTCTCCTCATCACTTGAAGCGCAGTCGGTGGTGCTTGGCGCAACTTCGGAGGATGTCATAACGCTTGCTATGGACTCTGGGACAGAGGAAGTGGAGGACCCTATTCTCTCTGCGGTTAATGAGGCGCAGTCGGTGGCTTCGCGCGAACAGGGAAGCACCACCCCCTCATTTGATGCGCTCATGGCGCGTATTGAGTTACAGACTACACGCGCGTATGAACTCTATAAATCAATTAAAGCATCCGCGACTGAGGAGGAGGTAAAAGATATTGACCGTCGGTTCTCTGATGTTAATCGAATTATTGAAGAAAGTAAGGATAAAAAATTATCTGATGAAGATGTTGCTGCAAAAGACCTTGCGCTTACGTTAAAGCAGGTTCAGAAATTGATACTTTTTATGACTGATATAGATGTTCGTAAGAATGTCGCGCTCAATGATTTGGTGCCTGTGGTGTTGAGCAAGGGTGAGCGTATTGAGGTTGCGCGAGAGGAGTCTCGCGTGGTGGGAGAAATGCTTCGTGAAGTTACCAATACAATGGTTGATGTGCATGCGGATGGGGTTGTAGAAAAGATACAACACACACTTGCTGAGACTGATGTGCTCATGCTTAAAGCATCAACCGCGATTGATATTCAAGACGTGGATACTGCTGAGACATCACTTGCACAAGCGCGCGTGCTCGCTCTCGATATGCAGGCACTTATAGAGCAACACGCACCGACCGCTGAAGAAGGTCGCGATATAGAATTAGAGGAGGGAGAACCTGTGACCGATAGTGCGACAAGCACAAGTACAGAATCACCAAGTGAAACGCAGTAGATTTTTTGGGATAGAGGGAATAATCAAACACCGCGAGGCCGAAGGCCTCGCGGTGTTTTGTTACTCCCTCAATTCCGCCTCTAAAAGTCCTGAAAGGAATGGACCAATCGCTTTTTTGAATATGTGTCCACGAAGCGCTACATCACCGTGCATATTTTCAGTAAGTGAAAACCCTGTCTCTTCACGAATGGTTCGATCTATGTATGAGAGCGTGAGCGCGCGAAGACTATCATCACCCTCGTCTAAGCTTCCTTTTGTGACAATAAGTCCAATCGCTTTTTTATTTTGCGTTACTACGGGACCGCCTGACGCACCTTGTTCACCCACCGCAGAACCAGATACTGAAAATATATCCGCATAATTGCTCCCAAATGTGTAGAGCGTGCCAATGGTATTTTCCGCAATGACCGGTTTTAATTTTACCTCGGGCCCATTTTTTAGAAGTTTTCCTGCTGGATATCCCGCACTCAATACCTCAATACCCGCAGTGCTTCGGGGCAGTAGCTCTGGGTCTGGTGGAAGATAGTGAAATGCTGTGGGGAGCGGTTGCTTATCAAAACTACGCGATATATAGAGAAGTGCGTAATCACGTTCACCAGTACCTTGTGGATCTTCATCATCTATGAGTGACGCATTTTCAAATATCCACGTAGGTGAGATGTAGAGTAACTCCGCATGGTAGGTGGGTGTTGCGGGATTGCCCGTACGTATGACGCATTCTGTGTCATGTACGACATTATCAGTACCTTCAAGGAGGAGAAATTGAGCCACGTGTGCGTTGGTGAGTATAATTCCCTTAGGGTTTATGATGAAACCACTCCCCGTTGTGGTACGTATGAATGTGTCGGTCTTGTATTGGCAAAAGACGTTCACAAGCGCGTTGCGAATGAGTGTATCCGTGGGGATGTTTAAAAGGTTGCTATCAGTATATTCATCATAGGTACTCGCAATGGTAGCAGCGCGTTGAAATTCTCTATTTTCTAAGAGTACGCGCTGAGTTACGCTTGCGTATTTATCCGCAATGCTTGTTATGCGCTCGAGCGCGCTTGATGTTTCTGATACAGATGGGGTTGTTTCATGAGATGCGCTCCCAACCACTGAATCAATAAAAGTAGCAATGGATTGTGTAATACCTAAATACCCAATGAGTATGGTAACAATGACATGCTGTATAAAGGTAATCATGGCGTAATTGTATCACGTCAAAACATAAGGCGTGTATTTTGCGCACCCACTGCGATGAAGCGCACTGAGTATGGTGAGACAGATTTGAACCCTTTTATATATTTACATTTCATGCTAGAATCGTGCCGTACTACACGCGGGTGTAGTTTAGTGGTAAAACAACTGCCTTCCAAGCAGTGGATGGGGGTTCGATTCCTCTCGCCCGCACAGTCTAGCGAGGCCTATCGATAGGCCTAAAATAAGGATAATTTCAAAGCGAAAAACTCGTACCCCGAAAGGAATCGAACTTGTGAGAATTTTGTCTGTGTTTTAAATGGTATGTCTAACATGCGTCAGAGAGTATGACATGACGTATTTTGTATCGTATTGAATCCATGATTTGTTATACTTGAACTCATGAAATCACCAATTATAACATCCCCTAACTACCGCATACGCCCATTTAAAATGAGTGATGCGGAGCTGTGGCAAACATGGGATACTGATCTTGAAGTACAAAAGTTCATGCCGGAGCCTTTTAATGAGCCTCAGGACATTGAAGAACAGTATGCATATATTGAGGAATGTGAAACTGATGAGGAGGGATACTACTGGTCGATAGACACACGAGAGGGAGTAACTATCGGCACAGTCGCACTCACGGAATTCAATGACTATCACGGAGTTGCTAATCTCGGCATAGTAATCGGTAATAAGAACTACTGGGGCAAAGGTACTGCGACGGAAGTCATTACCGCTCTCGTTGATCACGCTTTTGCACACCTGAATCTTTTCCATATCGGAGCTGAAGTAGAGGAAGGGAACGTCCCAATGATGAAAGCACTGGAAAAAGTTGGGTTTAAACAAGACGGCCTGTTTGAATCTGCTCGGGTAAAGAATGGAAAACGAATCAACGTGCACCATTTCAGTATTGATAAGCGACAATGATGTTGCATTCTTAAATACTGATTACTTCAAAGTCAAACTATTTAATTTGTCATTTTCGGTAACAATAATTATGAAGAAATAATTGGGTGATGTCACAACTTTCAATGTAATGTAAAGGTAATACATAGTAACATCAGTATATGAAAAAAGTTACGAGAAAATCACTTATCTTGGCGGTGGTGTCACTCGCATGTTCGAGAGCAACATTCATGCTCATTGATGATCCCGAAGGCCCAAATTTGCTTATTGTCGTGGTGTTGGCAGGGGTTATATATTTTCTAGCGTCGATTATTTTTTTGATACTTTCTAAGTTGTAAATGTGTGCGAAGGGTGACCCTTCGCAGTGCGTAATTTTGATATGTAATACAAATACAAAAGCCCCTCGCGTGGGGCTTTTGTTGTGGTGAGAGATAGGACTAAACCTATCTCCTTGTATAGCGTACTCGGTGTACATGTAAACCGAGTTAATACCTCCGCTACTGGTCTAGTATAGCATAGTATGTAGATGTGCAAAGGTGGGGAAAAATATATAAAAAGCCGCGCGCGGAGCGTGCGGCTTTTTATAGAGATGTTATTACTTCACTGCGTCTTTGAGTGCCTTTCCTGCGCGGAATTTTGGTACGCGCATTGCGGGAATCTTGATAGTCTCACCTGTACGTGGGTTGCGACCAGTACGCGCATTGCGAGTTTTGGTATCAAAAATACCAAGACCTGCAATTGAAACTTCCTGTCCTTTTTTAAGTGCCGCAGTGATTGAGTCTACGATAGTTTCTACTGCACGTTCCGCGTCAGCGCGGGTGCATCCAACAACTTCATGGACCTTGTCAATAATGTCTGCCTTATTCATAGTATGAAATGAGTTCTAACTAATGGCGAGTAATAACGTGTGCTTTGCACATAAGCCAAAATGTGGCTAGAAATAATTATATAGGAACGTTTTCGAGGTGCATACACTACCAGCGTGTATAAATGTGTGTTGTAGTTATGTGGAGCATGAGGTGATAAGGAAAGAAAAATACCGCACGACCGAAGGTCGTGCGGTATTTTTTTCTTATAGATATTATCGTGCGTACTCCACTGCGCGGGTTTCTCGAATAACATGTACTTTAATTTCACCGGGATAGCGTAGTTTTGTTTCGATATCGGTGGCGATGCTACGCGCGAGTGAAAGTGCCTCGATGTCGCTTATTTTTTCTGGATTAACCATGACACGCACTTCACGCCCGGCCTGTATCGCAAATGCTTTTTCTACACCAGGCATGGATACCGCGATATCTTCCATGTCACCAAGTCGCTTGATGTAATTCTCTACAGAATCTCTGCGTGCGCCAGGTCGCCCACCTGAAATAGCGTCCGCGACCTGTACAATAATTGATTCAGGTGTCTCATAAGGATATTCCTCATGGTGCGCGCGCATGGCAAGGATAACTCTTTCATCAACACCGTACTTTTGGAGAATGCGAATACCAATTTCAACATGTGTACCTTGTACCTCTTGGCTCACGGTTTTGCCGATATCATGAAGTAGCGAGCCGGCTCGCGCTACACCTACGTCCGCGCCGACTTCCTCCGCAATGATAGCAGCGATATGTGACATTTCAACAGAATGCCACAGTACATTCTGCCCATAACTAGTTCTGAAATGAAGTCGCCCAAGTATTTTGATGAGGTCGGGATGAAGTCCGTGAACATTTGCTTCGTATGCTGCTTTTTCACCCATTTTTACCACAATTTTTCCGACCTCCTGCCGAGCCTTCTCTACCACCTCTTCGATTTTTGCGGGTTGTATGCGACCGTCAGCAAGGAGGTGTTCGAGCGCGACACGCGCTATCTCCCGCCGCACGGGATCAAATGATGAAAGTGTGAGATGTCCGGGAACATCGTCAATAAGTACATCAACTCCCGTGGCGCGTTCAAAGGCGCGAACGTTACGACCTTCTTTACCAATGATTTTCCCCTTTATGTCATCACTCGGGAGCGCAACTGTTGAACTCATGATATCAACGCGGAGGGTGTTTCCAATACGGTGAATTGCTGATGTGAGAATATTGCGCGCCTCGTCATCAAATTGTTCCTCACCTCGTATGCGCAATTTTTGAAGACGCCCGACCAGATCACTCTCATACATTTTCTGTGCTTCCGCCACTATCTTCTCCCGCGCCTCTTCTTTTGTAAGCGAAGCTGAAATTTCGATTTGTGTTTCGATTTCTTTTTCACGTTCATCAAGGCGTGTCTTTATATCCTTAATTTGGTCGATTTTTTGACGAACATTCTCAATCTGTGAATCTACATCTATCTGGCGCTGATCAAGGAGTTCCTCTTTGCGGATAAGGCGCTCTTCAGTTTTTGAAAACTTTTCTTCTAAATCCTTAAATTCCTTCTTTTTCTCATTTTCGTAGGCTTCGACTTTTGCTTCGGCTTTTTCAATTATCTTAATTGCTTTTTCTTCTGCTTCCACCATGCGTTCCTTTATGGAAATTTCTATCGATGATTTCTTACTCAATGCATGGAGGTATCTGAGATAATATCCCAAGGCAATGCCGAGTGCACACGAGCCAATAAAGGCGATTACCGTATATACTGACATAGGTTCTATGTGTAGGTATCACGTATATTCAACACAGAATGTGACAACTATTACTTCCAATAATCTACATACGTAGCGTAACAGATGAGAGGGTGTCTGTCGATGGTATTAAAATTACGGGATTTTTTTGAATGAATGCATACTAATTGGTAATCTCATGAGTGTGCGCACCAATGCGCGTTTTCTCAGTGGCAGTGAATTTATTATTTCCGTAAAGTATTGTAACGTTGAGGGTGTTAGTTGGTATAGTTTGGAATGTAGACAAATATAAAATGGGGCAAATATACTAGTGTGTAAAAAAACACTGTTCCTAGATAGATACTTTTCGATGTCCATTTTGGTATAAGCAGCATTGAGTGATTCATAGAAAAGTCTAGAGACTAATTCCCCCGCATTTTTCTTATTTCGGTATGCTACGTATTTCATGAGGCGGTATGATTTTAATC
>DASUDI010000030.1:0-6149 GCA_036275695.1 Minisyncoccota bacterium | reverse complement strand
GCTTTTGCAGGAACTTGAAAAGCATGTGCGCACAGCGCTCAAAGAAGAGGGTGCCCCCTCTTCTGGTGAATAGTACTCATCACCACAAACAACAAAGGGTCACCCTTCGCAGGTTTGCGAAGGGTGACCCTTTGTATTTGTAGATTTCACCAGACTTCTAACGTAACTCCGCCAACACTTCGCCTAGTATAAATGCCGATATCCAAGAAATTGTAGAAATTGATCCCACCAGAAAAACAAGTGCTTTACGCTTTTTCGAAAGTTGCGCAAAGGGCGTCGTGCTCGCGAGTATCATTTCCTTGTTTATAAAAAAACTATTTATCAACAAGGCACCTACAAAGAACATCTTGAACCAGAAGAAAAAGTCACCCAGTAATTTAATTCGTTGCGCGATGAGCACGCTACCCGTCGCAATAATACCTACCAACCCCATCCATACGCATTTATGAAATATGTCGAGTTTTTCTCTTTCTAAAAGAGTACGCTTCCCGCGTATCCACTGCAACCCGTACCAATCTGAGCGAATAATCCAGAAAAAAGAAAACAATACAAAAAAAAGATGTACGGGTGTGACGGGAAGTGTTGTGAGTGTCATAGAATGCCGAATATGCAAATGAATAACCTAGATATTATAGAATACTACCGAACATCTATGCCAATGGCACGTGTGCATTCGCCTGACAAAGGGTCACCCTTCGCAGGTTTGCGAAGGGTGACCCTTTGTTGTTTTGTTTATGCGTGATTGAGATTTTACTTACGCGATTTGCTTCTGATACCCATGTCTCCGTGGCACAACACTCATGCGAAAAGAAAGAAGAGAGAACAGGAACACTCCCATAAGCGCGATAGTCCCCATTTCCGTGGTACTTAACGCATTGTAGGTAAACGCGCCAATACGTGACACTTCTACATGCATAAAATTATTAAGCACGTTCCCAAGTGACACAAACCGCGTGAGCAGTATCATGGACAGCATCATAACCACACTCTGCCACACACCACCTCGCGTTACCATGCGTAACACGTAAGCGTAATATATGCGTCTCATTATTTTTTTGCGTAATGTATTCATGGTTGTTTTGTATAACTCTCTATGAAAGATAATGGTTACAGTGGCACGGTGCCTCCTGATTCTTTACGAAACTCGGCTTTAGCCCGATGAATACGGGCCTTTACCGCTCCCACACTCTCACCGGTCTCCTGCGCGATGTCCTTGTGTGACCACCGCTCAATGTAGTGCAAGCGTAATACCTTGGCAAAATGTCCCGGCAACCTCACAAGCACCCTATCCACCGCGTCCTTGGTGAGATTGAGTCCACTATGCTCAGTACTCCCCTCTAATAATTCAAGGTATTCGGGCTCTAAGAGCATGGTGCGCTTCCCCTCCTTCACGCATTTTTGGTAACGCGTGAGTGCGGTGTTTATGAGAATAGTATACGCCCATGAGGTAAACTTTGCCCCCTCACGCGTCTGAAACGTATGCGCGTGCACGTATATTTTTGTAAACGCATCTTGCACAACCTCCTCAGCATCTTGTTCATTATAGATAATGGTCTTTGCCTTACGCAAAAACGCGTCCTGATACCTATCAAGCAACACCGTAAAAAGCCATGGTTCTCGCTGTACACGCATCACGATCAACTCATCGCTCAAAGCGCGCACATTCTCATCTGTTGAAAGTCCGAACATATACTGGTACTATTGCTCCCGTCCTTACTTATTACCCATCATACACCAAAAATGTTATGTCTGTCCTGTCGTACAATGAGATTACACTCAAAAAAGTCATTATTTTAAACGGTGAGCCATGTATTGTGGTTGCGTCACATGTGTTTAGAAAACAACAACGCAAGCCAGTCAATATCACCAAACTCAAAAGCCTCATTAGCGGCAAGGTTATTGAGCAAACTTTTCATCAAAATGAAACCGCTGAAGAAGCGGACATTGAATCACGTCAAATCGAGTACATTTACCCGAATGCGGGCAAGGGAGAGTATTGGTTTAATATTCCTGGAAAACCAAGTGAGCGTTTCTCGCTCACTGACTCAGTAGTGGGAAATGAAATACGCTTTTTAAAACCAAAAACGGTCATTGACGCGGTAGTATTCAATGAGGAGATTATTGGTATCAAAATGCCTATCAAGGTAGACCTTAAAGTAACTGAGGCAGCACCCGCCGTAAAGGGTAACACCTCATCGGGAGCGACCAAAGAAGCAAAACTCGAAACAGGCGTAACCATACAGGTGCCCATGTTTATCAACGAAGGTGACATCGTCCGTATCAATACGGAAGATGGACAATACACGGAGCGAGTCGAAAAAGCATAGGTGTTGGGGGTGCGCCCGCGAGCAAAGCTCGCGGGCGCACTACGGTAACGCATGTCGTAGATTTTATGGCGCACGGAGGACCGCAAAAATGGACAAGGGTTTCCTTGTCCATTTTTGCGCTCCTCGTGCGTTTCTCTTACACTACTCTGCCACGTACGGTATAAGTGCCATGAACCGCGCGCGCTTCACTGCTTGTGCGAATGAGCGCTGCTCATGCGCGCTTAACCCAGTTCGCTTTCGTCCGTGAATACGTGCATGCGGATTAAGATTGGCGCGTAGACGTGCCACATCTTTAAAATCGAAATGTTCCGTATTGGTTGTTTTCTTTTCCATATACTTCTTTTTACATTATGTTGCTAATAAAGTGCTCACACTAGAACGGAATGTCTTCGGGATTTATCTCTTCCTCGGGATACTCAGGCATACCCCCCATATCAGGTGCTCTGTCAGGAATAACGCTGTTACTTTTTGCGTCACTCGCGGGCGCACCTCCTCCACGAGGTCCAAACTGTACTCTGTCCGCCACAATTTCCGTACGGTACTGCTTCGCCCCATCCTTCTCCCAACTTGTGGTACGAAGACTTCCTTCCACAAACGCGCTCGCACCTTTGGTGAGATACTTGGCGCAGTTTTCTCCCTGCTTTCCGAATACTACGATGTTGTGATACTCAGTTGCCTCTTGTCGCTTACCGTCACGATCATTATATACGCGGTTAGTGGCAATACCGAAGGTACATACCTGCATACCACTCGGAAGCGCGCGCATTTCAGGATTGCGGGTAAGATTTCCGTAAATCATTGCTTTGTTAAGGTACATATACGTGTGTGTTATGGTTATAAACTACTTCACCTCTTCGTCATGCGCGATCTTTTCGAGTGACTCTTCAAGTGCTTCATCTGAAACCTCTCCACCTTCTTCATCTTCTGTTCGCACTTCTCCAACCACCTCTTCATCAACTACTTCTACCATTTTATGAGACTTTCGATTTTCATGAAAGCGATATGGGTGCGCTTCTTCAAATGCGGTAAGTTTTACCATTATTGAACGAAGCATCTCCGGCATCGCGTTGATTTCTTCGAGTAACTCCGCGACCTTATCCGCGTTAAGCGAAAGTCGTACCCAACCGAAATACGCGCTTGCGTATTTTCGATTTTTTCCCTCCGCTGATTTAACAATTGGATACGCGAGTTCTACGCGCTCGGGTTTCTCCTCATCGAAGATTTCGCCCATCTGAGTAATGTGTGCTTTGAGTGTATCAAAAACACTGTTCACCTCCCCTTCAACAACTGTTGGAAGTATGTGGAAGGCAAGCTCATAAGCATTTCGCTCATCGAAATTCTCAGTGCTCGCCTCAGTTGTTGGCATTGTTGATTTTGACATTATATATCATTATCTTGGACACTATGGCGCGCCGCTTGGCACGTCATAACACCCCCTAATAACGTTGGTACAGTACCACACCTATACTCATAGTTCAACTAAACGCTTATGTGTTAGAATGTCATGTATGCGCACCCACAATCGTATTCTCATCACACTCCTTACCCTTCTCTCGCTTGCGCTCATTGGTGGACTTATCTACCAAAACACACTTCTCAACAATGAGCGTACGAATAAATCAGCACTCTCAACTCAGCTCACCTCAACAGAACAGTCACTTGGAGATACCACAAACTCTTTTGAAAGCCTCAGTGCCGTATACGCGACACTTGAACAAGAACACGCGCTTTGCACAGAAAATAACGCAACACTCCTCTCAGAACTTGAGAGTGAGCGCGCAAAAAATGATGATTTTGAGGCGCAGATAAAAAAAATATCTGGAACTGTTGGGAAACTTGATAAACTCTCAAAAATAGACCCGAAACTCTTACAAAAATACTCAAAAGTCTACTTTCTCAATGAACACTATGTGCCAGAAAAAGTGAGTTCTGTTCCTAAAGAATTTCTCACGCGACCTGATGACGTGCCTGAATACGTGGACGCAAAAATGCTCCCCTTCCTTCTCGACATGCTTCAAGACGCGCTCGATGACGGCATTGAATTACTTGTATTGTCTGCCTACCGTTCATTTGATGAGCAAGCCGACCTTAAAAGTGCGTACACGGTACAATACGGCTCAGGCGCAAACACTTTTTCCGCAGACCAAGGATATTCTGAACATCAACTTGGCACCACCGTCGATTTCACCACCAGAGCACTCGGTGGTCTCACGGGATTTGAGCAGACTGAAGCATTTGCGTGGCTCCAAAAATACGCGCACCGCTACGGCTTCATACTTTCCTATCCAGAAAACAACGGTTACTATATTTACGAACCGTGGCATTGGAGGTTTGTAGGAGAAAAACTTGCCGATGACCTCCATGATGACGAGCAGTACTTCTACGACCTCGACCAGCGCACTATCGATACATATCTCATCAATATTTTTGATTAAAAGTAATTTTTTCTTTTCCTGTCAAATCAAAAAAACCGCTTCATCAAGATCTTGCTCTTGATGAAGCGGTGACCGCACCAGCCCGCATGCGCGTATGTAACGAAGGCCACTCGGAAATCTATACGTCTGACTTCCTCGTATTACCCCTTACTCTCACGCATTTCAACCAATGCTTTGAATAGCGTGTTCGCTCGACTTCCCTCCTCATACGGATTTACGAGCGCCATATCATGGGCGGAACGACATGTTGTGTCGATATTCGTTTCGCTCGACACCCCACCCCCGACATCATCCCGTCCACCACAGTCGCAGCACTGGTTACCACATTTAGATTTCAACGCACTTCCTCCTCATTTTAAAATCAAAGAACACAGGTTTCGCATTTCCCATTATGTATATAATTTATACATGTGTCAATAAAATTATTGTTTTACACATGCGCTTTAGCCACTATCCCTTAGTCGCTTTCCTTGAAAACACGCTATTTACGGGAATCTTGAGAAATGCACGCCCCGTGTCATCCTGCGGAAATATTCCTGCGCGCATGTTTACCTGTAACGCAGGAATAATGAGTGCGGGCATACCAAGCGTGGCATCACGAGTGGTGCGCATACGTACAAAGTCATCTCGAATAACAGCATCATTCAGGTGTACATTTTTAAGTCGCTCCTCACCCACCGTTGTCTCCCATAGGTAGGCCTCACGACCTTCGGGTAGATAGTCATGGCAGAGAAAAATTCGCGTCTCGTTGGGTAATTGGTAAAGTTTGCGCACGGACGAATACAGGTCATCAGCACTTCCGCCTGGAAAATCACAGCGAGCGCTTCCATAATCTGGCATAAAAAGGGTATCGCCCACAAAAAGAGCATCACCCATAAGATACGCAACATCTGCGGGTGTGTGTCCCGGAACATGGAGTACTGTCGCGGTATATGTTCCCACGGTAAAAGTGTCGCCATCATGCCACGTTGTGTCAAACTGACTTCCGTCACGCGCAAAATCATCCCCCTCACCAAATACCTCTCCAAAAAAATTCTGTACGATACCAATACCAGCACCAATAGCAGTACGTCCGCCAAGCGCAGATTTTAGATACGCGCCTGCTGATACATGATCCGCGTGTACGTGTGTTTCTAAAATCCATGTGAGCACATACCCCCGCGCTCTGATATACGCGATAAGTTCATCCGCGCGGGTGTGGGTAACAGTCGCGCTCTGTGGCTCATAATCGAGCACGCTATCTATGACAACACACTCCTTCTGAACATCATCGGCAACCACATAACTAATCGTGTGCGTCACTGGGTCAAAAAATCCTTTTATGTTGAGCGCTGAATCACTGTGCTTCATATCCAAGCCATTATTATTTATTCCACGGCATGCGCGC
>DASUDI010000029.1:0-9484 GCA_036275695.1 Minisyncoccota bacterium | reverse complement strand
CCCCCAGAAAACCCATTTGTTTGACTCGTTCATGGTAACCTCATTTCAATGAACGGAAGTATAGACAGTCTATACTCTTCTAAAAAAATTATACTATTTTTTATCAAAAAGTCAAAAATTGCGTTTCGAGCATGCGTGAGTATGAAGCACGCAGATACGTCCACGACTGAAATCCTATCTACGATAAAAGGTGAAAAAAGTAGTGATATGGGTTATGATAGTTTCCGTATATTAAGAGAGTGTGTCGTTAGTAACGGCTAAATGTGTATAGCATGAACAGGGAAAACAGTATTATCGTTAAGAACAAAATGAAACAAATACCAAAGTCTCGAAGAGAGCGTAAATTGGAAGTACTAAAAGATGGCATACCACGACGAACAGTTTCCTTTTACCGATATGTACGCATACATGATCCAGAGGTAATGCGTGAGTATGTTTTGGGGAGACTTTCAGTACTTGGTTGTTTGGGGCGTATTTACATCGCCTCGGAAGGTATCAATGCACAAATGAATGTTCCCATTGCTTCATGGGATGAGTTTGATGCATTTATCCAAAGCATACCTGAGTTTCGAGATATTCCTTACAAGATAGCGGTTGAAGAAGCGAATACTGTCTCCTTTTATAAACTTACCATAAAAGTGCGCGATAAAATTGTTGCTGATGGACTTGATGACGCGTCATTTGATGTGACGCAAACGGGAGCATATCTCACCGCGCGAGAAATGAATGAGTATATTGATGACCCAGATGCCGTGATTGTGGATATGCGAAATGGCTATGAGAGTGAGGTGGGGCACTTTGAGCGGGCACTTACTCCTGATATTGATACATTTCGAGATGAACTCAAAATGATGCCTGAATATCTCAAGGCACACAAAGATAAAAAAGTGGCATTATATTGTACCGGTGGTATTCGATGTGAAAAGGCAAGTGCGTGGCTCAAGCACAACGGCTTCAAGGATGTGAAGCATCTTAAAGGGGGTATTATCGATTACAAACATCAGGTAGATACAGAAGGTATACCAAATAAGTTTAAGGGGAAGAATTTTGTATTTGATGAACGTTTAGGTGAACGCATTAGTGACGAGGTCATTGCGCACTGCCATCTCTGTGGTGTAGAAAAGTGCGACGAACATTTTCATTGTAAGAATCAGGCGTGCCATGTGTTATATATAGGATGTACAAAGTGTAGGGAAAAGAAACGAGGATATTGTTCTTACAAGTGTATGGCGTTTGACACACTCCCCGCAAGACTAAAAAAGAACATGATTAAAAATAATCATAAAAAAAAGTTAGAGCAATTTAAAAAACATCGTATGAAGAATGTGACACGATAGCGTGTGATAGCACTGAGAGCGGAAATAGGCGTGGACACCTTCGGTGCCCACGCCTATTTATTTTTTCATATTTCTTCATTATCTTGAGGCCAGGACGGGAATCGAACCCGTGTATGTCGGTTTTGCAGACCGAAGCGTTACCACTTCGCCACCTGGCCATAATGTGGCTAAGTATATACTGGATTTAGTTTTCAATCCAGAGAAGCATTTTGTATAACGACGGTGCAGAATTGTTTTTTTAAAAAGATATTTCGCGGTATCATCTTCTTTTCAGAAGGTGTCGATATTTTTGATATTTGCGCGCACAAAGCAGAACCCACAACTCGTAGTTATGGGTTCTGTTCTTTTGTGCCCGGAGCGGGAATCGAACCCGCACGCCGTTTAAATGACAAGGGATTTTAAGTCCCTCGCGTCTACCAATTCCGCCATCCGGACAGCGCCTGCATCATATCATATTTTTGAGCAGTGGCGCATCTTTTCAGTCTTGTTTTTTCTGTGATTTTTAGTACACTCATTTCTATTATCCACCCATAGCTCAGTTGGTAGAGCAGCTCGCTCTTAACGAGACGGTCCTAGGTTCGAGCCCTAGTGGGTGGACATGACATAAAAATGGCGCGCAATGCGCCATTTTATTGATTATGTATATTGAGAAAATTGTAGAGGGGAGTGGTGATGTTGCATCTATTATGAATAAATACCTTTGCGCAACAAAAGCACAGGAGTTACGTGCGCTAAAAGTTCTCTGTGCGTGGGAGAGGACTCGAACCTCCACGGATTGCTCCACTAGTTCCTAAGACTAGCGCGGCTACCATTACGCCACCCACGCGTTCCGAGACTATATCATGAATTAGAAATGCATGAAAGTAAGAGTTAATCGTTTTAAGGGAACTGACAAAGGGTCACCCTTCGCAATGTGCGAAGGGTGACCCTTTGTCATCGTGCTGACTGATGTTTGCTTATTTTTTATGGGATTCAATGTCGCGCGCTATTTCATCAATGTGCTGGCGATGTCGCTCACCGTAGTCGATTTCAAAATCAATGTGGGGAATATGCTTGAGTCGTGCGTGTTTTTTGAGGTAGGCGCGTAAGTCACCACCTTTACGCTTTAGAAATATGAGTGCACCTTCCTGCCCGTTGTCGGGTATGGTGGTAAAAAGTACAGTTATGTGCTGATAATTTGGTGCCACACGCACGTCAGTAATGGTAATTAAAGGGTTTGTATTTGCTTCCTCACGCACAAAACGCGCAATAACCTCAGTATATAATGACCGCGCCTTATCGTGTTTATCAAATTCCATGATGCGTTACTAGGTTACGACGATATTATATGCTTCGAGGTAATCTCCCGGAGCAATGTCTACGCGGCTTTCAAGCTGCATACCAAATTCACCTTCGGTAATGGACTTTACGTTAGATTTTAACTGTTGGAGATTTGTGAGTACACCTTTCCCGAGTATGACATCGCGTCTTAGAATACGCACATGTTGTCCGAGATTGAGCGTGCCTTCCTCAGCGCGCGCGCCGAGAACGTGTGAATTTTTTTGAGAACTAAAATGCTTAAGTATTTTAGCACGTCCCGTAACCACCTCTTCTTCCTTTTTGGGTGTGCGTACTTTAAGTGCGTTATCGAGCCATTCTGAAAGTTTATAAATGATGTCAAATGTCTCAATCTCAACTCCAAGTCTATCAGCAAGATCGATTGCGGGCCGGTCTGCCTTAACGTTAAAGCCAACAATAATGGCATGTTCGGTCGCACTTACATTTTGTACATCATTTGATGAAATGGCACCCACACCCGTACCAATCACACGAATTGAGATACGTTCAGAAGTGTGTTTTTCGAGTTCGTGGATGATTGCGTCAATAGTACCAAGTACATCGGCTTTAATGAGGATTGGAATAGTGGGAAGGCTAGCGTCATATTTTTTTTGTGTTGATTCGGTGGCATTATATTCAGCAACTATTTTTTCAGCCTCTTTTTTTGTGCGTACCGTGATGAAGTTGTCTCCAACGTTTGGTACCCCGGTCCACCCCACAATGCCGACCGGATCAGATGCATAAGCCTCGCGGATAGATTTTCCTGACCAGTCTTCCATAATGCGCACTGGCGCGTAGACATTTCCCGAGACAACAAAATCTCCTGACGTGAGTGTGCCGTCTTTGAGTATGAGTGTCGCGGTGTTTCCGCGTTTGCCATCAAGTTTTCCTTCAATGACACGTCCCGTGGCGAGTAATGACGGGTCGCTGGTAAGTTCTGAGAGTTCCGCGGTAAGAAGAATAAGGTCAAGGAGTTCATCAACATTTTGACCTGTCTTGGCTGAGATACCAACCCACGATATATTACCACCCATACCTTCGAGGAATATCTCATGTTCCATGAGACTCGTCTGTGTGCGAGGAATATCAGCGCCCGATTTATCTATTTTATTAATTGCAACAATATACGGTATGTTAGCCTGTTTAATCGAGTTAAGCGCTTCAAGGGTTTGTGGCTTGACACCATCCTCAGCAGATACAATGAGTACGGCAATGTCAGCAACATCAGCACCACGCAATCTCATTTTTTGAAATGCTTCGTGTCCTGGGGTATCGAGGAAGGTTATGAGCGACACCTTTCCTTCGTGGGTTTTGTGTTCAACGCGATATGCGGAGAGGTGTTGGGTGATGCCACCTGCTTCGCCCGCAACAATATTCGATTTACGAATGTAATCAAGGAGTGTCGATTTTCCATGGTCAATGTGCCCCATAATGACCACGACTGGTGGTCGCGAGGTGCGATGTGCCTTTGTGGGGGTGTGTGCTGATGTCATAAATGTAGTTATTAAAAAACGCCAGAGCGGGTGGCGTATGCGATTATGCGTGAAAGTATAGCAGATATGTACGAAATTATCCATATATTGTATAAATGGTATGTTATGCATAGGGGCGCGCGAAGCGCGCCCCTATGCCACCATATAATTTTCTTATGAACAACATACGAGCGCAGTCTCAAAAACAAGAACGTATTCATCTTGATTACGCAGCAACAACTCCGGTGTTGCCTGAAATATTTGAAAGTATGACGCCATATTTTTGCAACATGTGGGCAAATGCGAGCGCACTCTACGCTGAGGGTGTTTCGGCACGTGAAGTGATTGAAGAAGAGCGTGTGTCGCTAGCGCGCATACTTCGCGTGCGACCCACTGATATTGTGTATACTAGCGGTGGTACTGAGAGCAATAATCTTGCGATACGGGGGTACATTGCAACACTTCACGAACAAGGAGTTCCGTACTCAGATATGGAAATTATTTCTACATACATCGAGCACCCCTCTATCACTGAGGTACTCAGACACCTTGAGGCACAAGGCGTGCATATTATTTACGCACCGATACATGAGGAGGGACGTATTGATATACCAGAGCTTGAAAAACTTTTTTCTCAGAGGACTCGTCTTATTACGTATGCCTATGTAAACGCGGAAATTGGGGTGGTACAGGATGTAAAGAAGATCTCACGCGTAGTGCGTCACTATAATGAACAGCAAGGAGGAAATATCCGCACACATCTTGACGCATGTCAGGCGGGATTGTGGCTCCCTTGCGCGCTCGACGCGCTGGGGGTGGATATGCTCACACTTGATGCGGGTAAGTGCTATGGTCCTAAGGGTGTGGGAGTCTTGGTGAAGCGACATACGGTAACACTCACACCGATTATTTTTGGAGGAGGGCAGGAGCAGGGTTTGCGTTCAGGAACTGAAAACGTTGCGTTGGTGGTGGGTTGCACGCGCGCGCTCGTGCGCGCGCAGAGAGATTGGGAAGCACGTAGCGCGCGCGTGCAACCCATCCGTGACTACGCAATTTCACGCATCAGGGAGAAACTCCCCCATGCCATACTCAATGGAAGTGTGGAGTTTCGTGTCGCAAACAACATCAATTTTTCACTCCCTGGCATTGATGGCGAATATGCGGTAATTACTCTTGACGCGAAGGGGGTTGCTGCCGCAACGAGAAGTGCGTGCGGTACAAAAAACAAGAGCGGATCTCATGTGGTACGCGCGCTATCGGGGGACGATGCGCGCGCACTCTCTACTATTCGTCTCACACTTGGTGAGTCGTCCACGTCTCACGATATAGATGTTACGCTCTCAATTATTGAGGAACACGTAACACTCATGAGTTGATGTGGTATACTTCGATATACGAATGCAAATTTTGACAGGAACAAAATTCGTTGTATTATAATTTCATTATTCACCGAGGCAAACCAATGAATATTTTTGTTCAGGGTTCTTTTTGCTCTCATTACGTAATATCATCATGCCAAACTTTCACAATTTCACATCACGTGCAAAAGAAGCAATCCGCAAAGCGCATGAGCTCGCCATTGAGCGTGGACAAAATCACGTTAGTCCCACACACCTCCTCGCGGCGTTGGTAATGCAAGATGAAAATACAGTTATTTCACTCCTTGATAGACTTGATGTTGATATTATCGCACTCACTGATCTTCTTATTGAAGCACTCGAAACTCCACACACGGGACAAACTGCTTCGATGTCTCAGTCGTATCAGCTCTACCTTACGCCAGATCTCGCGCAAGCACTTGAAGAGTCGGGTCGCATCGCGCAACAACTCAATGATTCGTACGTGGGCGTGGAGCACCTTTTCCTTGGTTTGCTTGAGCACCCTGGTCCTGCAATTGAAATACTAAATCGCGCGCATATTGAGAAGAAACGAGTGCAAGACGCGCTCCGAGATGTACGTGAGCATCATACCGAGGACGCGCATAGTCCTAAGAAGTTTCGCGCACTTTCAAAATACGCGCGCAATCTCACCAAACTCGCGCAGGAAAATAAACTCGACCCCGTTATCGGACGGGATGCAGAAATACAGCGCGTCATCCAGATTCTTTCTCGTCGTACCAAAAATAATCCAGTACTCATTGGTGAAGCGGGCGTAGGTAAGACTGCAATCGTGGAAGGTCTCGCGATTGCTATTGTGCAGGGAAATGTGCCTGAGTCTGTGCGAGAAAAAGAAATTCTTTCACTTGATCTCGGGCTTCTTGTCGCGGGTACAAAGTTTCGTGGCGAGTTTGAGGAGCGTTTGAAGGCAGTTATGAAGGATGTGGAACAGGCTCAAGGTTCAGTGATACTTTTTATTGACGAATTGCACACCATTGTAGGTGCTGGTCAAGCAGAAGGTTCTATGGACGCGTCAAACATGCTCAAGCCAGCACTCGCGCGTGGGGAAATGCGTGTCATTGGCGCGACGACGCTCAAAGAATATCAGAAATACATTGAGCGTGACCCAGCCCTCACGCGACGATTTCAACCAGTGTATGTGCAGGAGCCCTCAGTGGAGGATGCAATCGCTATTTTGCGAGGTGTCGCTGAGAAGTATGAAATATACCACGGTGTACGTATTACCGATGACGCGATAGTCTCCGCGGTTAATTTTTCCGCGCGGTATATCAGTGACAGGTTTTTGCCTGACAAAGCCGTAGACCTCATTGATGAGGCTGCGTCAGCACTTCGCATTTCACTTGAAAATAAGCCCGATGAATTGGTGGTGGCAGATCGCGCCGTACGCAGACTTGAAATAGAACGCGAAGCATTAAAAAAGGAGGAAGAAATTTCAGAGCATAAAGCAAAAATTAAAGCACGACTTAAAGAAATTGAGACAGAGATTGGCGAATTGAAACAAAAAACTTCAGCACTAGAAACAAAATGGAACAACGAAAAAGACGCAGTCACTGAAATTCGTGATATGAAGAAGAAACTTGAAGAATTGCGCCTTGAAGCGGATTCAGCAGAGGCAGTAGCAGATCTTACGCGCGCCGCAGAGATACGGTATGTGCGTATTCCTAAGCTCGAAGCGGACCTAGACGCAAAGTCAAGTAAACTCAAAAAATTGCAACGCACACGGAGACTTCTTAAAGAAGAAGTTACTGAGGAAGACATTGCGGGCGTAGTGTCGCGGTGGACAGGTATTCCTGTTGCGCGCATGCTTGAAGAAGAGGCAAAAAAACTCGCGCGAATGGAAGAGGTACTCACGAAGCGTGTTGTAGGACAGATTGATGCGGTGAAGCGTGTTAGTGACGCAATTAAACGCTCACGCGCGGGCATTGCCGACCCCAATCGCCCCATTGGCTCGTTTCTTTTCCTGGGTCCTACGGGTGTGGGGAAGACCGAGCTTTCACGCGCGCTTGCTGAGTTTATGTTCAATGACGATAAAGCACTCGTGCGTATTGATATGTCTGAATACATGGAAAAGCATTCTGTTTCAAAAATTATTGGATCACCACCAGGGTATGTGGGTCATGAGGAGGGAGGCTCTATTACCGAACTCGTGCGTCATCGTCCGTACTCGGTCATCTTACTCGACGAAATTGAGAAAGCGCATCCCGAGGTATTCAATATCCTCTTGCAGGTGCTTGACTCAGGACACCTCACTGACGCGAAGGGTCGTAAGGTAAACTTCAAGAATACCGTCATAATCATGACGTCAAATATTGGCGCCGAGCATATCGACCGCATGAGCAAGTTTGGTTTTTCGGGTGCGTCAGATGAGGCGACACAGTACGTGCAGGCAAAAGATAAAGTAATGGAATCACTCAAAGATTTCTTCCGTCCCGAATTTCTCAATCGCCTTGATGAGATTATCATTTTCGACATTCTTTCAAAGGAAACGATTCGTGATATTGTGGGTATTCAGGTTGCGCTTGTGGCACATCGCCTCGCGCAAAAAGACATTGCGCTCACTGTCTCTGATGAGGTGCTCGACTATCTCGCGAAAGAGGGGTACGACCCACGTTTTGGTGCTCGTCCACTCAAACGTGTTATTCAGTCGAAGATTCTCACGCCCGTTGCCACCATGATGGTGGGCGAGGGAATGCTCCAGGGTGGCACGGTAAACGTCTCCATGAAAAAGGGAGAACTATGCTTCGACGTGAAGCGACAGAGGGGAGTACAAAAGAGTGCTCCACGAAAGAAGCGCGAAGCCGTCGTGTAGTATTGGCTAGCTTGTAGTTATGGATTGTGTGGCGCAAAAAGAGACGGCAAAGCCGTCTCTTTTTGCGCCATAGTACCATCGTAGTATGCGTCAATGGCGTATAAAATATGATATAATTTTTGCATGCGATGGTTATATATCATAGGAGGTGTTGGTGTCTTGATACTCATTTCTCTCTCACTCAATAGTACGGACAACCACACACCTGACGATGAATTATCCACAACAACGCCTCGTAGCGCGGAGACGGCTGTTACTGAGAATGTAAGCACCGCTGTGAATACGCAACAGGATGTGATACCGCCAACAGGTAAAAGTCTTAACCTCAGTAATTCGGGACTCACCACCGTTCCTAAAAATGTTTTTGATAAGACTGACCTTGTTTCGCTTAATCTTTCAGGGAATAAACTCACAGGAGCACTTCCTGCTGAGGTGCGACATTTGCGCAACCTTCAAGAACTCAATTTGAGCAACAACAATTTCACAGGTATTCCTGCTGAGGTGGGACAACTTGCGCAGTTACGCATACTAAATGTTTCCCATAATAACCTCACGGGACTTCCGCATGAACTTGCACAGTTGAAAAATCTCGAAGTTTTTGATTTGCGGGGAAATAATCCATCTACATTTGATCTCGATATAATTAGAAACGCGCTTCCAAACACACAAATTATTGTTGATTGATATGTGCAACCCACCCCATAGTGATAATTTTGAACATGACCCAAAAAAGTCACGCATAGATTATGCGTGACTTTTGCATTTGTGCGCCGGGCTGGATTCGAACCAGCGAAGGCCGAAGCCGACAGATTTACAGTCTGTTGTGATTGACCACTCCACCACCGACGCGTAGGTAATGTTCTGTAATCGCAGAACCGCTACAAGATACCATAATTCACAAATAAGATAAAGTACGAGATGTGTGAGTGATATAATGGCACCATGAGAAATCTTCGATATCTGGCTCTTTTGGTTTTGGCAATATCAGTCCCCACCCTCATCTTCGCGCAGTCACAAGGTATTGTTCCCTGTGACGGAACAGATTGTACTACGGGCTCAGTTGTTACTCTCGCCAACAACATACTCAGATTTCTTATCGGAATATCCGTACTCCTTGCCACTATCATGATAGCGTGGGGTGGCTTTAAGATG
>DASUDI010000028.1:0-15256 GCA_036275695.1 Minisyncoccota bacterium | reverse complement strand
AAAAGAAAGCAATACATGGAATTTTCTTTCTGAACGGATGCTTAGCATCATGTTCAGGAGTAATCCTGAACGGTGGTGCATAAGCGCCATTACGTTCAGGGAGAAGATTCTTGCGATCCCCTGAGTAGCGGCGAGCGAAACGGGAAGAGCCCAAACCATTGGTGTTTACATTAATGGGGTTGTAGGGCAGGAGCGTCATTTAGTTGAGAAGAGTTACCAATTGGTGTGATAACAAAACGCGTTGGAAAGCGCGACCCAAGGAGGTAATAGTCCTGTATGTGAAATTACATCAACTCTTTTGCTTCTGTTCCTGAGTAGTTCGAGACACGAATAGCTCGAATGAATCTGGGAGCACTAACTCCTAAGGCTAAATATTCTTCTAGACCGATAGTGAACAAGTACCGTGAGGGAAAGGTGAAAAGAACCCCGGAGAGGGGAGTGAAATAGATCTGAAACCATACATCTACAAGGAGTCGGAGGCCTGCGGGCCGACGGCGTGCCTATTGAAGAATGAGCCGGCGAGTGCATCTTTGTTCTGAGTCTAAGTGGTAACCCCACGGAGGCGTAGTGAAAGCGAGCGTGAATAGCGCGAATATAGAGCAGGGATGCGACCCGAAGCGGGAAGAGCTTACCATGAGCAGGGTGAAGCGGAGGTAAAACTTCGTGGAGGCCCGAACCCACGCGCCGTTCAAAACGCGGGGATGACTTGTGGTAAGGAGTGAAAAGCTTATCGATTTCCGTAATAGCTGGTTCTCTCCGAAACAGCTTTTGGGTTGGCGTCGCGTGTTCCTCCTGGGGGTAGAGCACTGGAAGGTCAAAACAGGGAGAAATCTCGTTTGACCTATCAAACTCCGAATACCAGGTAGTTATAGCGCGGCAGTTAGACGGTGGGGGAGAAGCTCCATTCGTCAAAAGGGAAACAGCCCAGATCGCCAGTTAAGGTCCCTAAATTCATGCTCAGTGCATAGTGAGGAGGTGAGGATTCACTAACAGTCAGGATGTTGGCTTAGAAGCAGCCACCATTTAAAGAAAGCGTAACAGCTCACTGATCGAGAGTCCTTGCGCCGAAGATGATCGGGGCTCAAGCATGATACCGAAACTGCGGATGCTATTTTTCTTCGGAAAGATGGCGTGGTAGGAGAGCGTCCTATTCTGCGATGAAGCCAAGGTGGAAACCACGGTGGAGCGTATAGGAGTGAGAATGCCGGCACGAGTAACCGCAAGACGGGTGAGAACCCCGTCCGCCGAAATACCAAGGTTTCCTTCGCTATGGTGATCAGCGAAGGGTTAGTCGGTCCTAAGGGGATCCCGAATGGGGGACCCGATGGAGAGCAGGTTAATATTCCTGCACACTGCTACGTTCGATGGAGGGACGAAGCGTTGTACTCTCTGCATCTTATTGGATTGATGCTGGAGCTTCGAGGAGGTTTGGTAGGTAAATCCGCCAAACAATACTCCGAGTTGAGTCTGAATCTGAGGCTACGGCCGAAGAAAAGAGGGGAGCACGCTTCCGAGAAAAACTTCTAAGGTTATGCGTAGCGGTTCCGTACCGCAAACCGACACAGGTGGTAGGGTCGAGAAGACCAAGGCGAACGAGTGATGGGTCCTTAAGGAACTCGGCAAAAAAGCGGCCGTAACTTCGGGATAAGGCCTGCCTCTCTAGTAATAGAGTGGCCGCAGCGAAAGATTTCCTGGCGACTGTTTATCAAAAACACAGCTCTCTGCGAAGACGTAAGTCCATGTATAGAGGGTGACGCCTGACCAATGCCGGAAGGTTAAGTATGGATGGTGTACTGAGGTTTCCTTGGTATGCTGGGCTATATAAGCCCCGGTCAATGTCAGCGATAACTATAATCGTTCTAAGGTAGCGTATTTCCTTGTCGGGTAAATTCCGACGTGCACGAATGGCGTAACGACTGGGAAACTGTCTCAAGGACCTGCTCGGTGAAAATACAGTGGGGGTGAAGATGCCCCCTACCTGCAGCTAGACGAAAAGACCCCAGGAGCTTTACTGTAGCTTCGTATTGGGGCTGTTTGATTGATGCGTAGCATAGGTGGGAGACTTTGAAGCGGGCTTTTGGGTACCGTGGAGTCGTCAGTGAAATACCACTCTTCATTTGGGCAGTCTCTAACCAACATGGAAAAACCATGTTGAGACAGTGCGTGGCAGGCAGTTTTAGTGGGGCGCTACCCTCCCAAAAAGTAACGGAGGGGTCTCAAGGTTGGCTAGGTGCGAATGGAAACCGTACCGATAGTGTAATGGCAAAAGCCAGCTTAACTGTAAGGCGTCAGTGCCGAGCAGATGCGAAAGCAGAGCATAGTGAACCGATGGTCCGCTTTAGACGCGACCGGAGATTATCTGACAAAAGTTACCCTGGGGATAACAGGCTAGTCGTGCCCAAGCGTCCATAGCGACGGCACGGTTCGGCACCTCGATGTCGGCTCATCTTATCCTGGGGCTGGAGCAGGTCCCAAGGGTATGGCTGTTCGCCATTTAAAAAGATACGCGAGCTGGGTTTAGACCGTCGTGAGACAGGTTGGTCTCCTATCTGCTGCAGGCGTCGATTCTTGAAGAGATTTGTCCCTAGTACGAGAGGACCGGGATGAACTGACCTCTGGTCTATCTGCTGTCACGCCCGTGGCACCGCAGAGTAGCTATGTTGGGAACGGATAACTGCTGAAAGCATCTAAGCAGGAAGCCAACTCTAAGATTAGGAATCATTAAGTCCCCTCGGAGATGACGAGGTTGATAGGCACTCGGTGGAAGCACAGTAATGTGTTGAGCCAAGGTGTACTAATAGGACGTGATTTCCTGTAGGGAATGCTGTACATGATTACGTTACGCGTACATGTCTGCGTTACTATGGTGAATGTTGTACACAACAATATTTTGAGTTTCAGATATGTGTTTACCACAAGAATATGCGATTGATAGAAATGAATATGTTATTACGTATTGTAATATAGCCGTAACTACGCCAAATGTAGTTACGGGGCGTAGCTCAGTCTGGTAGAGCACCTGTGCATGTGACAGGAGGTCATTGGTTCGAATCCAGTCGCCCCGAAGCCATCATTGCGATGGCTCTATATTACAGTACGTAATAGAGGCATTATGTGCTTTTTAATATGTACCGTATCAAATATTGTGAGTTGGTGCTTTGGCGAGGAGGGTCCACCCGTTCTCATTCCGAACACGGAAGTTAAGCTCCTTAGCACCGATGGTACTCCTTTGGGGGGAGAGTAGGTCGGCGCCAACTCACAGTATTCGATACAAAAAAACACCGTACGGTGTTTTTTTGTATGAAAGGCAGTTGTATTTGTTATGAGATGTACTATGATGGGGTACTATTGTAGTTATATGCGCACAAACATTATCGATATAGGGGCGGGAAATCTAAAATATGAAATCCGCAAAATTGTTGAGATAGCGGAAAAGGTTAGAGATTGTGGTATTCCGATTGTGTGGGAAAATATCGGTGACCCCATTGCCAAAGGTGAACGTGTTCCTACATGGATTAAAGAGTATGTTGCACAAGCTGTTACTCATAATAGCGTGTATGCGTACTCTCCCACAAAGGGACTTTTGAGTACACGCACCTACATTGCGAATGAGCGAAATAAAGAAGGTGGCATCCGCATAACTCCCGAAGATATTCTCTTTTTTAATGGACTTGGTGATGCGATTTCAAAATTGTATAAAAATCTCCATACCGATGTGCGGGTGATAGGTCCAAACCCAGCCTACCCCACACACGCGTCTGCTGAGGCAGCACATGCGGGTCGTGAACATATAACATACGCACTCAATCCAAAAAATGGGTGGCAGCCTGATCTCGATGATATGGAGCAAAAGATTCGAGATAATCCATGGATTGCGGGTATACTTATCGTTAATCCAGACAACCCTACTGGTTTTGTCTACGCACCTGATACACTTAAAAAAATTGTCGCACTCGCAAAAAAGTACGAATTATTCATCATCTCAGATGAGATATATTCAAATCTGGTCTATCCCGATGTTCCCTATGTGAAATTAGCGCAAGTTATTGAGGACGTTCCTGCTATTGCGATGCGTGGTATTTCGAAAGAATTTCCGTGGCCGGGCGCTCGATGTGGATGGATTGAATTTTACAATCGAGGACGTGACAGTATGTTTGATGCGTACGCGCAATCAATCATTGATGCAAAAATGCTCGAAGTGTGTTCAACGACACTTCCTCAAGCGGTATTACCAGATGTCATGAGTGACGCGCGGTACTATCCAGAGTTACGAACGCGTACCGAAATGTATAAACATAAATCAGAAATTGCGTATGAGATATTGCGTGATGTACCTTCCATAACCATGCATATGCCCCAAGGAGCATTCTATTTCACCGTTGTTTTTGATGATGCGGCACTCAATGCTACGCAAACACTTCCGCTCACCCATCCCGAGGTTTCAGCACTTATCGATGAACTCACCAAAGAGACCTCGGCGCTTGATAAACGTTTTACCTATTATCTTTTAGGTGCGACGGGCATCTGTGTGGTCCCCCTCACTACGGGATTTAACGCAAGTTGTTTTGGTTTCCGCGCGACTCTCTTAGAGCAAGATGTGGATGTTTTCAGAGATACTATGATACGACTTCGTGAGGCAATACGCGTGTATCTTGCATCATAATCCCATGATACGCGTGTAGATTGTACGCATTCTCTGATACAATCTGATATATGATTCGTTGGTGGGCATTTTGGAGAAGGTTGCAGTATGGTACCGTATACATAGTTTTGTGTGGCTTGGTTGTGTCTGGAATCTATATGAAGTACGGCTATGTCGCCCCTACCTGTTTTGACGGTATACAAAACACTGATGAGCGCGGCGTTGATTGTGGTGGCTCGTGCGCGCGTATATGCGCGTTTGACGTAGAGCCGTTGCGGGTAGTTTGGGCGGAATCGTTTAAAATTGTCGAGGGACAGTACAATGTGGTGGCATACGTGGAGAACCCCAATATTATAGCGGGCACCCCAGAGCTCACGTATACATTTAGACTCTATGATGGGAAAGGGCTCATTGTGGAACGAGAGGGAAAGACTGCAATGCCCATTGATGGCACCTACCCACTTTTTGAGGGACGTGTTATGACAGGCGACAGAGTTCCAACACGTACCGAGCTTGCTTTTGCCGATGATACCGTATGGCTTCCGGGAAGTATGGGTACCGACCAATTCAGTCTCATTAAGCGCGAACTCGTGAGTGCGGATAAAACCCCGCGCCTCATGGCGCAAGTTGAAAACGTTGCGCTCGAAGAAGCGCGTGACGTGGAGATTGTGGCAACAATTTTTGATTCTAAGAAAAAGCCACTGACCGCCTCACGTACCATCGTGCAGTATTTTTCAGGACGCTCTACTCAGGATGTGACGTTTACGTGGCCCGAACCAATTGCCAAGACGTTGCGAAGTTGCGAAGTTCCCTCAGATGTGGTGCTTGCCATAGACCTTTCAGGAAGCATGAATAATGACGGCGGTAATCCCTCGGAGCCCATTCATTCGGTACTTGTCGCGGCGGAAGCCTTTGTGAGACGATTACTTCAACATGACTCAGTTGGTCTTGTAACGTTCGCAACACGTGGAGAGTTGATGACACAACTAACAAACCAGAGAGATGATGTCGCACGTGTTATATCAAAACTTACTATAAGCCCAGATGAAGAACGAGGAAGTACGAATACCGGTGAGGCAATCATGCGCGCGCATGATGAAATTAATTCGTCTCGCCATAATGAAAACGCGCGCAAGGTGGTGGTGATATTGAGTGACGGACTCGCGACGTCAGGTGGGGATGATCCTGAACAATTTGCAAAAACCAGCGCGCAGAAATTAAAAGACAGTGGCGTGGAAGTATTTACCATTGGTCTTGGGGCGGGGGTAAACGATACATTTCTTCGTGATATTGCGAGCGGACCGCAGTATTACTACAAAGCACCATCGAGTAAGGATGTGGATAGTATGTATGCGCGTATTAGTGAGGCAATATGTGAAGATGGCGCTTCGGTCATTGAGGTGATACCAAAGGTAAAATCAAATTTCCCCGTGTGGCCGTAGTAGAAGGGTGTGAAAAGAAGTGGCGACCGCGGGTCGCCACTTCTTTTGGACATCTTACGGCATCTCCCGCATAATACACGCATGCGGTTTATTCAGACCATATTCAAAAGCATTGATTGGTGGCTTATTTCAGCTGTTTTCTTACTTACCCTCCTTGGATTGGTAACCATGTATACATTTGATGGTGACAACTTCTATTTTGAGCGACAGATATGGTGGATTACACTTGCGCTCGGCGGGTTGTTCTTATCTATCATTCCTGACTATCGTTTTTTGCGTCTAGGTAATACGACATTCTACCTATATCTTCTGACTATCGTGGCATTGGTACTCGTATTGTTTGTGGGTGATACGGTTAAGGGAGCGCAGAGTCGTTTCAATCTTGGACTATTTTCATTGCAGCCCGCGGACCCCGCAAAATTGGTCCTTATCATTGTGATGGCGAAATATTTTTCAAAGCGCCACGAACTTATCGGTGATTTTAGACATATTTTTGTATCGGGAGTATATGCACTTGGTATTTTTGGATTAGTGCTCATTCAGCCAGATTTTGGTTCCGCGATTATTCTTTTTTCTGTATGGTTTGGCATGGTACTCGTTGCGGGGATTAAGTTCAGACATCTCGCGATTGTGTTTGGACTCGGGGTTATTTCATTTGTACTCATGTGGCAATTTGTATTTATGCAGTACCAAAAAGACCGCATTATGACGTTTCTGCATCCTCTTGCTGATATTCAAGATACAGGATACAACGCGTATCAATCAACGATAGCGGTTGGTTCAGGGCAGATATGGGGAAAGGGAGTTGGATACGGTACTCAGTCGAAACTAGAATTTCTTCCAGAATATGAGACCGATTTTATTTTTGCCGCCTTCGCGGAAGAGTGGGGTCTCGTGGGTGTGATAATGCTTTTCTCACTCTTTGGAGTTGTAATTTTCCGACTCCTTACCCACGCCCTCCGTGGGGCGACTAATTTCGAGCGACTATTTGCGGTAGGAGTCTCTATACTTTTTATAAGTCACTTTCTCATACACATTGGTATGAATATCGGATTATTGCCTGTTACGGGAACGACGGTACCATTTTTGTCATATGGCGGATCACATCTTCTCACTGAGTTTCTTGGTGTTGGTATGGTTATTGCCATGGGGCGGTACACGAGGCGTCAGTATACCGCCAAAGAGTTTATTGATTGAGGGTGTCTCTTTCATAGAGCGCGCTCGTTGCCGCTACCATATCCTTTTGATTAAAATGTGTGCGAATGTGCGCGCGCAACGCGTTTTTATAGGAATCAACTTCATTGGGATGTGTCTCATAAAATGCAAATGCGCTGGTGAGCGAGGGCGGGGTATGGGGATGTATGAGTAACCCATTTTTATGGTCGGTAATAATTTCAGGAATACCACCCACATTACTCGCAATCACAAAGAGCCCCGCATGACCCGCTTCAAGCAGTCCGTAGGGCATACCCTCCTTGTGCGAAGGAAGGACTAATATATCAAACGCATGTAGGTACGCGCGCGCATTGTCTATAAAACCCGTAAAATGCACGAAGTCACGTAGATGGTGCTCCGCGACATACCTCTCAAGCGCTTGACGATCCTCGCCATCTCCTATGAGCGTGAGAAAGAGTTTCCGTGTCGCTTGCGTGTTATACGCGCCTACGGCATTAAGGAGAAAAAAGAGATTTTTGTTTTGCGTATGTTCTCCCGTAGATACAACCCAGATATCGTGGAGGTGTGCCTTTTGTATGTGTTCGGGGAAGAGTGTGTCGCGCGCGTCCTTTTGAGGAAGACATGAAAATTGAGGTACTGCGGTATGTATCGTTATGAGTTTACGCGAGAGACCCCAAAGACGCGCGCGTGTACGGTCGTACGAAGATACCGTAATGACCTGGTGTGCAAGCGCGGTTGTCACCCATGAGAGTATCCATGCCATGCTTTTCCAGAGAATATTTCTTTTTTCAAAAAATGGCCACCCGTGCGCCGTAAAGAGTATGCGCGGTACGTGTGCTATTCGTGCCACAATAGTCCCAATCACCCCCGCTTTTGAACTGTTGATGTGCACGATGTCAGGGTGCTCTGCGCGTATGATTACATACAGTTCTCGGAATGCGTACAACTCTTTTACAATGTGTATGTCGCGTTCGAAGTTTTTTACCTCATATACGCGTATGCCGTGTTCGTGTAACTTTTCGGTGAGTATGCCTTTGCCACCACACGCGACAACAACCTCATAGTCCGCTGCGGGAAGGCTTGTGGCGAGTTCGTATACGTATCGTTGCGCGCCACCAAAATTTGATTTGGTGATAACAAAAAGCACTTTTATTTTTTTTGCTCCCATATATACACTATACTACCGAGGTAATTGATGAAAAGATACCGACATCTTGCATAAAAATTACCCTCCCGTATGATACGTACATGCAACCACTTGTTCGTGGAGGGGCGTCACTTCTTCTCTTTGGAGATGTATTTGTGCTATATATCGCACTATTCGGTACACTCTATCTACGGTACGGTGAAGTTTCAAAGGATGTATTCATACTTCACGCGACACCGTTCACGGTTCTTTTTGTGATATGGATCATTGTGTTTTTTATCGCGGGGTTATACGACCGGCATGTGTCCTTGGTGCGAAAGAGCATTCCCTCACGCGTATTCAAAACGCAGGCCGCGAATATACTTATAGCGGCACTTTTCTTTTTTACCTTTGACGTCGGTATTGAGCCTAAAACGAATCTCGTTATTTATCTGGTACTTTCTTCATTGTGTATGTTGGGGTGGAGACTTTTTGTGTATCCGCGCATCGTCATCGCAAACACTACCCGTGTGTTGGTGATAGGTGACAGTGATGAGGCGCTCGGTATCGCAAAGGTTTTCGCGAACAACCCATACTTTAAAGGTATGAAGCCGTTTATGTTAAGTAAGCGTGATATACCAAATTATGATGAGTTCCGTAACGCACTTGTAAATTTTGTCAAAGACGATTCGGTCGATATGGTAATCGCAGACATGCGTGATGAGTTCGCGTCACGCATGGTAAATGATCTATATACGTTTGCGTTCGAGCACAAAAATATACGTTTTTACAATCTGCCCGTAATGTATGAAGCGTTGCACCATCGCGTACCACCGTCACTCATCGAAGAGATGTGGTTTCTTGAAAACATCACCACTAACGCGCCCCATTACGCGTATGATATTGTGAAGCGTGCGTTTGATATGGCCACCGCACTCATACTGCTTATTCCGTCACTCGTCCTATTTCCGTTGGTTATGCTCGCGATATATCTTGAAGATCGGGGGAAATTTTTGTACAAAGCAGAGCGCGTTGGAAAATATAATAAGCCTATTTATATCTATAAATTCAGAACTATGTCTGGAACTGATAATCCCAACGACGCGCTTAAAAGTACACTCCACGTAACGTGGGTAGGAGCATTTTTGAGAAAGACGCGCATTGATGAACTCCCGCAACTTTTTAACGTGCTACGGGGTGATATTTCGTTTATAGGTCCGCGACCTGAAATACCAACACTGGCAAAAGTATATGCTGAAAATATCCCCTACTACAATATGCGCCATCTTGTGACACCGGGTCTTTCGGGATGGGCACAGATACATAACTTTGATGTGCCTCGTGGTGGCGTCGATATTCCTCGTACCATTGACAAATTATCGTTTGATTTGTATTACCTCAAACACCGTTCTCTGTTGCTCGATATTGAAATCGCACTTAAAACTATACACACATTGCTCATGAGAAGTGGAACCTAGTCAATAGTTTTGTAGTAATAAATACGTATAATCAGTGACGATATGGCAAAGACATTCTTGGTTACCGGAGGCGTGGGATTTATTGGGACTAACCTTGTGGAGCGACTCGTTCGTGAGGGTAATAGGGTGATTGTTGTTGATGATCTCAGCGGAGGAAAGGCAGAGCGTGTACCCGAAGGAGTCCCACTCTATCGACTCGATATTTGTAAGACAGAACCATTGACCGCGCTCATGCGTGGTGTTGATGTGGTGGTGCATCTTGCGGCGTTACCCCGTGTGCAATTTTCTATTGAGCAACCATTTGAGGCTCAGCGCGTAAATATCGGAGGAACGCTTTCGGTACTTGAAGCCGCGCGACTCGCAGGGGTGCGGAGGGTTGTGTACGCGGCGTCGAGCTCCGCGTATGGTGACCAAACAGCGATGCCCCTAAAAGAAAACATGCGCGCAGAACCAAAAAGTCCCTATGGACTACAAAAATATCATGGTGAGATAATGATGAAATTGTGGCATGATATTCATCGCATGGAGACCGTCTCACTACGCTTTTTCAATGTGTATGGACCACATCTTGATCCTGATGGCGCGTATGCTTTAGTTATCGGGAAATTCCTCAAACAACGAAAAGAAGGTATGCCCATGACGATTACCGGTGATGGCGAGCAGACTCGTGATTTTACGCACGTGTATGATACGGTAGATGCGGTTATGCGCGCGTGTGAAAGTGACGCGGTGGGAAGAGGAGAGGTCTTTAATGTGGGCGCGGGAAGAAATGTATCCGTAAATGAGATAGCGCGCATGATTGGTGGTCCTGTTGAGTACATTGCACCACGCATAGAACCAAAGCACACCCTCGCTGACAATAGTTACATACAGTTGGTACTTGGTTGGCAACCAACCATTCGTATCGAGGAGGGAATTGTCGAGTTACGAAAACAATTTGGACTCGTGTAACGTGCTACGGGGTGTGCATGTGTTAGTATTATGCGTACTACAAATATGATTGTCGATGGTAAAAAAATAGCAGAAGATATATATCAAGAGTTGATTCAAGACATTGCAGACTTTGGTCGCGCGCCTGTACTTACCATTATTACGTGCGCTCCTCATTTTGCCACGCAAAAATATCTTAATCTTAAACAAGCGCGCGCGAAGGAGGTTGGAATTAAGACCGAGATTAGAGAGCTCTCTGCTGATGTTTCTACGCAAGATATCATCGACGCGATAACACACGCCATACCTCAGAGCGATGGTATTGTGGTGCAACTCCCACTTCCTTCGCACATTGCGCAAGATAGAGTTATTGAAGCGATACCCACCACACATGACGTAGACGCACTTAATCCGCATACACTACGCCCGCTTTCTCCGGTGGTCGGTGCTATTGAAGCAATAGTAGAACGGCACGGGGTACAGGTGAAGGACACATTTGTTGCGGTTGTGGGAAGTGGTAAGTTGGTAGGTATTCCCGCATATCAATGGTTTGTGAGTCAAGGAGCGCATGTGAGTGTGGTTACGCGTGATGTTTCTAACATTGAGGATTACACCAAGAATGCTGATATTGTGGTGTGTGGGGCGGGGGTCCCCTCACTCATTAAGCCTGCAATGGTGCGTGAGGGCGTTATCATATTTGATGCGGGTACTTCGGAAGATGGGGGAGTACTCCGTGGTGACGCAGACCCATCGTGTGCACTAAAATCGTCACTTTTCACGCCTGTTCCGGGTGGTATTGGACCGCTTACTATTGCCATACTTCTCAAAAATGTGGTTCATTGTGCACGGCAAAAACGAGATGTGGTATAGTATTTCACATATTATAAGAGGGGGTTAGAAACAATATGCAAAACACGTCATCGAGCTCGAGCCAAGGAACTGAACGATTTATACGTATTTTTAGAGCATGTGCGGTGTTGGTGTGCGCGGGATTGCTTGGTTATTTTGTATACGCGAGCACGATAAAAAGTGACTCATCGTATCCGTTTAAGCTAGGTCTTGACCTCGCAGGAGGAAGTCATCTGGTGTATGAAGCGGATGTTTCAGGATTAAGTCCAGATGAAGTGCCTGAACTCATGAGTACACTGCGAGAGGTAATAGAGCGCCGCATCAATGTATTTGGAGTGTCAGAGCCAATTGTGCAGGTAGAGCGTAGTAGTATCGTGGCGGAACATCCGGTACAGCGACTCGTGGTAGAACTCCCCGGTGTGACGGATGTCAATCAGGCAATTCGTGAAATAGGGAAAACACCGCTACTTGAATTTAAATTACTTGACACACAAAAAGCGGAGGAGCAAGCAAAACTCCGCGGTGAGATTGAGGCTGCTGTTGCGGCTGCGCAAGCTGATGGAAAGGAAATTGATCCCGCGGCATTTGGTATCGGCAGTGAGTATATTGATACAGGGCTTACGGGTCGGTACTTGAAGAATGCCGAACTCATATTTGGTCAGTCATCAAGTGGAGGGCTCTCGAATGATCCTACGGTAAGTATTGTATTCAATGATGAGGGAGCAAAACTTTTTGAAGAAATCACCCGAGACCATGTAGGCGAACAGCTCGCTATCTTTCTTGATGGTGAGATGGTTTCTGCACCCCGTATCAACGAAGCTATTGGTGGAGGACGCGCGGTAATTTCAGGAAATTTTACGCCTGAAGAGGCGCGTGAACTTGTGCGCAATCTCAATTTTGGCGCACTGCCCGTACCAATTACACTCGCGAGCACGCAGACCATCGGTTCGTCACTTGGTACGGATGCACTTCACGCGGGCGTGTACGCGGGCGTGATTGGGTTTGTCATACTCGTAGTCTTTATGATCGCATGGTACCGCTTGCCAGGTGTCATTGCGTCTCTCGCGCTTGTTATCTATGTCATTATTATGCTTGCGCTTTTCAAACTCATTCCCGTGGTACTCACCGCGGCCGGTATTGCGGGATTTATTCTCTCAATTGGTCTCGCGGTGGACGCGAATATTCTTATTGCGGAGCGCATGAAGGAAGAATTACGCGCGGGAAAACATATTGATGAAGCAATTAAGGAAGGATTTGCGCGCGCATGGCTCGCTATTCGTGATTCAAACGTGGCGCATATTATCGTGGGCGCGATTCTCTTTTGGTTTGGTACCGCGCTCATTAAGGGGTTCGCACTCGTGTTCGTAATCGGTGTTTTTGCATCAATGCTTTCTGCGATTACCATTTCACGCACGCTGCTCATCGCGCTTCCTATGCGAGCTGAAAAAGGGGTGGGGAAGTTTTTAATGGGTTCAGGATGGTCACGATAGTGTTATGAAAAATATCAAACAGCACCAGTCAATTTTATTTATTGTTCCCGTAGTATTCTCGATACTTTCGTTTGTTGCGATAGCGACGTGGGGGTTAAAGCCGGGTATCGATATCGCGGGTGGTTCATTACTCCAAGTTTCCGTGGAACCTAAGCCTGAGGTTTCTCAAATTCATGAAGTGACAAAAGGGTTAGAACTTGGTGAGGTGCGCGTACAAGAGACTGATGGCGATAACTTTATATTGCGCCAGCGAGAACTTACCCAAGATGAAAAAAGCAAACTTATGGAATCACTCGGCACGCTTGGCACGGTCAGTGAAGTACAATTTAATTCAGTTGGCCCATCTATTGGTGAAGAAATTGTGCGTAAATCATGGTGGGCGATTGGACTTGTGTCCCTCGCTATTATTGCGTTCATCGCGTTTGCGTTTAGACATGTTTCCAAACCCGTTGCTTCCTGGAAATATGGAGTGGTTGCGATTATCACGCTTCTTCATGACATTCTCATCCCTACGGGAATATTTGCGTATCTTGGACACGCGCGTGACGCTGAGGTTGGGGTATTCTTCATCGTAGCAATACTCACCACGCTTGGTATCTCTATCAACGATACTATTGTGGTGTTTGATCGTATTCGTGAAAACCTAAAGCATAATGAGGAGAAACACAAGGGGCAATTATTCAGTGACATTGTATGGAATTCGGTGAAACAAACGCTCGCGCGCTCAATCAACACGTCACTGACGGTCATCGTGATGCTTCTCGCGCTCTTTGTACTTGGACCCGAGTCCACCAAAGATTTTTCACTCACCCTCATTGTGGGTATGGTTGCGGGAACGTATTCATCAATATTGCTGGCATCACCACTTTTGATACGTATTGAGGCGTGGCAACAGCGCAAAGAAGAAACAAAAAAGGCATAATATGTTGCTGGGCATAACAGGCACTGACGGATCGGGCAAAGGTACGGTAGTTACGTATTTGGTACGTCAGCATGGTTTTACGCATTATTCTGCACGAAGTATTCTGATTGAGATACTTTCGTCACGCGGGGTGGAACCCACAAGGGCAAATATGCGTTTGGTTGCGAATGAAATGCGAGAGAAATTCGGGAATGATTTTGTAGTGACTCAAAATCTTGAACGAATGGGGAACGATAAAAAAAATGTCATTATTGAGTCGATTAGAACTGTTGCTGAAGCCGAAACCTTAAAACGACATGGCGGAATACTACTTGCCGTAGACGCGGATCAAAAACTTCGGTATGAACGCATACATGCTCGTCGATCTGAAACCGATAAGGTCACCTTTGAAGAATTTGTCGCGCATGAAGCACTTGAAGCACACGATCCCAATCCTCATGGAATGCAAAAGACACGCGTGATGCAGATGGCAGATTATGTCATTACAAATGATAGCACCATTCAAGAACTTAATAAGGGAATCGAATCTTTTTTAGAGAAAATATATACACAATAACACCATTAAAAGAGAGTCGTTACATGATAATATTTTAATATCATGGGTGATGGTATAGAAAATCCTCAAAGAGGACAACGGCGTGAGCCTGAGGTTATTGAAAGTGGCCGACATCACAGAAAAGCGAAGTCACAATTAGAGCGGAGAGCAAGGGAATATTTTGCACGTGATAATAGTAGTGAGCGCACTCACGGAATAAGTCAGGAGGAAGAAAATTTTATTATACTGCAATCCAATTCAGTAATTAATGAATTGTCTCAACGTAACATAAAAGCAAGAGTGGTTGGTCGTATCCCTAATTTATTCATACATATATGGGAGGGTGGTAATGATAAGCCAAAAATATTTTCACTTGAAGAAGCGGGAAGGTGTGTAGAGCGGTTGAGGATGCAAAATGGTGTACCACATGAACAAACAGCGAGTCGTGCGCGCGAGCAAGCTGATCGCCGTGTACCTATATCAAAAAAGGTGAGTAGGAGGGAGGAATACAGACAGGAGCAGACATCACATGAAGACCCAAATCGGGTGAAAGAAAAAGTATACCGTACGAGGATTGTGGCGTTGAGAGAAGAGCTGGAGAAAATAAATAATGCGGTGCATGACCGTACGTATGAAATACTGAGAGACTCACTTTTTCCGGGCCTT
>DASUDI010000027.1:0-10738 GCA_036275695.1 Minisyncoccota bacterium | reverse complement strand
CCTATTTGTAGAGAAAAATGGACAGGAATAAAAAAGAGCGCAAACCCAATGATTGAGAGAATATATGTACCCATGTGTCGCTTGCCTTTCATATCTAACAATCAGCACGATTAACCTGTCGAGTAATTTCAGGAAGCACTTTCTCATCATAAAATTCAGTATCATTACTGGTTACAGTAATTTCTCCTGAAAGAATCCGCTCTGTTTCAGAAGTAATAAACTCAAGTTCTTCATCAAGATACGCGCGGATACTCGATAGCATATTTTTCCCGTCACATAATGCAATTGTTTCCTCACCTTCCGCAAGTAAATCGAGGTATAACTCCGTATAGTCAATGGGTGTGCTTGGTACGGTTGCGGAGGGTGCGGTAGGGTCAGTGTATGTGGGTATATCGGGATACTGGATGTATTGCTTTGGAGCATTATTGAGATTGTCGAAGTATGATCCGTTAGGGCCACTTGATGAATTGAGTCCCCGTACACCTCCTCCACCTGGATCAAGTACGGTGCTGACAAGTTGCACAAAGAGTCCAGAAATAATTTCGTCTATCTCGTCGGCTATGGTGAGGCGATCTTGTGGCATGCCGAGCGCCTTATTGAGCTGGTTGTTGATAGCATTTCCAGGGGTAATAGTTTCGCAATTTTTTCCCGCATCGTCACATTTCTTAAGGTCGAGGAAGTTGCCGGCGCGGTCAAGTAATTCGGTATATTTCCCTTGCGTAAAATTAATGCGATTGTACATAGCAGCCTCTGCTTCAAAAAGTGCGCCGTAGATGTTATTTTCAGGTATGAGCGCCACTTCATACCAGGTATTCCACCCACCGTTATTGATAAAGTCGCCTGAGAGGTATCCCTCAAGATTTTTTACCGCAGTACTGAGCCGACACTGAACTTCATAATCGCGATAGCGATTAAGGTAAGAAAATTCGAGCGCAAGTTTGATATCGAGCGTATAGGGAGAACATAAGAAATTAAGGTGCTCTAAGAGAAAGTCCTCGGCGATGTAATCCGCAATATCACCCATAAACCTACCCAAATTGGTGATATACATGGGTTTCCCTTGGAAACCAGAATTTATCCAGTTGATGGTGCTCTGAAGCATACCCTCAAGTATGGTGTTGACGAGTGGCCACACAATAAGGTCGAGAATGTATTCCTTGGTGACTAATGCGCCAGTTGAGCCTGCAATTGCGGCGGTCGCGAATGCTGTTGCTTTGCTTGCGAGTGATATTATTGCGTTCGCAATATCATTTTTTAAGTCAAATACTTTGACTACCGCATGTGCTTCCTGTATGCGCACCCCTTCCCGCGCAATGTACACGGGCGCGGTGATAAATGACACAATGATAAAAATCGATACAACGTATTTTCCAAGATTACGCATGCGTGATGAGGTGGTGTGTATCATAGTGTGTCAAATACGTAAAACGCTGAGCCAGGATCTTCCTTAGTATACAGGATATTTTGGGCGTCAAGTATCGTTTTTATCTCTTTAAGTGCAAAACCGAAAGATGCCATATCGTCTTCATACACACGAACTCGCGCGAGTGTGAGGAGTGGGTCAGAAAAGGCAAACTGCATGGAGTATATATCGGTATAAACCGCCTCATACGCGTTGAGTAGGTTTATGTGTGCGTTTGCAAATATGTCTGGTACTGGTAGTGCGAGCGTGTCGCGTATGATGTTCGCGTATGCGTCTACGATAGGGCCAAGTTCACGCAATTTTTCTTCATCGGTGCCTTCTATGGCTTTTTGGAGAATAACCATCTCATTTTCAAGGTGCTCTATGGTCTTTGCGTAGGTGTCAGTGATGGCAACAACACCATTACCGTACGCAAAAACATTTTCAGTATTTGAATCAACGATGTGTAGCTCAATTCGAGAGTGTTTGGTACTTCGCGTGCTTGAGTCTATGGATTGGACTGCGCTATTTACAAATGATGCGGGGTCACTAAAATCCTGTCCTGCCATTTTTCCATCAAGGTAATCTGCCAAAAATGCTTCAGAAAACTTACCCGTAAAAGTGGTGGGGGGTGTATAAGTAGCACTCGGCGCAAAAAGTGAAGTGGAGGTAGGGGTGGGAGCAAAGCGAAACACGGTTTCTTGAAGCGTCTCTTCCCAGTCTGCAATTCCGTCACTATCGGTGTCATGTATAGCTATTGGATCGCGCGTTAATCCTGTACCAGGTGCGCCCAAAGAAGTGTCGCTTAGAGTTGGATTTGTGGTGAGTGATTGATTAGACATATACAAAGCACCAAGGATGATACCTATCCCCACGACCAGCGCTCCTCCTATGCGAATACTCCCTTTCACGATAAGGTCTGTTACTTCATTAGTATAGCAAGGTTGTATATTAATGTGTGGGTAAGGTGTTAAGAAACGTGTGTGTAAATACTGGCTTAAGATTTGAGATAAGGTGGATTAAGTGTTGAAAAAAGGCGCGTGTTTAAGAAAACACGCGCTTTTCCGCTCAAATACCTACTATTTTATTTTTTGTAGTTCAGCGCAGAGTGTTAGCCATGCATCGAGCGATACATCCTCAGCGCGAATCGTGAGATCGAGATTAAGTGTATGAAAAATTGTACTTAGGGCTTCTCGTGGGTATACCGCACACAAATTACCCAACAATTGCTTACGTTTTGCCCTAAATCCCACATGCAGTGTCTCAAAGAAGAAGCGCGCGCCAACGTGCTGCACCACATCATGGCGTATGCGCGAAACGGCGATAATTGCCGAATCGATTTTTGGTGGTGGGGTGAAATTACCCTTACCGACGGTTTTTACATAGCGTGGCTCGCCAAAAACCTTTACCGATAGTGAAAGAATTGATTCCTTCGGGTCACGAACAATACGTTCCGCAACCTCTTTTTGTACGAGAAATACGAGGTCTGAAGGATGTGTTTCATGCTCGAGAAATATCCTAAAAAGCATTCCCGAGAGATAATATGGTATGTTTGCGACCACTTTGTACCCACCCGCGCGAAGCCCAAGTGTCCGAATGTCGAGTGTGCGTACGTCACAGAGTGAAATAACTAGTTTTTGAGCCGTTATCTCATCACGAAACATTTCGTGGAGCAGTGAGATTGCCCGAGAATCTGCTTCGAGCGCGATGACGGTTGCGCCTGTGGCGAGTAGCGCGCGGGTGAGTACACCAGTCCCTGGACCAATTTCCACGACGATGTCATCTCGGGTCACATTACCCGCTTCGACCATGAGTCGCGGAACATGAGTATTATTGAGAAAGTGTTGCCCAAGTGATTTTTTAGCAGTGAGACTCTGTTGTGGCGACATACCGCAAGTATACGATGTGATGGGAGATAGGCAAATGTAGAACCTTAATCAAGGTAGACTGTACGTTCATATCCTGATTCTGTAGGATTTGTCTGCTCAAGATAGTCAGTTTTGAGATCATAAAGAAATGACGAGGGTGCCTGCACGCGCTGACTTCCAAAAATAGTGCGTATGTGCGCATGGGAAAGATAGACTTTTTTCTGTGCCCTTGTGAGTGCGACATAGAAAAGTCTACGCTCTTCTTCTTCGTCAACGCGCTCGTCGCCAAGTCGTTCATGTGGAAAGAGTCCCTCTTCAAGACCAGTAATAAATACATACGGAAATTCAAGACCCTTTGAAGCGTGTATGGTCATGAGCCGTACCGCATCGAATTCGCCCTTGTCTTTGAGTTCATCTTGATCGCTTCCGAGAGCGGCGTCCTCAAGTAAATGCTCAATCGCAACTTCTGGTTCATATTCCGCATACTTGGTACCCAAGGTTACGAGCTCACGTACGTTTTCGAGACGTTCAAGACCCTCGTCTCCACTCTCTTTATAGTGCGAATCAAGACCGCTTTGTGTGAGGATGTATGCAAGTGTTTCGTGTATGGGGTGTGAAGTGGCGAATGCGTGGATATTGTGAATAATGGCATAAAACGCGTGAACTTTTTCAAGTGTTTTTTTGGGGAGTGTATCACCCTGCCCTTCCACAATTTTAAGTACGGTAATTTTTCCAATGCCACGCGCGGGTGTATTGATGATGCGCGCAAGGTCAGTAGTGTTGTCGGGATTAAACGCGAGGCGGAGATACGCAAGCATATCTTTTATTTCTTTTCGATCAAAGAAGCGAGTGCCGAGCATTTGATAGGGAACACCATAATTGATGCAGGCTTCTTCGAGCACTCGAGATTGAAAGTTTGTGCGGAAAAGTATTGCTATTTCACTTGGAGCGACGCCATTTCGCATGTGCTCTTTTATGGTAAGCGCGATATGCTCCGCTTCTTCGTTTCCGCTCATAGCCACGTAGAGCGAGATAGGCTCACCGTCGTGATTGTTTGTAAACACATTCTTAAGGGGGCGGTTTACATTTTTTTCGATAATATCATTTGACGCCGCGATGATGGTTTTTGTGGATCGATAATTTTCTTCAAGCATAACGATACGCGCTCGCGGATAGAGTTTCTCAAATTGCAAAATATTTTTTATGTCCGCGCCGCGCCATGAATAGATGTTTTGATCGACATCACCGACGACGCAGAGATTTGCACGTTCACCTACTAAGAGACGTGCTATTTCAAACTGCACCCGATTGGTGTCTTGATATTCATCTATGTGCACATAATGAAAACGATCTTGATAGTGTGTAAGTATGTGTGGATGCCCTTTGAGAAGGTGAAGTGTTTTAGCGAGAAGGTCGTCAAAGTCGAGGGCGTGCTCACTTTTGAGAATGGCATCATAGTGGCGCCATGTTTCCGCGGCGACTTTTTCTGGATAAGACTTCGCTTCCTCGGAAAATTCTATCTGCGTTCGCGCGTCACCCTTCGCGCGTGAAATAATCGAAAGTATGGTTCGAGGCTCAAATTGCTTCGCATCGAAATTTGCCTTTTCGAGCGCTTTTTTTATCGCGGAAAGCGAATCGCTACGATCGTAAATGGTGAAGTGTTTCCTCAGGCCGAGTGCGTCATGTTGCTCCCTCAGTATGCGTACGCCAAGTGCGTGGAAGGTGGTAATGAGTGGGTGGGTATCTATACCCGCACGTTGGGAGGCGGGATATCTCTCCAAGAGTTGCGTTACACGCTCGCGCATTTCCTTCGCTGCTTTGTTGGTAAAGGTGACCGCGAGGATGTGGTGTGGTGCGACACCATTGAGTATGAGATGTATGATGCGATGTGTGATAACACGGGTCTTCCCTGAACCAGCGCCCGCAAGCACAAGTAACGGACCTTCGGTGGTGAGTACCGCGCTCTTTTGTGCCTCGTTGAGTCCTTCAAGGTGTTGCATGTGTACGGTGATGAGACATTACTATACCATGAGTGCCACAGACACGGATGTGGAAACGATTAAAAATTACACCACACGTAGTATATATGACAAGAGTAATTATGTGGCTCACTGTAATAGTATTATTGACTCGTGTGGCGTACTGTGGACAACTGACTTTGGCAAGATTGACCCATGGGGTCATCACGGTATCATTACTGAGTACCTTACATAAGGTTTCCGCATTTGAGCGCGTGTCGCTCTTTTTGTTTCTGAAATTTCCGTAGTGGGAGTATGGCGGTGAGACCCTAAAAATCTTGTATTAAACCGAAACATAAAAAAACTCACATCGCAGTAGTTTCACGTGGCGTGAAGTATACCTATATACATCTACGGTGGCACCTTGCTACCGTGGGGATGTGTGTCTCAGTACTCGGTATGGGCGGGGTACTCTTTATGGGTAGTACCAACCCCGCGTCAGATACCGCAGAGGCAAACATGTATGAGAGGGTGTATTACCCCCATGATGCAAGCATGCAGACGGTGCCACTCCTTCGCGCCGCAACACACTTTGATCCAAATCTTGCGAAAGGAGGTGGCGATATTGTGGTATCTGATGGCGCGCTTGTTCCTTCACGTGATATTGATAGTGGAGACGCGAGTATCAATACTAAAACCAAGAATGGAGAAATTAGTGTATATGTTGTTCGCGAAGGAGATACACTTTCACAAATCGCGGAGATGTATGATGTGAGTTCAAAAACAATTTTGTGGGCAAATGACATTAAAGACCCCGCAACGATTCAGCCGGGCGACGCGCTCGTCATTCTTCCCATTACTGGCGTGCGACACGTGGTAAAGCAAGGTGATACGATAGACTCAATCGCAAAAAAATATACGGGGAATATTGATGACATTCTCGCGTACAACCAACTTACTGATGTGTCTGACGTGCGTGTGGGAGATACTATCGTAATTCCTGATGGCACCATAAGTGCGCCCGCACCTACGTCGAAATCGGGTAATTCTTCAAAGGGTAGTTCCGCAGTTGCTTCGGGTGGTGGAGGTGCTGGATTTACACATCCTGTACCTGGAGCTGTCCGTTCACAAGGTATTCACGGATATAACGGAGTTGATTATGCGGCACCAGTGGGAACCCCCGTACTCGCGGCTGCAGCAGGTGAAGTAATTATTTCACGAGGTTCAGGATGGAATGGAGGATATGGAAGTTATGTGGTTATTAAACATCCCAACGGTACACAAACACTGTACGCGCACTTATCAAGCGTTGCGGTCACCGTGGGAGAGCGTGTGGTTGCGGGAGAGAAAATAGGTGGCGTGGGAAATACAGGACGCTCAACAGGTAACCATCTCCACTTTGAGGTGCGTGGTGCACGAAATCCATTTTAGGGTTGTGAAGTAACACAAAAGCCCGACGCCAAGAGCGTCGGGCTTTTGTGTCACTCTCTATATTTTTGTACGATATGAGAGCGCTTCAAGCACGTGTGCTTCTTCTAAGTTCTCACGTTCATCAAGGTCAGCGATGGTACGCGCCACCTTTACGAGTCTATGATAACTACGGGGAGAGAGGTTCATTTTTTCGGACGCCTGTTTAAGAAGTGCTCTTACATTTTCACGCACGGTGATGTGTTGCTCAATGAGGCGCGCGGTCATTTCTCCATTGGTGTAGACACCGCTTCCTTTAAGTCGCGCGCGCTGTCGTTCGCGCGCGCTCAGTATCATATCGCGCGCTCGTGTTGTTTCCACTGATATATGTTCATCGGCGCGCTTATGTGTAAGTGTCTCATAATCTACGTGTGGTACCGGAAGCCAAAGATCAATACGATCAAGAATTGGACCAGATATTTTTTGTTTATATGTTTCTAACATTTGCGCGGAATAGTCATTTCCGCCATCGTTACCTCGTGATGGATTCATTGCTGCTATGAGAATAATGTCCGCGGGAAAGAGCGCGCTCCCCTGAATACGAGAAATCGAAACCACTCTATCTTCAAGGGGCTGACGAAGTGCGTCTATGGTACGACGTTCAAATTCAGGAAGTTCGTCAAGGAAAAGCACACCCTTATGGGCAAGTGTTACTTCACCAGGGCGAGGATGTGTACCGCCCCCTACAAGTGCAATGTGCGACGCGGTGTGGTGTGGCGCGCGAAACGGAGGTTGTAGTGAGATACCCTCTCCCGTACCCGCAACAGAGTGTATTGACGTCACTTCGAGTGCTTCTTCGATCGTGAGTGGAGGAAGTAGGTTGCGAAACGCACGCGCAAGCATTGTCTTACCCGTGCCCGGTGGTCCCACGAGAAGCGCGTTATGTCTTCCGGCGGCACTTACAATGAGACCCCGTTTCGCGCTCTCTTGTCCGCGTATATCTTCAAGTCGCACACCATGTTCATGCCACGTATTGGGAATGTGGGTTTGTGGAACAGGCGTGATGGGTGCATACTCAGCGTGAGTTGTATCGATGTGGCGAACAACGTCTATGAGCGAGCGCGCAGGTATGATGCGGATATCAGGAATGAGTGCGGCCTCCTCATGATTTTCAAAGGGAACAATAACTTCCTCAAAACCTCGCTCGCGCGCGGCGCGCACCATGGGGAGTACGCCACGCACGGGACGGAGTGTGCCATCAAGTCCCAGTTCTCCTAAAAAGAGCACCCTCGATACCTCGGCGCGGATGCTTTCTGACGCGAGGAGATATGATATCGCTATGGGAAGGTCAAAGAGTGGACCTTCCTTTTTAAGATCCGCAGGGGCAAGTGAAATGACAATTTTATGGTTCTGACTCTTGGGCGCATCAAAACCAGAATTTTTAATAGCACTATTGACCCTGTCCTTCGCTTCTTCTATTGCCTTCCCAGGAAGTCCCACAATCGAAAACGCAAACAGACCCCGCGAGAGGTCTGTTTCAAGGCTGACAATGTCAGCATTTGTGACGTTGGGTTGTGCTCCAAAAACGCGCGCGATACTCATGGTTACTCCAATGAATTTTCACGGTGCGCAACGCATGTTCGCGCGGTGGGGACAGCATCTAGGCGCCCTTCTTCAATAGGTGCATCGCACACTTCACAGACGCCAAAAGTTCCCTGCTCAATTTTTTCAAGCGCGCGGACAATGTCATTATAGTCGGATTCGAGTGTGGTAATGAGCGACTGTTTTTCTTCGAGGTCTTCAAGTGCGTCTGCGGAGACATTTGGATCGGCATCCCCACTTTCAGTTGTGTCGGCCCGCGCAATCCAGTCATGTATATTCTTTGTATCTTGTATCCCAACAGTTTTTAATTCTTCGGTAAGTGTACTTAGTAACGATTCAAGTTGCGTTTTATATTTTTGATGCATGACTTTCAGTATACCATGTCCGCTCGAACACTATTTGATTTTTTCAATGAGTGTTTCAAGTGTTGTGGTGTGCGTGGTTATGACCAGTGTGGTGTTTTTTACAATGGTGTACGCGAGGACAATGTCTCCTTGTTCATTTTTGAGTACGCGGGTTGGGTGGTTGTGTACGATGGTGTCGGTGAATTTTTCTGTGGCGACCATATCTCCAAAGATTGGTTTGAGCTCTGGAATGATGTAATTTTCCCACGCAAGCATACCCGCAAAGAGAATGTCAAAATTGTACGATCGAAGTATAAGAAATGGAGATGGAGTTTCGGTAGTGAGAACGCCGAACATAAATTGATTGTCGAGTGCGCGTTGCGTATTCTGAGGAAGGCTCACACCGAGATACGCAAGTAACTCTTTGCTCGTTACTTCAGAAGAAATACCGCCTGAATTTTTTGTGAAACGTATATCAGTAATTCCAAAGGTAGCAGAATCAACCATGTGCGCAGCGGTCTCTTTGAGTGAGGATGCGGTATCAGGTAGTTGTATGGATTTTGTAATTTCCGTAGGTATGAGTGAGAGTGACGTTGTTGCGGTACCGGTGTTTGGGGAGAATAGCGAGGTTGAGTTTTTTTCTACCTGCGTGGAGTTTGATTTAAATGTGAATGCAAGTGCTACGCCGATAACAATTATAATACACACACTGCCGATGCGTATTGTGTATTGCATTACGCGTGAAGATGATGTGGAAGTTTCTGGACTAAATGCGGCGCGCGAAACGTCTGGTGACCCAGTGTTTTGCGAGGGTGTGGGAGCACTAATTCGTGATGCGGGTATTGGATTTTGATGAAAATCAGGTACAGGTGTAGGATTGATGCGCGAATATGTCCGCACTATTTTTTGCGAGGGTGGTGCAGGTATGTGTGTGGTTGAATCTGAAGGTTGTGCTACGGGTATGTGTGAAATTGAAGGTGATTGCTGTAGTGCAGGTGCAACAATGTGGTGCTGTGAAATATCATCATCGTGATGGAGTGGCGCCTGTCCCACTTTTTTTTCTGTATGTTGTGGAGGAGGTTGTGGAGCAGTGATTGGGGGTGGAACGTCAGTATTGGTGCGTGTGTCAGTTGTCCAGCGAATAACGTCTGGTTTATGTGATGTCTCCGGTTTGTTTTGAGTTATGTGCGAAAGCACTTCTTCTTTTGAAAGTGGTTTTGCGTTTGCAAATGCCTCAACCTCACGCACCACTTCTTTCTTTGTCGCGTTTGGTATCGTAGGAGCAACACTGAGCGGATTGTTTCGCGCATCGATTTTAACCACTTCATTTTTTGGTATATGGACACGTGATGCTGTAGTCTCGTGTGGGGTAGATGTGGATGAAACCTGCGTTTTGATAATGGGCTTTGTTATAGGTGGCGCAATGGTTGTCTCGCGGAGATCTGCAATGTCAAATTTTTTCCACGTTTCAGACTTCTCATCTTGGTCGTGTGTGTGTTCTGGGACTACGTGCGGAACTTCGTGTGTGTCACCCCATGTGGGCTCAGTTTTAATAAGTGAAGCATCTTTAATGAGTGGGGTATGTGTGATATGTGAGACATCAGTTTTAAAAGTTCTTATTTTCTCAACAACTATGTTTGAATCATCTTTTGGAGCAAGGTTAGCATGTGTTGTGGCTTGAGCCACTACTTCCTTCCGTGTCTCAGCGGGCGCAATGGTTGCTTCTTCTTTTTTTGCAATTTCAGAAACTTTTTGTTGTATATCACTTACTCGCACTTTGGTGCCTTCAAGCCACTCATTAAAGGCACTTTTAAGACTTGCGCCAAATGATTTACGTACTCTCCGACGATCAGTCACTATCGTACCTTCTTCAATTGACTCACGATCAAGAGCGTTTCCTACATCAAAGGTATTTTTTTTAGCTTGTGCTTGTGAGTGAGTGCTCGATGTGCGCTGGGGGTTGTTGGTTCCTTCGGGTAGTACACTTTCATGCAACTCATCTGAATGTACGTCACTGAACGAGACCCCCATGATAGATCCCTCCTTTTGTGGTGCAGAATTGTTGCTTGTCATAGTGTATAGTATCGCACATTGCGCAAAAAATTACGCCCACAGATGTGGGCGTAATTTTTTGCGCAATGTGGGATACGTCTATCC
>DASUDI010000026.1:0-12087 GCA_036275695.1 Minisyncoccota bacterium | reverse complement strand
GTGTAGCCCGCGCGCGCTACCGCACCCATGCTCCGTGAGGTAAAGTCACCACGATGTCCAAATGGATACGCAAACGCGCGGAGTGCGTCATGCGTATATGTTTCAAGTACTTTTTTGTCCTCTACCACCTCCGCCTCCTCTTCGTCTTTTTGAAGCGCAGCGAGGCGCGCGTGGTTTTTTGTGTGCCCACCAATACTGTGACCTTGTCCTATAAGCGAAATCAATTGTTTTGAGGTGAGGAGCGCGCGCGGCGTAGCAAGGAGAAGGTTGTCGTGGGTAAACGCACGCGTCAATTCACTATCGTGTGAAACTTCCAGAAGGTGACTATTTACAAAGAAAAGTGCCAATACGCCCTCTGCTTCAAGAATTGGCGCGCATACCGTCGCCCATGATGCGTATCCGTCATCAAACGTGATCAGTATATTTATTTTTTTTGGGTGAAATGTATTCGCAAAAAAATCGGTTGGTGTAAGTACGTGATAGCGTGCTCGCATATGCGCGATAAGACGCTCAAACCACATCGCGTCTGATACATCGTGAAAGACAACCACCCGCACCAGCGCGCCTCGCCTCCGCGCATACGCGCGATAACACATCGCCATGCCACTGACCACACTCAGCGCGATACTTATATCTCGAATATATCGTAAAAAATGCTTCCTCATATATCCATCATACCCCACTCGCGCGTAAGGTCACGCTTAAGCATGCGCGACAGCTCTGCCACATCATCTTTAAAATACGCAATGAGAGGTGCTCTGTCATACGGATGAGCATCTTTCTTTTCTTTCTTCGTGTTAATCGCGCGTACCACATTTGGAATGCCAAGGCGTCTCACCCCATGCACCAATCTATCAAAGCCTGACTTTCGTAAAAACTCAGCACATACGTGCATGCCACGCTCAACGCCAATATACTTGGGCACGCGTGTGTTATTTATGGTGTCATAGAGCATACTCGGCACAAACGTATCATCGACTTCGAGAAAACGATATATGCTCTGGATATAGGCTTGCGGGTCCTTACGCGCGTCTTCATGGATAAGTACCAACATATGTGTGTGGGGAAAAAGCGCTTCATAGCGTTTGAGTTGCTCCGCGTAACGCCCTTGTTCCAAGACACTTTTGTCAGTACGATAGTGTTCTTCAAAAGAACATGTCTCAGGAATAGTGCCTGCTTTTATATCATTACCGTATTGTGAATACGCGCGCGCGATAGGGTTGCGCAATATCGCGACAATCTTTGTTTCTGGATACGATTGATGGATGCGCGCGGGGGTATGTTCATCATAGAGATATGACGTTGAGAACTCTCCCTTTTTCTTCCCCTCACCACATCGCTTGAAATGCGCCTCATACCATGCCAAACCCTCCGCGTAACGAGGACGACTAAAAAAATGTATCTCTTTCACGGGAGCACATATATCGGGATGTTCATAGAGACAAGCATATACCCATGAGGTTCCCGTTCGCTGCGCGCCAATACCGATAAAGTCAATATTCATGGTTTAGGTAAAAATACGATTATACAGCGTGGTGACACTATGGTCTTTTTTGACACGCTCTCTCAGTGTCACACGTAGCGTGTCCAGATGCTGATTACGCATTAAATCGGTGATAATACGCGCGTATGATTCAGGCGTTCCCTCCGTATCAAAGAGATTGTATGGTTGTAGCATCTCCTTGAATGCCTTGTTATGCGTAATAGGAATACAACCACAGAGCATACTCTCTAATATCGTTTTATCCATACTGTGCGTCTGTGAGGTGTTTAAAAAAAGTGACGCGCTTGAGTACACATCGGGAAGTTCAGTATTTTTTCTCGGCTCTAAAATTGACACCACATCATGAAGCGCAAGACTCTCTATGAGCGCGCGAATGTGAGCACAATATGCAACGTCGGTAACAGGACCAATAATATCAAAGCACGCGCTCGGAAACTGTGCGTGTATGTATTGCGCAACACGCACGAAGTCTTCAAGGTGCTTTATGGGACCAATGCGCCCCACATATATAACCTTAAAAACATCTCGCTCGGTGTGCGTAGGACTAAAAAGATCTGTATCAATTGCTTGCCCAACGATATGACGCTTTGATGTATTGATAGGAAAACCACTTACTGTGGAAGTATATATTCTATCCACAAACATAAGTGCACATTTCCCCACCCAGTTAATATGTCCATGTGCCTTCCACCAATAAAACTTTGTTTTGTATAGTGAGCGCACTAAGAAAAATGGCATTGCCATAATGTTATATATGGCACCCATGTGAAAAAAAACAAAATCAACGCGCTCCCAAAAAAATATTTTTAAAAAATATCGATAGAAACGCACGGTGTACTTTATGCGGTTTTCACCACTCTCTTTCCCTAGTGAATATATGGTGACGTTGGGGGGGAGTGAATATTCGCCCGCGCGTAAGCAGATGACATACACATGGTCAGCGTGCGCTGCAAATTCCTCTACCCATCGATGAAAAAAACCAAGTATGGGGTCTTGTGTATCTATTGCCTGTGTCGTTATCAGTAATTTCATGGGTTGGTACTAAACGAGAGTGTGCGCGTGCTATATGTGTACTATAACCTGTTACAAGTGCGATAGGTTACACGCATGTGGCGCCCGTGTAAACACCATACCACACCTACGCCTCAGGTGTATGTTGCGCGATGGAGCGCTCGATAGAAGCGCGATACGCCCTCAGGTAACCCGTGTAATCCTGCTCAATACGCTCAAATACCGTGTCATACGCAACGAGTGAAAATTGGTTGCGCGCGAGGTTGTCATTCAAATACATATTCACACTATCGGTGACACACGCGGTATCGGTAGGGTCGCACAGGCGCGCTGATTCACCATCAACAAACAACTTACCCGCAATTCCCTGCCCATTGGCGACAAGCGGTATCTTGTTCACCGCAGCACTCAGTACCACTTCATCTTCGGCGCCATCTTCTGAAAGATGCACGAGAACATGGGCGGATTTAAGGTGTGAAAGTATTTCGTTTGGCGTTGGTTCAAACTTAATTTGATTATGAAGATTGAGCGCGATTGCCTGTTTTTCATACGCGCTCCTCAGTGGACCACTTCCCACAATGACCAATCCTATGGTGGGATACCGCCTGAGAAGAGGTGATACACCCAAGAGCACTTCGCCCGTGTGGGAACTCTTCTGCATTGATGAGATGTGCACTATGATAAATTTAAATTGGGGGTATCGTTCACGGAGAGAAAACGTGGGGACAAAGTCACGCCACGCGCTGAGATTATAGTAACTTGGAAGCAATTCAGCATCAGCGGAAAGTTTGCTATTGAACGCAATGACTCCACCTCTCTGAAATTCTGTCTTGGTGCGTACACTTGATACATTGTTGAACACGTAGTGCATTACCCACGTATAGAGTGTCGGGTATTCCATGTGGCTCATGTACGATTCGTCAAATACATCATCGTAGATATGTAACTGCACGAAACGCTTGTACTTTTTTCCGATCATACACGCAACAAGACCAGACTCAAATGGATCTTCCGCAATAATGGCATCAGCACGAAATCCACCCCCAAAAGAAAGTTGCTGCTCTACAAGCCGGCGTGCGTCAAAAACAATTTTCCACCATGAGGTGCTCTCCGTGGCATAGAGCCATACGTTATTAAAAAAGCGCAGTACCGGAGGTCGCTCCTCGTGCCCACGGGTATTGAGCAAAACAATATGCACCTCTGCAAATGTGTGGCGCAAATCAGCAATACGACGGAAAGCCGGGCTCTGCTCTTGGAGGACCGTGGTATCTTTGGTAAGAAAAAGAATACGCGCGCTATTTCTTTCTGAAACATATTCAAGTACCGGAGATTCTTTCCGTGCAACTTTTGCTTTAAGAAGTGTTGGAGTATCTCCTTCAGGTAACTCTTGGCTTTCAACCTGAGGACTCAGAGAGACCGCTTCCGCACGTTTTTCCTTTTCTTGTATCATGCGCTCCTTTATGCGTTCATCCACGATTTCCAAACCCTCGTCACCTCCATCAACTTCTACATCGCCACTCATTACCGCATCGAGAACATTCGCGGCTTTTTTTGCTGGATCTAAGATATTTTTTTCTTCCGCCATACTAGGTATTATACCTCGTTAGAGTGCGCGAGAGAGCGATTGTACCCATGCGTCTCGGTAGGTTTCTGATGAATAGGATTGACTCAGTGAGCGCGCGGCGGCTTTTGCGTGGCGCGCGTACGAAGTACGCGCGCCCTCATCCTCAATCATGCGCGACATTGCACGCGCAAAAGAAGCAACACTATTATCCGATACGACAATTCCCTGTATTCCGTCACGCACCACCTCACCCGCACACCCCACATCCGTAGTAATAAGCGGAAGTCCAACAGCCATCGCCTCGATGAGCACGAGGCCGTAGGCCTCGTGCTTTGACGCAAGTACGAGCGCGTGTGCCCGCGACATGCGTGCGGCAATATCAGACTCCCATGGCACAAGTGACACCACATCACGCAGCGCGTACGATGTCACAAGCGCGCGTATTCTTTTTTCCTCACCTCCACTTCCAACTAACTGCAATCGAATGTTTCTATTTTTTTTATATACCTGATCAAATGCCATAATAATTCGTGGAATATCCTTTTCTGGAGAGAGTCGTCCTACAAAAAGAAATACAAACGGTTCACCTTCACGATATGGGTGCGCAGTGGACTTTAAAAATTCTTCTAATTCAGGACGTATCGGGAGCACCATGATACGGGATTCTGAAATACCCCGCTTTATAAGTGAACGTTTAATGCGTTCAGAGACAACACGTATCGCAGGCGCACGTCGCAGGAGCGCGAGCGCGCATACGTGTTTTACCATGCGCGTAAGTGACCTTCCACGCCATCGACTGTCAAAATAATCGCCATGTACCTGCACATGAAAACGTGCATTTGCCCGCCACGCAAGAAAATACGCTATCCATCCTGTTTCGAGCGGATCTTGTGCCGATACAACACATGTCTCAGGTGTGCGAGTGTGAGTCGCAATATCTCGGCCTATCTGATACGCACGTATGAGCATCCCCATACGGGTGCGCGTGTGTGTAGGGTACAACGAAAGTTTATCTTCATGCATCACCTCCCCATCACCATGTATCTTTCGCGTGCATACCACCATATGCAAATGATCTAATTTCTCCGCGTATAAGCGCATGCGCGCACGTTCGCGTGACTCATTATGAAGAACACCCCGCGCAAGACTTATCGCTATGACTTCCATACGTTCTGTAACAATGTTATGAGATTACGCACAATGATATCTTCATGAAACCTGCGCACTGATTTTTTCGCCTCCTCCGCGTACGCATAATATTCCTGTGGGGATTCGTGGTACGCAGTAAGACACGCTACAAACGCGTCACTGTCATTGTACGCAACCATCTTCCCTGTCACCCCGTCGACAATGAGTTCTGGGTTACCTCCAATTCGTGTCGTGATAATAGGTGTACCGAGACTCATAACCTCGAGGAGTTGATGCGAAAGTCCTTCATATGCGGTATTGAGTACAAACACATCAGATGCCTTAATATATCGCGCCATTTCATCGCGCGAGAGTGCGCCACAGAATACCACCTCACGCGCCACTCCGAGCGCGTGTGCATGCGCTTCGAGTGACGAGCGACACACACCGTCACCTATGATATACAGTCGCGTGGGAATACCTCTTTGTCTGAACGTTGCAATTACTTCAATAAGTATTTGGAAACCTTTCCAAGGAACAAGTCTGCCCGCGGAAGTAATAATTATTTCATCTCCGAAATGGTACTGTTTACGAAGCGACTCTTTTGTTTCTGGTACGTTTATTTCCTTAAGAACACTATATATGGGTGTAACACGCTCAGGAATAATACCCCACGCGATAACAATACCTTTGAGGTACGCGCTTGGGACGATAATGTGGCGCGCTCCGCGCGCCACAAAACACTGTACCCATCGCAACACACGCACCATAAATGATTGCTTCTTGTCGCGCACAAACTCATCGAGATTTTGCGTAACTCCAAAGCGTTGCTGACCCTGCTCCCACGCGTAATCACCTGGCACGCGGAGCAGGTATGGTTTTCGAGTAATGAATGAAGCAATACAAACAGGGAGCCCCACACTCACGGGGTCAAGTGCGTAGAGCATATCTGCGTCCCGTGCATGCCACACAATCATGCACGTGTACAAAATATGTCTCAGTATTTTTGGATATCGCAATACGCGCACAAAAGGAACCACGCAACATTTGTAACCATATTGAGAAAGATGTTTTTCGAGAAAAATAGTATATGTCGCAGGACCTCCAATTTGTGGAGGATAGAGCGGTGTAGCAACCAAGAGACGCCTCATGATGTCCCTAGTATGCCTGATATCTTTATGAATTTCCATACTCTATACGAACACCATGAAATGCGATATGGTTACATACATGAAAAAAACAGGGGGTTATTTTGTTGTATCGCTTGATTTTGAACTTTTTTGGGGCATGTTTGATAAGCAAACCATTGACTCCTACGGCGAGCGCATACTCGGTGAACGTACCGCAATACCACGTACCCTTGACCTCTTTCACTCCTATGGGATACACGCCACGTGGGCAACTGTCGGTATGCTCATGGTCCGCGATAAAAAAGAATTATGCGCGCACCTCCCTCCACCACACCTCCGTCCACACTACACAGACGCGCGCATGTCCTCGTACCACTATATCGACACAACACGTATTGGAAATAATGAAACGGATGATCCTTATCATTACGGCGCAAGCATGGTGCAAGCTATCACACGCGTTCCATTTCAGGAAATAGGTAACCATACATTTTCGCATTTCTATTGCATGGATGGCGAGCATAATGAGCCTTCGGTTTTCGAGGCAGATCTCGACGCACACGCGCGTATCGCAAAGACATACAGTCTCTACCCAACCGCGGTGGTGTTTCCACGCAACCAAGCATGTACTCAAGCGTTGCGCGTGTGTTACAAAAAAGGGATTCGTGTCTATCGTGGAAATGAGACACACCTCTGGTATCACGCGCGAAAAGATGCGGCACAATCACTTCTCATACGTGCGTTTCGTCTTATTGACCACTACATAAACCTCAGTGGACACCATACCTATTTACTTACGCCACCCACAGAAGGTGTATTGTATAATGTGCCCGCAAGTCGTTTTTTGCGACCGTGGAGTAACAAATTACGCTTCCTTGAATGGTTAAAGATTCGACGCATTACACGTGCCATGACACACGCCGCAAAAAACGGCGAGGTGTTTCATCTCTGGTGGCATCCCCATAACATGGGTATTGATCAAATTGAAAACTTCACCACTCTTAAAAAAATCATTGACCACTATATCGCACTCAAACATGCTTACGGCATGGAGAGCCTCACTATGACCGAGGCTTATGACCAAGCAGGCAAATGAGCGCGTAGCAAAATGCCCGATGACGAAGTCATCGGGCATTTTGCTACAACGTCCTTCGTATCATTCGCTTCCATGATTTTGGAAGTGAGAACCCGAATGTGGCACATATCTTGTTCACCCACTTCCCGAGCATAATGATACTCACCGATACGGCACTCTCCCCCCTGTGCGCGCGCACCATCGCGTCAATATTGGTAAGCGTCCCCTCGAAGGATGTGTGCGCTGATGAAATCGTATACGCTCCCTTGCGCAACTGTTCTATAATCTGCGATTCATTAAGTATGGCAACTTCACATGTCACAAAAGGCGCGCCGAGGTGTTCTCTTCTATGAAAATCAACGCCACCGGTTGCGAGCAATTCTATTTTTTTCTCACGCAGTGTTTTAAAAAGACGCAGTGAGCGCGTGCGCGGGACACGCTTCCCTTCATATTGTTGGTTCCACACTTCGAGTGCGTCTATTTCAGAAAGTAGCCCCTCATCAACCTCAAAGTGATTTCGCACGGGGTGCGCGAGAATAACCATGGGGCACTCTTTTGTCCACCGGCGCAATACCTCAATCGTCGGCGCATAGGCGTCAAAAAAAATCCGCTGTCCAATCATAAGCACGTGTGCGCGCTTGTACGGCACTTCAAACCCAGGGATAAATATAAACTGCTCATCCGAAAGCAATTCGCACTCACGCACAAACGAGCGCGCGCTTTCAACACTCATCGCGTCAGTATGTTCAGTCATACATGCAAACCGAAGTCCTGCGCGTATATACTCCTCTCGCAAACGTACGAGAGACAGTTTTGCGTCATACGAATAGTTTGAATGTGCGTGTATGATACCTCGTATTTCCATATCTATGTACCCCTCATCTTAGCAAACGTATCAACTATTTCCATGAGTGCTGGCTTCGGGTCGCGCCACCACCACACATCACCGCGCGTGCGTGGTGGAAGTCTGAAAAAATCTCGTATTGCTTTTGTTCGTCGTGGGTAGAGTATTGCGCGCATTACATCTTTCGCAAAAAGCACTCGAAACAAATTATACACATCACCTAAACGATGTATAGACACCACACCCACGCTTCCATGCGTTACCACGTCAATACCACCACCCGATACCGTTGCTTCATAGTATCGCACGGGCACGTCAACGCCTGCATATATTGAGAGTGGGAGCGACCCCCAAAAACGCCCATTTATTTCCATAAGGTATGGCGTGCGCGTATCTTGCTCTACTTTAAACTCAACCATAATAGGACCAGTCCATGATAATTTCTTAACAAGCGTTTCAGCATGTTCACAAAGTTCTCGATACAGCACACCTTCGTCGAGTGTCTCTTTTAGTACCGAGGCGCCTCCCGTGGGCGAAAGGGATCGTATGCGATGGTGCGCCACCACAGCGTACACGTGGCCTTCTTTCGCAAGCATTTCAACACCATACTCCTCACCGCGCACAAACTCTTGTATGAGCGGCATTTCACCAGTTTTCTGTAACAGTGCCACGCATCGCTCAATAAGTGCCTGTGGTGAATGAACGAATGACGCACTTCCAAATACACCGACACCATCCCTCCATGTAACACTTCTGCGCGTCTTTACGACCATGGGGTACGATGCGGACATCGCGATTCGATGCAACTCATCTTTGTGGGCAGGAATATGTGTAGGAATTGTGGGGATGCCTGATATACGCGCAAGTGAGTAGGTCGCCGCTTTATCAAAAGCAATATGCACGGACTCCTCCTCTGGGAATTCGATATATGCGTGCGGTGCTATTCGATGACGAAACATATAAAGTGAAAGGTATGTCGCGTCACTGAATGCGTAGAGAACAGGTTTCTCGGCGCAGAGACGCGCGACACGGATGACTTCCTCCGCAAATGCCTCTTGGCTGACATAGGGGGAGGGATAGGTAAATCGATGTGTTGCGTATTTGGAATGAAGCGCCATCCCCGTCGCGCGCTCCGCACCCACCCACACAGCAACACCCGCACTTCCCAAAGAGCGCGTGGCCGCAAGCGCGCTCTTCAACTGACCGTCGAGGACTATGGCGTACATACCCTTGTTACCTCATTAAATAACAACTCCATATCGTGTGCAATATCATCCCAATTATACCGGTCACGCACCATATTTTTTGCGCGCTTGCGTATATCGCTGCGAGTAGCGTCATCAAGTCCCATCACTCGTTCAACAACCTCCGCGATACTTTGTGGGTTTTTGACTCCAACAATAAAACCAGTTTCCCCATCTTTAAGAAAATCAGGGATGCCACCCACATCGGTGCCTAATGTAATAATCTCTGCGGCCATTGCCTCAAGAAACGCATTTCCCAAACCTTCTGAAAGTGATGGACGGATGAACACATCGGACGCGTTTAAAAATAACGGCAGATCTTCTGGCTTAACAAATCCCGCAAAAAATACTCTACGCTCTAAATGGTGACGCATGACCTTTTCCCGAATTTTTGATTCAAGCGACCCACTGCCACAAATTACAAAGCATACATTTACGGGTAATAATTTCAGCGCGTCAATCACATCCGCTATGCCATTTTTTATTTCAAGACGAGAACTGGTGATGCACACAAATGCATCTTGTGGAAAACCAAACGAAACTCGTTTTTTGATAATTTCAACATCGCGGTATGGGTACATAAACCTATCAATATCCACGCCATTGGGAATAACCTTACCCACACTCCCCACAAACCCCATTTCCTTGCCCCACCTAAGCAGATAGCGTGAAATGGCCTGCACTCCATCCGCACACTCAAAAATAGCGTTAAATGCTTTTCGTACATACCGCACCCTCCTATAGATGTGTTCAAAAGTATCTCCTTCTTGTAACGTAAGTAGAAAGGGAATACCATTTTTTTTCTTAATACGTGATGCTGAAAAAGCACCGTAACTTGCCATGATTGACCAAACAAGGTCGTATGAATACCTCCGCATGCATCGTTGCGCGTACCAATGACCAAAAAGGGCAAGGACTATTTTATCAAAAATGGGAAAACCTACGCCTAACCTATGTATATGCACATTTCGTACCACTTCTTTTCGCGGAGTATGAGGGCGCAGGCGAGCGCATATAAGGTCAAATGTGACATGCGGGAGCCGTTCCGTAATGTTTCCAAATGCTTGTTCAGCTCCACCCGCGGGGTACAGATGATCATCAGTCGAAAATACAAGTACGCGATTATGTTTCATGGTTGATAACTTTTTCTTTTAAGTACTTACTGTACGCAAAACGAATCTGGTTCACAAACGCGTCTCCTTCGCCAATAGAACGAATTAGTGAGGCGCGTTCTGTGAGCGTCTGTGCGATCCTCACTTCCTCGGTATCATCTGCGTAAACCTGATCGGTTCTTTTGAGAATGTACCTCATAATCCATCGAATATACCATGGGATATTTGCGAGCTTTTGGTCCGCGATTGTTATAAGCGTTGGGAGTGACATATCTTGACGTGAAAAAAGCGCCCCGAGTGCTGCATAACTTGCAAAAAGTGACCACACGAAATAATACCTATGTTTCTTTTGTAATTTTCGTGCGATATGCGCTCCCAGGAAAGGGAGTAGAAATTTATCGAAGGTATTTCCATATCCGACGCGATACACCTGCACATTCGGTATCTCATTTGATGTAGATAATCCCTCCTTTGAGAAAAAAGTCGTAATAACATCAAAATGAACGTGGGGCATCGCACGCATAAGTTCTATTAGTGCCTGCTCTGCTTTCCCGTCATTTGGATAAAATGTTGTTGAAAAGACGAGGATACGCTTCTCTGATGGTGCGGCGGGCACATATTGTTGTTTGCGTGAAGCGATATATATCGGAAGTGACTGTGTTGGTTTCCATCCGAGTGCTTTTGTTCGTGAAGTTTCAACTAATGATGTTTGTCTGTTTCCTTTTCTTTCAGGCATTAAAATAATCTCACCCCCAAACATATGTGCCACATCGAGAACCGTATACGCCTCATCAGAACCGATGCCAAATGAGTCTCCTTCCCCATGTTCACCGACAAGAAACAGACCCTCAATAATATCGGCAACATGAGTAAAATTACGCACCTGTGTGCCTGGTTTCACCACAGTAAGTGGCTGACCTTTTTGATAGAGCGAGTCAAAAATACTAATAAGAGTGCCGAATGCCCCAGACATCTCACGGGGACCATATACATTATAGAAATAGGTTATTGCATAGGATAAGTCAAACCACTCTCCATATCGTTTTACTGACTCAGTATTCATGGATTTTGTCCATGCGTAGGGGCTCTGACGCTCACCCTCTCCTCCGTCCGCAAACTTTGTACTCGAACCTGAATACACTAATTTACAACGTGTCCTTCGCCAAAATTCAAGTACCGCCATAGTACCCACCCCGTTAAAATCCAGAACAATCTCTATATCCTCGAAACTTTTTTCTGTGCGTGCATACTCACCTAAATGATAAATAATGTGTGGGGTTTCTGGTATAAGTTTTGCGATATCTTTCGTATGTCCCGTGCGATAGGTAACGCCCGCTACATGATTTTGAGGAGAGCCTGTAAAATAATTATCGAGAGAGATTACCTCATACCCTTCTTTCACCAACCGTTCGCATACATGAGAACCGACAAATCCTGCTCCACCAGTAACGAGTGCAATTTTCCCTGAGATACGC
>DASUDI010000025.1:0-36782 GCA_036275695.1 Minisyncoccota bacterium | reverse complement strand
CGCCGCGTTCCCCCGCATCACCATGCGCACTACCTCCAACACAAGGAACGTGCACGTGAGTTTGTGCATGAGCGGTTGGTGTTCTGGAATACGCACTATGGTTTTTCATATGGAAAAGTCGCCATTCGCAATCAGTCGTCACGGTGGGGAAGTTGTTCGTCAAAGCATAACCTTAATTTTAACTATCGTATTATATTTTTGTCGCCTGAATTGGCAGACTATATTATCGTACATGAACTCTGTCACCTAGAGGTATTTAGCCACGCTCCTCATTTTTGGGATTTAGTGGCGCGCACGATTCCAGAATATCTATATCTAAAAAAGCAACTTGCTAACGTACGATTCAGTCATCATGTAATATAAAAACCGCCACGTGGTACGCGTGGCGATTTTTTGATGAGGTATTCAGTGAATCAGTGAATCAGTGACACAACTGATGCCGTCAAAAAAGTTGAAGCCTGACTCTCGGAACAACTTGGTGATGTACGCCGTACAGGCGGTACTGTTCATTTTTGATACTTCATAGACCACTTTTGTATCAATCACCAGTTGGAAGAGACAAGGATCGCTTACGCCATCAAGTGGCATTGCAAAGGGCTCTATTTCGGCGTCTGGGTATATGTTTTCCAGAAAGACGCACAAGGATTCATACAGTTTCAGTATCCCAAGCACACTGTCTGTCTTGGGATTAATGATGAACGAGTAGATGTGAAAGTCACCGTGTTTTACGAGCGCAAACTTCGTAGAGCCGCCAATAAGTGCAAACATTGCTGGAACCCCCTGTAAAAAACAAACTAATTGCAGTATTTACTATACACGCGAAAAAGTCAAAAAACCGCGCCACCGAAGGTGGCGCGGACCACTCCACGCAATCAATCCATTGACCGCTTGGAGTGGTAGAGCTCGTGTGCGTACGCACTTGGAGCAACCCTCTCTTCAGAAACTTTTTTTTGTGGGGTTGTGCGACGAGTTTGTACGAGTCGCACATGCTTCTTCGCCTCAACTTTTTTAATGAGTCGAGGCCAAAGATAGACGCGACGGGCGTGGTCTCGTACCTCGCGCATGACGTACGATACCGCCTGGTGCACGCCATAGCCCTTAGATACGAGATCGAGCGCAATTCTTACCAACTCCCCTTCGGTGTGAGCGGTCACGTGGATACCCTCATGTGAAGGAACTCTGCGATATATTATACCACATAGTAATGTATTTTGTATAGAGTGCTAATCCAGAGCGTCTTTTGATATGTGACATAAAAGGTGGCACATAGAGTGTGCCACCTTTTATCTTAACTCCTCTCATTCCATTTCTATTGAAGTGTTTCCTCAACAACAGCCTTTACGTCTGCGCCATCAGCTTTACCCGAAAGTTCTTTCATGAGTGCGCCGATAAGTATGCCCATTTTACTTTTATCAACACCACCCATATCCGCGATTTTTGCTTCCACGAGGGGACGTATTGCGTCTTTTGACATGAGTGTGGGGAGGTATGATTCAAGTATCGCAAGTTCCTCTTTTTCTGGATCTGCAAGGTCATTTCTCTGAGCTGCCTCAAATTGCGTGATAGATTCCTTGCGCTGTTTTGCGAGACGTTTAATAACACCAAGTGTTTGCTCGTCAGTGAGAATACCTTGTGGCGTGCTTCCCGTGGCAACAAGTTCGTTGGTAAATGCGGTGAGCATACTCCGTACCGTGCGAAGTTTCGCTGCGTCTTTCGCTTTCATAGCTTCTTTGAGTTGGCTCTTGATCTGTTCGTGAAGTTGCATATATTTCTTGATTATAGTGGGTATTATAGCACATCATTGGCGTATTGCGCTGTGATACAATGCATACCATGGAACTATTTGAGATTGTGGTCATCGGGCTACTGCTAATTATCGGTGGTGTTGTATGCTACGCGCTTATTTTTCGTAAGGAGAAAAAGGTGGAAGGAAATTCTGAGGGTCTACTATTATTGCAACAACAACTTCGTGATCTTACGCGTACCATGGATGCGCGCATGGGGGAAACTACAGAACGCATGTATGAGTCATTGGAGCGACAGTCAAAGTCAAGTCAGCAACTAGTGAAAGATATTCGCGACCGTGTTGAGGAGCAACTCATGGGCGTGGTGAAGGGGGTAACTGAGGTGACTGAATCATCAAAGCAGGTCTTCACCGTTGCCGAGCAGTTGAAGCAGTTACAAGATGTGCTTAAAAATCCCAAACAGCGGGGAGTCCTTGGTGAATATTACCTCGAAGCAGTGCTTCAAAATGTACTTCCGCCGGGCAGTTTCCAAATGCAGTACGCATTTGCAAATGGTGAGATTGTGGACGCCGTTGTCTTTGTAAAAGATAAGGTTATACCCATTGACTCGAAATTTTCACTCGAAAATTATAACCGTTACGTGGAGGCGCGCGATCCTATCGAAAAGGTACAACTTGAAAAACAGTTTGTGAATGACCTCAAAATGCGTATTCAGGAAACCGCAAAGTATATACGCCCGAGTGAGAAAACAACCGACTTTGCGTTCATGTTTATTCCGTCTGAGGGCATATATTATGAATTACTCTCAAACACGGTGGGTGGGGGTGAGGAGAATCTTATTCAGCGCTCAGCAGGGAAGTACAAGGTTATCATAGTGTCACCGACGTCATTTTTGGCGTATTTGCAGACCGTTTTGCAAGGGCTCAAAGCGCTCGAAATTGAAGAAAAAGCAATCGATATAATCAAAAATGTCGAGAAGTTAGGAGTTCATATCGGAAAGTACGAGGAATACTATAAAAAACTCGGAAGCACGCTCGCGACAACGGTAAACCACTACAACGCGGGATATAAAGAACTTGGCAAAATTGATAAAGATGTGACCCGTATTACGGGCGCAACGGCGCACATTGATCCGATGACTATTGATAAGCCCAATCAGGAAATATAGGTGTGAGCCGTAATTCTTAGTCGTGGGAAGGTTGCATTTTTTAGGGTTTTCTTGTACAATCACCCGCGTTATGAAAAACGAGAAGAAAGCAACAGAACAAACAGAATTTGCCGTCATTGAGACTGGTGGAAAGCAATATATGGTTTCGGTGGGGGATGTTCTTGATGTGGAACTTCTCGGTGACCTCAAAGAAGGAGATGTGGTAGTGTTTGATAAAGTACTTATGGTGGATAATGGTGCGGATACTACCATTGGAAATCCATACATAGTAGGAGCAAAGGTGAAGGCGACCTACAAAGGTGAGCAGAAGGCGAAAAAGATTCACATTGTACGCTATCAGGCAAAGAGCAACCGCGATCGTCGTATTGGACATCGTCAGAAGTACGCACGGGTACAGATAGAGTCCTTGTAGGAATAGTGGAGATTGAAAAGCGGCACCGAAGGTGCCGCTTTTCTCTATGTATGTAACTGAGGTCAAGCTCTATTTTTGAATGCATTCTTAATGGTTTCAGTGTCTGCGTATTCAAGTTCTGAACCTGTAGAAAGTCCACGTCCAAGATGAGTTATGCGGATATTGTTTTTTTCGAGTATCTCACGGAGAAGCATTTCCACATAGCGCGCGGTATTTTCACCATCGGGGTTGACTGAAAATGCAAGAATTATTTCTTTAATATCACCGTCCGCATGAGTCTCTACGAAATGTTTAAGTGCTCCTCCGCGGATTTTTTTAGTATCCTGAGTATTGAGTAATGGTATTGTGCCACCAAGTACAAAGTAACGACCATCATACATACCACTGCGCTCAATGGCGTCGATGTCACTGTCCCGTTCTACAACGGTGAGTTTTGAGGGGTCGCGTTGCGTATCTGCGCAGACACGACATAATCTCTGTGGAGAAATAAGTGTGTGAAAACGAAAGCATGAGGGGCATGATATGACTGTGTCATGAATACTCTGTATAAGATGGGAAAGATCATCTGTTTCCTTTTTGGTAAGGGTAAGGAGATGAAAGACAAAGCGCTTCGCTTGTCGCCCTCCTATACCAGGGAAGCGCTCAAAATGAGCAATGAGTTTTTCGATAGGCGACATATGTTAAAAATCATCGTGTGAGCCCGTTTGCGCGTTATGGTGCGTGTGATGTGTGTCAAGATTGAGAAAACGTACGTGTTTGCCATCAAAATAAAGTTCAGCACTACCCACTGGTCCATTACGGTGTTTTTCAACGAGTATCTCAGCAATATTAGGACGTTCAGACTCTTTGTTAATTTTATCCTCACGGTGAATAAACATCACCACGTCAGCGTCTTGTTCAATTGAGCCAGAATCACGAAGATCTGAGAGTCGAGGTTTACCACCGCGCTGTTCGACCGCGCGAGAGAGCTGTGAAAGCGCAATGATGGGTACATCGAGCTCGCGTGCGAGGATTTTGAGTGACCGTGATATCTCGGTCACTTGTTGCACCATTGAGTCACTTGCCTTTGAGGCGGTGGGTTGCATGAGTTGGAGGTAGTCTACGATGAGAAGGTCGAGCCCGTGTTCATTTTTTAGACGGCGTGCTGATGAGCGCATTTTAAGGATGTTAGTACCGGGTTGATCATCAATGTGAATAGGTGCTTCGGATAATTTTGCCATGGCACTCTGTACAGCTTCAAACTCCTGATCGGTCGAAAGTTTGCCGGTGCGGAGTTTCCATGAATCAACACCTGCTTCAGCGGCAAGCATTCTGTCTACAAGTTGTTGGTCACTCATTTCGAGTGAAAAAATACCAACATGAGCCCCATGCAATACGGCTGCGTTTCTCGCGATATCAAGCGCAAACGTAGTTTTACCCATCGAAGGGCGCGCGGCAAGAATGACGAGGTCTGAGCGCTGAAATCCCGCAAGAAGATTGTCGAGTGCGCCAAAGCCAGAGGGAACACCACGTTGCTCGTATTCTTGCGAACTCAGTTTTTCAAAACGTTCCCATGCTTCGGAAAGTGAACTGCCGATGGTTTTGAATTTGTGTGTCGTGGGCGCGTTGGTGACGTGAAATATCTTTTTTTCGGCCACATCCATCGCCTCATCAATGTTTTCAGGATTTGAATAACCCATCTCAGCAATTTCATCTGCCGCGTAAATGAGTCCACGGAGTACTGATTTACTTTGTACCAGATCAGCGTAGTAGAGTGCGTTTGAAGCAGCGGGTACCGACTCTACAAGGTCGGTAATGTAACTCGCACCACCCGCCCGTTCGAGGAGGTCTTTGTGCTTGAGCCGTGTAGTGATGGAAAGGATATCGATAGGGTCACCCTTCATGAATGTTTCAAGAATTGCTCGATAAATTTCGCGGTGCTTGTCGGCGTAAAATGACTCGGGATATACGGTCACTGAGATGTCATGCATCGTCTCAGGCTTTAAAATGAGCGCGCCCAAAAGAGCACGTTCAGCGTCTATGTCATGCGGAGGTATACGCAACGCTTTGCTTTTTGTGGGTGGTTTTTGAGTGTTGGTGTAGGTGTTATTCATACTTTGTACATTGTATCATAGGTAGAAAATATGCTTTTTAGGGTGTTTTTGTGGACAGACGGTGGATAGTATTTTATTGAAAAATATACGAAAAATTATGATTTTGATATTTTCTGTCCCGTTGGAGTATCTTCAACAACGTACCCTTTTAAATTGAGTTGTTCACGAATAGTATCTGCTTCAGACCAGTTTTGTACTGTACGGGCGAGGTGGCGCTGGTCGAGTAATACTTGTATATCATCGGGTATCGCGTCATGTTCAATGACGCCCAACTCACGTACGATTTCCTCAGTGGTGTCATTGAGTCCGATGTCAAATATCGCATCCATTTCTTTAAGTGTTGCAACTTTATCTGCCTTTGCAACTGTATCATCCTTAATGAGCTCCCACATGAGCGCGACTGCTTTTGGTGTGTCGAGATCGTCATTTATGGCAGTATGAAATCGTTTTTGATACTCTGCGCTGATGGTGCCACCAGTATATTTTCCATCTTCGAGCATAAATCGTTTAAGTCGGAAGAGTGCCTGTTTTGATGCCTTCATGGCATCAAATGTAAAGTTTACACTCGTGCGATAGTGGCTCGTGAGAAGCCAATAGCGATACACTGAGGGTGAAAAACCTTCATCGGTAAGGCTTGATAGACGGATACCATTACCGAGAGATTTTGAAATTTTTGTGTCATTTATGCGTATGTGCGCGTTATGTATCCAGTATCCAACATAGGGTTTTCCGGTAATCGCTTCTGCTTGTGCTATTTCGCCGTTATGGTGGGTGTACTGCAAATCTTCGCCTCCGGTGTGAATGTCAATTTGTTTTCCGAGTGTCGCGAATGCCATTGCGGTACATTCAATGTGCCACCCAGGAAATCCCTTGCCCCAGGGACTTTCCCAACCAAGCAGACCCTTTTTCCAGAGTGCAAAGTCAGCGGGGTGGCGCTTCTCGGTATTTACCTCAACACGCGCGCCACTCTCGAGGTCGGCAAGGCATACATTTCCTAGACGACCATACGTGGGAAATTTAGATATGTCGTAATACACGCCGTCACTCGTCTCATACGCATACCCTTTCTCATAGAGTGTTTTTATCATCCGAATTTGATCGGACACATAATCACTGGCAGGAGTGTAGTGGGTGGGAGGTATGTTGTGCAGCGCGGTAAAATCTTCCTTGAACGAACGTATATACACTTCAGCGATCTCACGCATGGCGGTAAGGGTAATAGGTTTTCCTTCACGTTTGAGCGCGTTAAGCATTCTGTCTTCGCCCGTATCCCCATCATCGGTAAGATGCCCAAAGTCAGTGAAGTTAATGGTGTGCTTAACCGTGAATCCATTGTACATACATACGCGTTTAATAATATCGGCAACAAAAAATGAGCGAAGATTGCCAATGTGTACGTGGTCATATACCGTCGGACCGCATGAATACATGCGCACGTGACCTTCCTTGTGTGATACGAACCGCTCTTTTTTTTGTGTGAGTGAATTATAAAAATAGAGGGGAAATGAATCAGGTACGGGTGTTTTTTTAAAAAAGGGTATGAGAGCCATAGATGAAATGAGTGCTTTTTCTAATCTGATGGTGAGAGTATAGCAAATTATGGGTATATACGAAACTTCTCTTCACACAGCACAGACGTAGTGTTTTGCATTTTTGAGATAAAGTGTGCAATAATATGAGCATGGAAATAGAAAAAAATGTCACATACGATACGTCACACGTGGTGCCCACTATCGAACCAAAACGCCCTAAAACAGGATTTTTAGGTATTGCACTTTCGGTACTACTTGCAAGCGCGACATTTTTTTCAGGTCTTCACATAGGTTCAAATCAAGAACTTGACGCGCAGTTGCGGTCTTTCTTTACCTCAACAGAGACGCGCGCGGATGACTCCATTGATTTGAGTGAGTTTTGGAAGGTGTGGAAATTGCTTGATGAAAAATTTGTTACATCGGGTCAAGATAACCTTAATAATCAAGCACGTGTAAGAGGTGCTATTGATGGACTTGTCCGCTCATACGGTGATCCTTATACGATTTATATGTCACCTGACGAGGCGGCTCAGTTTGACGAAGAGATAAGTGGGAATTTTAGTGGCGTAGGTATGGAGGTTGGCATTCGTGACGATGTGATTACGGTAATTGCGCCACTTCCTGAAAGTCCTTCTGAGCGGGCTGGTATTATTGCAGGGGACAGAATCATAAGTATAAATGGTACTACTACTGAGGGTATGAATGTCGATGAGGCAGTGCGCCTTATTCGCGGTGAAAAGGGAACCGAGGTGTCACTCACTATCTACCGTAAGGGTGAAGAAGAATTTCGTGAGATATCAGTAATGCGTGACACCATCACCATTCCTACAAGCAAAACTAGCGTACAGGGTGACGCGTTCATTATCACGTTGTACAGTTTTAATGCGCTCTCAGAAGCGGAAATGCAATCCGCGCTTCGTGCTTACGTCCGTAGTGATAGACGCAATCTCGTACTCGATCTTCGTGGCAATCCTGGGGGTTATTTACAAAGCGCAGTTTCAATTGCGAGTTACTTCCTTCCCGTGGGGAAGACCGTAGTGCGCGAAAACTTTGGTGAGGGTATTGAAGAGCGTGTGTATCGAAGTATGGGGCGGGAACTCGGTGAACACGCGCCCAAGAACATGGTTGTGCTTGTTGATGGCGGTTCTGCTTCTGCTTCTGAGATTCTTGCGGGCGCGCTTCAAGAGCATGGTGTGGCGAAAGTAATTGGTACGCAAACTTTTGGAAAGGGGTCAGTGCAGGAACTCATAAAACTTGACGATGGTTCATCACTCAAAGTAACCGTTGCGCGGTGGCTCACTCCAAATGGTAAGTCAATTTCAGAAGGAGGACTCACGCCAGATGTAGTAGTAGAGCGATCACAAGAAGATCGTATTGCCGAAAAAGACCCACAACTTGACGCAGCGCTCGACTATTTTGAGAAAAATAGATGATAGGTTGAATCCTTTTGGTTGTTTGGTATGATGCATGCGTAGTATTCAAAGTAACAATGTAACATAATCTATGAAGGTAATACTGCTCCGTGACGTTGCCCGCATCGGAAAAAAATCTGATGTAAAAGAGGTTCCTGATGGGCACGCAATAAATTTTCTCATTCCACGCAACATGGCCATTCCTGCGAGTGCTGAAAATCTCAAAAAAAATCAAGGAGAACGTGTACGTCATGATACACAAGCCCAACAAGAGCGCGAACAGTTTGATGCGTCAATGGCAATACTCAAGGATGTGGTACCACAACATCGTGCTCAGGCAAATGAGCAAGGCCACCTTTTCAAGGGTGTGGGCATCGACGATATTGTGGCAACGTGTAATCAAATTCCAGGTGTGCGCATAACGCGTAAACATATCACACTCCCGCACCCTATCAAGGATGTGGGAGTGCATGAGATTAAGCTCCGTCACGGGGACAGTCACGCAGTTATTCGTTTTGAAATTATTATGTAAATATGGGAAGTATTAAGCACATTATCGGCGTTATTGGTATTTCGGTTCTCCTTCTTGGTGGGATAGGGTGGTGGGTAGAGCAAAATGACAAGACACCTGAAATTCTACTCCAAGAGAACGCCGAGCTCCAAGGACCATTTTCAGCGGAGGAATTAAAAACATATAATCCAGAAATAACAAACACCATGAATCCAACAGCAGTAATGAAGACCAATAGGGGAATAATCGAAATTGAACTTTTTGAAGATGTAATGCCAATTACAGTTGGTAATTTTGTAAAACTTTCAGAAGAAGGTTTTTATAATGGAATCAAGTTCCATCGGGTTATTGATGGATTTATGATACAAGCAGGTGATCCAAATACAAAAGGTGATGATGTGGTAACGTACGGTACTGGTGGTCCCGGATATACTATTCAGGATGAGTTTATTAAAGGCGATAAACTCACCAATGTACGGGGAACCATTGCCATGGCAAATACAGGACAGCCAAATTCAGGGGGTAGTCAATTCTTCATCAACACTGTTGATAATACTGGACTTGATTTTGACAAAGAGCCACTCACCTCAAAACACCCTGTGTTCGGACGGGTAACGAAAGGTCTTGACGTGGTAGATGTAATTTCTGCGACTGAGGTGGGACCACGCGATCTTCCCGTTGAGCCTGTTATTATTGAGTCAATAACGATAGTGCGTCCGTAGTCGAACATTATAATAAAAACATGATGCCTCCGGCATCGTGTTTTTTTATGTATGAGACTTTTTGATACCATAACAAAAAACTCCCGAGGGTCGCTCAGGAGTCTTTTGTTATACAATCGTTACCTGCTTCTTTGAGTGTACCTTGCCTGTGAAGTCACGTTTTCGTACGTTGCCGAACGAAACTTTACCTGCCTTCGCCGCGTAAAGCGTGTGATCCTTTCCTACGCTTACGTTTTTACCTGCTTCAATTTTTGTACCTCGCTGACGCACGATGATTTCGCCCTGTTTAACATTTTGGCCATCCGCGCGCTTCACGCCAAGATATTTTGGCTTTGAATCGGTGAGATTTTTTGCGCTACCGGCCGCTTTTTTGGTTGCCATATTGTCTTATGTCTATAATAATTGTGCGCCATTTGAGTGGCACATTCATGTATAATAACTGCATGAATATACAAGAAAATGCGGAAAAATTCAAGGACTTCATGAAGAGTACCGATGTATTGCTTGTTTTGACAATTATCACTACGGCAGTGGCTAGTTTTTTTCTTGGGAAGAGTTCTGTATTGCTTACAAAAAATACCCCTGATACAGAGGGCACTTATGAGGCTGTGGAAGTGGGGCAACAAGCAAACCATGTGCAACTGTCGAGTACAACAAGTATTGCGCAACCTATAATAGACACACAAGCACGCGCTTCAGGTGCGGTGTTTTATGTTGCGTCAAGAGGTGGTACCAAGTACCACCTTCCGTGGTGTGCTGGGGCAAAGCAAATTAAAGAGGAAAATAAAATTACCTTTAATACCAAAGAGGACGCGGAATTGGCGGGATACACCCCCGCGAGCAATTGTAAAGGTATATGAGTACACCATTTCACCACACAATCGGTGTCTGGTGAGTTTGTGTGAGGTATTGATTTGTTTTACTAAAATGGCCACATCCTAAAAAACCCGTATACGCAGAAAGTGGTGATGGATGCGGAGCAGTGAGAATATGATGCTTGGTGCTGTCGATGAGCCCTCTTTTAGCTTGCGCGCGCTTACCCCACAGCAGGAACACGACATGTGACTTCTTATCAGAAATTGTTCTGATAATAGCGTCGGTAAATGTCTCCCAGCCCATACCCTGATGCGAGCCCGCGGTTCCTGCGCTGACGGTGAGTGTGGTATTTAGCAAGAGAACGCCTTGACGCGCTAAGCGTGTAAGGTCGCCTGATGTTGGTATTGGAGTTCCAACGTCTCGTTGTATCTCAAGATAGATATTTCTAAGTGAAGGTGGTATGGGTGTTTGTTCAGTAACAGAAAAAGCAAGACCGTGCGCCTGGCCGCGCCCATGGTACGGATCTTGACCAAGTATGACGACCTTCACCATCTCAAATGGGCAAAGCGTGAGCGCGTTGAATATAAGTTCTCGTGGTGGATACACGACATAGTCACGTTGCGAGTACGCAGTATGTACCCATGCCGTAAGTTCTTTGAAATACGGTTTTGAAAGTTCATGTGTAAGTACTTTTTCCCACGATGGTTCAATGACGTGCATACCGACATTGTAATGTGTTTATATAAAAAGGGAATATACATACGCAATGATGTGTCTCGAGGTGGTGTGCTGTGGTATGCTGTATCTATATGATAGTTTTAGATATAGAAGCATCAGGTACCGAATACGCGAAGCATTCAATTGTCTCTATTGGAGCGATTGACATAGAGCGCCCAGGGAATAGATTTTATGGTGAATGTCGCATATGGGACGGTGCGCACATTATGGAAGACGCGCTCGCGGTAAATGGATTTACTGAGATACAGATTACCGATACCACAAAAGTACCAGAAGGTGAACTTGTGCGAGCATTTTACGAATGGTCGCAACATTTTTCCGACAGAACACTTGCCGGACAGAATGTTTCGTTTGATAGAGATTTTCTGAAAGCAGCAGGGAATCGAGAGGGGCTCCCATGGGATCTCGCGCACCGCACCATTGATACCCACACACTTTGCTGGATGCACATGGTGAAGCGTGGGCTTACACCCCCCATAGACGCACAACATAGGCGCTCAGCACTCAATCTCGATGCTATTTTGAACTATTGTGGTATAGCAGATGAGCCAGAGCCACACAACGCGCTCACCGGAGCACTTTCCCATGCGGAGGTTATATCTCGACTGCTCTTTGATAAGAAGTTACTTCCTGAGTTTGAACAGTATTCAATTCCGTGGCACGCATAGCGTGATACAATATCACTATGCCTATACGTAAAAAGAAGCAAAAAAACGAGGAGTTAGATTCCAAAAAAAAATTTTCAATTAATACTGACGCACGGGACATGCATTGTCGTGTAGCAACCGATTTGTTTGAGTCAGATGATGCGATACAGTCATGGCGCATCTTTCGTATCATGTCTGAGTTTGTGAGTGGTTTTGATATTCTGCGGAAATACAGTACCGCCGCGACATTTTATGGAAGCGCGCGCCTCAAACCACAAGACCCTCTCTATAAAGACGCAGAAAGTCTTGCGGCAAAACTTGCCAGGAGCGGATTTGCGGTAATTACCGGTGGTGGGCCCGGCATTATGGAGGCAGCCAATGTCGGTGCCTTTAAGGTTGGAGGAAAATCAGTTGGACTCAACATTATGCTTCCTATGGAACAGAAACTCAATCCATACGTTACTGAATCAGAGAACTTCCACTTCTTCTTCTCGCGCAAGGTTATGCTTGCGTTTGCGTCTGAAGTGTACGTCTATTTTCCAGGTGGTTTTGGTACCATGGATGAACTTTTTGAAATGGTTACACTGATTCAGACAAAAAAGATTCAGCGTATCCCTATCGTACTCTACGGTAAGGATTTCTGGACTCCTATGCTTAATTTTTTTAAAGAGCAAATGCTTCAAAAATATAATACAGTGAGTGAGGATGATGTCGATATATTTCATCTCGTTGATTCAGTGGATGAGGCGTATGCGTACATCACCGCAAACGTGAATACATTAGCAAGTCGTCAAATCTAATGATAGACAGATATGGAAAGTACGTTTCATAACATAGATATTGAAAAAAAACGCTATCGTCAATACGCAAAACGTGCTCACGTGTATATGACACATCTTGCGGATGTGTATGCGAAGCGCAGGTACGACGCTGACGAAGCGGTGTGCGCAAGTATTGCTGACACCGCGCAACATAAGGCTATCATAAAAAAATTGAACCCTTTTCTAGGGGTGCGCCATGTAGTGCTTATCGGCATTGGTGGCTCAAGTCTTGGTACCGAGGCGGTGTTTAACGCACTTAAAACACCTACGGCACCGACACTTACCGTGCTTGATATAATCGATGATGAGGCGTATCACACCCTAGAAACGATATGTGACGAAACCGCATCTCTCTCAGATACGGTGCTTGTTGTGGTGAGTAAGTCGGGAACTACGATGGAGACATCGGTGAACGCTTCAATGGCACTTACACTCTTTGAGAGTCGGTTTGGTGCTCGGTATGCTGAACAGGTCATTGTTGTTGCTGACGCAGAGAGCGAACTTTATCGAAATGCAAAAAAGAAAAAAATACTTACCTTCACTATTCCTACAAAAGTGGGGGGACGGTATTCAGTGTTCACTACCGCAGGACTTGTCCCGCTTACGTTGTTGGGTGTCGATACTAGTGCGTTACTTCGCGGAGCTCGATCAGTGTTCACTGATGTGTCCCATCTCTCACAAACGGTCGATCGTGCGCTCTATCTTGCATGCATGGCTGAGCAGGGAATGCATACCGTTAATTTCTTTGCTTTTTCAAAACGTCTTACGGGTATTGGGCTGTGGTATCGGCAACTTCTCGCGGAAAGTATTGGAAAATCTCATACAAAGAAGAAAAAACCTTTTTTGCACGCATTACTTCCGACAGTCACCTCTGTTGCTGATTTACACTCAGTAGCACAACTCTATCTTTCTGGATATAAAGGGGTGTATACATATTTTTTCAATGTAGCAAACTACTCGGAATTCATGATTTCCGCACATGATATTGTTCCGCTCCCCACACTTGTTATAGGGAGACAGACGAATGAAATTACTTCAGCACTTCACAGTGGTGTCGTTAAGGCATACGATGACGCGCATCTTCCGTATAGTGAGTTAGTTATTCCAGAAGTGTCGCCCGAGCATGTCGGCATGCTTCTCACTATGCTCATGGTGGAGGTTATTGTTTTCGCGCATCTCTTTGGCGTGGATGCCTTTAACCAGCCACACGTTGAATCCTATAAGCGATACATGCGTGAAGCATTAGCAACATAACGTATAAACTCACCCTATGTACATTCTTTTTGATATCGGTGGCACAAAGACACGCGTTGCGTCATCTTATGATTTACACACTATTCATGAGGTGCGTAAGTATGAAACCCCGCAAACTTACGCTGAGGGTATTAAGCATCTCGGGGAAGCGATTGTCGCATTATTAAAAGGTGAGACGGTGAAAGGTATCGCGGGTGGTATTCGCGGTCCCCTCAATCACGAGAAAACAGGTATCGTAAGCGAGATAAAACTATTTGACTGGGTGGGGAGAAATATTATTGCTGATATTAAAAAGCAGTGGAATGTCCCAGTGTTTCTAGAAAATGATACCGCACTTGTGGGTCTTGGTGAGGTAACGTTCGGAGCGGGGAAGGGTTACGATATTGTCGCCTACCATACGGTAAGTACGGGCGTTGGGGGAGCACGTTTTGTGCATGGAAATATTGATGTCGTAAGTGTCGGCTTTGAGCCAGGACATCAATTGCTCGACATCGATCGCACCGTACTTGGGCACAACATATCACCAACCCTCGAAAATCTAGTTTCTGGCAGTGCGCTTGAAAAGAGGCGTGGGAAGAAGCCCTACGAAATTTCACAGGATGATGCAGTATGGGATGAGTTGGCCCTTTACCTCGCAAATGGGCTCAAGAATACCATTGTCTACTGGTCACCAGACATCATCGTGCTCGGCGGGTCTATGGTGGTAGGCGATCCTCGTATCCAACTCAACGCTATCCAATCATACACAAAGTCGATACTGGGAGACTTGGTACCATGCCCTAAGATTGTAGATGCCTCACTTAAAGATGAAGGAGGACTCTACGGTGCGATGGCACTTTTAAGTATTAAATTAGATAATAAATCTGGTAAATAGTCAAGTTTTTTTGGGTAAAATATGGCTCAGAATATATAAACATTGAATTATTGACACAATTATTTTATATTGTGTAGTTTGATTTTTTCTGTATATGTGCTATTATTATTAGAGAACGGTTTCGGCCGTTTTTTGTATCAAAATTATATTTGATGCATATGATGGTGGTGCAATAAGAATTATCTTGTCACACTACTGTCTATTTGTTGGATAAGACCCTTGGCTTATTTTACCTAGTTTATTTATCGCATTTTTTGCGATAACGAACGTAGCGGCGGTTCCTGTCACGGAAACTGCCTATGGGCACATTGCAACAAACCAAGATCTAGTCACTAAGGAAAGGCTGAAAAGTGTTGAGACTGTTGAAGAAGCAGTTCGCACGTACTTTAGTGACATACCTGTCATGATTCAAATTGCGCGTTGTGAATCTAGGTTCCAACATACGCTTGCGGACGGTACAATTTTAAGAGGTAAGGTTGATGGGGCGGATACGGGGGTAATGCAAATCAATACGCGTTACCACTTGAAACGAGCACATGAACTTGGACTTGATCTTACAAATTTGTACGACAACATGGCGTATGCTCGAGATCTCTATGAACGGCAGGGAACACAGCCATGGAATGCTTCGGCTTCATGCTGGTCTCCCACAATTGCAATGCGTTAATGCAAAACAAAACTCCCATACGGGAGTTTTGTTTTGTTTGCACTCTGAATTTAGTGGAATATACACCAACTATTTTCCAAGTTTCCACCCACTACCTGGACCGTACGCGAGTACATAGAGAAGTCCTCCCATAATAGAGATATTTTTGAGCGCGGAAGTCATTTCAGCAGCGTTATTGTGCACCAATACCACGGTAAGGAAAGTAAAAATAAAAAGCGCGAGTGCGGATTCATCGGTTTTGTATCCGAGTATGAGTCCCGCGCCACCAAGTATTTTCACTGCCACCACGAGTATAGCAATAAGCCCCGCAAGTGGGATACCCATGCCTTCTATCATACCCGCAACACCAGAGATGCCACTTTTGAGCATGAATATACCGCTTATAAAGAAAAGTAAACCAAGAAAAATACGGCCGACAAGCGTTCCATGATTTTGAAGGGATACTCGTCTAGATTCTGTAATCATATAATCAACATTATGTAGTTAAGATAATAATTATGAACAAAAACACCACTCTATTTACAGTATAGCAAGAGAGGGAAGTGTGGGGTATAGTGGTGTGCATAATAAGGTACCATGAGTAAAAATAAATCAACTCAATATTGGCTCTTGAAGAGTGAGCCCTCATGTTATTCACTGGATACATTAAAGAAAGATGGGGTTGGTGTGTGGGATGGTGTGCGCAATTACCAGGCGCGCAATATGCTTCGCGATGAGATAAAGGTCGGTGATGTGGCTCTTTTTTACTATTCAAATGAACAGCCGATAGGTATAGCGGGGGAGATGGTTGTGGTGAAATCTGGATATCCAGATCCAACCCAGTTTAATAAAAATGCAGAACATTTTGACGCGCTGTCATCACCTCAGGCTCCACGGTGGTATGCCATAGATGTGCGATATAGGAAGAAATACAAGAGAATACTCACGCTCGCAGAAATTAAAAATGATCCTGTATTACAACATATGGCGGTTGCACAAAAAGGAAATCGTCTTTCAGTGCAACGAGTGAGCGCTGAGCATTACCTACGGATTCAAGAAGTTTTGAGTGCGGTATAAACGTTTTAGAGGGGACAAGGGGAGGGTGCGGTGATATACTTTTTTGACCTTATGAAGATTGGTTTTTACGACTCTGGACTTGGTGGACTCACGATACTTCGGGCGACTCGGGAAATGCTACCATACTATGACTATGTGTATTTTGGGGATACTGCGAATCTCCCGTATGGTGATAAAAGTGAAGAAGAGATATATACGCTCGCGCATGACGCGATAGATAAACTTTTTCAAGACGGCGCATCGTTGATTATTGTTGCATGCAACACGATTTCAGCAGAAGTGCTCAGAAAATTACAAGATACTGTTTTTAACAATCTGTATCCTGATAGAAGGGTGCTCGGTGTCATCATACCTACAATAGAAAAATTAGTTGAAAGTGACATTCACAACGCGTTGCTCATAGGGACTAGACGTACCGTTGCGTCAAAAAAATATGAACGCGAGCTTGAGAAAAAAAACTTTACGATACAACTTAGCGCACTCGCAACGCCACGATTGGTGCCACTCATCGAGGCGCACGAGTTCCAGGCTGCGTTTAGCGCTTTGCAAGAAATAGCACATGGCAATATCAGTAATGCGGAGGCTGTCATTCTAGGGTGCACGCACTATACTGTCCTTAAAGACATGATAAGGGAAGTGTACCCACATGTAACTGTTCTCTCACAAGATGAAATCATTCCTGAAAAAATTATGTCATACCTACAACGTCATAATGAAATTGAGGCAAAGCTAACGCGTAATGGGACAATCGAAATTATTCTGAGTGAAGGAAGCGAGAGATACGAAAGGATAAAAAAATTATTCTTTAACGTGTAGATGGAAACACGCGGCGCAATCACACGCGCGCAATAAGGCATACAAATTAGATTAGAAAGAGGGAGTTCATATATAAGAATATACTATGTGTCGCACAATATATCTTTTGCGACCTATAATATAGTACCATCTTCCCTCACCAAAATAATTCTTCACTTTACGCACGCAATGAAATAAGTGTTTCTGTATACACCACTGTGCAATTGACGTGCGTGAGCACACACGTCCTCAGAGGATTGCTCGTGTTTACTTTTTGTATGTTACGGGCTTAGCAAAATTTTTTAAGTCTTTATGTATTAGATTATTTTTTATGGTCTCAGCTTAGGCGTGTCATTTATTCTGGTTCGTATGCTTCCCCATTCCAAACCATCTGTTTTTTGCCTTTGTTAATGATGAGGTTGTGCATGCTATTAGTAATGGTTGGGCTTACCTCGATACTCTTAACTGCATATGAAAAGTTTACGGTACTCATGCCACCATAGTTTTCTTGTACGAGTAGTATAGGTATGCAGCCGCCAGATCCACACGCAGGGCTGTTTTTTGCCGTGGCGATAATATCAATATCGGTATCAGTGTTGAGGTATACATACTGGACATCAATTTCTATGGGCTCAGATAAAAATACGTGATGTGTATTTTTGTACTCAGCGACAATCGTGTCATGCAACTCTTTTTGGGTGGTGCCACTGAGTATGAGTGATGCCCGTTGTGTGTATGTTTGAATCTCTGATTGGAGTACAGAAAAAATCTGGTACACAATCCACATGAGCACAATTGCAATCAAAAGCCGCTTCATATTGTAAAAAGCATACCACACAAAAACGAGTTTGTCAGCACACTATTTCGGAAGGTAATTCATGGGGTCGATGTAGGCATCAGTTGCGGCTACTGGTGTCGTCGCGGCACCACAACTAGTTACAGCTTTAATTTCATTGAATTTTCGCACGGAAACACCTGCCTTTGCGTATACGGTGAAGTGCAAGTGCGAACCAGTTGAGTAGCCAGTGTTGCCTACATACCCGATCACGTCACCCGTTGCAACTTGCTGACCAGGAGTAACGCTAATGACACTTTGGTGCGCGTAGAGTGTTGAAAGTCCGTTTGCGTGATCGATGAGTGTCCATTTACCCCATGACCAGCAGCCTGGTACCGCATCGGTGTTTCCAGTCGCGCGAACAGTACCTGAAAGTGGCGCAAGGATTTTTGTTCCCGTCGGAGCGCCAAAGTCTACGCCAGGATGGTATGGTCTTCCTCCGTAGACTGAAGAATTTTGTTTTGCAAACTCTGTACCGCCGAAATACTGTGTAATAATGACATTTTGAAGTGGCCACGCGAATACCGGTGTGCCTTTTGGTGGAATGGTGTTTGGATCAAGAATAAATTGTAGTTTGGACTCAAAGTCGCGAAGTTCCTTAAGGAGTTGATCGCGTGCCGCTTCTTTTTCTTTGAGAAGTTTTTGGTAGTTTGCTTCTTGATTTTTTGTGGCACTCAATAACTGAGATTTTTCATTTTTATTGACCACAAGCACTTGATTTTGATCAGAGTATTGCTTGTTTAGCTCAAGGAGTTCGCTCCGTTTTTGTGTACTGTCGGTACGCTTTCCGGTGAGCATGTTTTGCTGATCGGTGAGCATCGCTACACGCTCCTGCATGAAGCCGCGTACCTGTTCAGTGTTATCTATCTCTCCCCAGAACTCTGCCAACGAATCATGTTGCAAGAGTGCTTCAATGAGTGGTTTCTCGTCAAGTATATGTATTTCCTGAATGGCGCGAGCAATCGCCTTTTGGTTGAGAGATATTTCACTTTCGGTTGAGTGAATTTCTAATGAAAGTTTATTAATTTCAAGATCAGTAGAGTCAATCTTATTTTGAGTGTATGAAATATCTGCTTGAACTTTCTTTCGTTCAAGTTCAAGTTGATTGATTGCCTTTTGAAGTGAAACCTTTTCTCCACCTACTTTTTTAAGGTCAGCTTGATATTTTGCGATCTCCTGCTCGATATCCTTGAGTCGACTACTGCGTTCGTTTATCTGGCTTTTGAGCGTCTCAATTTCAGAAACCTGCGCACGTGCTTCTGGAGAGGGTATATGAAAAATAGCTAGGTACAATGAAAGTACGATAGAAAAAAGTGCCACAAGAGCATATCGTGTAATGTGTGTCTTCGGTAGAAGCATGTTTTCAAGCGATTATTCGCTTGAACGTATTATATCACACGCGGTTCTGACACGTTTGTAGGATTCCCCCGATCCGAGGATGTGTATGAGTGTAAAGGGGTCGGGAGAACGTTCTCTTCCTGAGAGCGCGACACGAAGCGGCCACAACACCTCCCCTTTCCCTTTTTCTTCAGCGTAATTCCAGAGCGCGTTCTTGGCTTCTTCAACGGAAACGTTTTCAGGCATTTGTGCAATGAATTCAGCGACATGTTGTAGGCGCGGTAGTGCGTCATGAGCAGACGTGTCATGTTTCCATTTGAGCATTTCTTGCGATACTGTGGGTGTATCAAAAAAATAGTCATACTCCCCTGCTCTGCACGCGTGATGTATTTCTCCTGAGGTAGAAACTCGCTCACGAATCGTGGGTAATAAACGCAAAAAACGCTCGTCAGAGTATTGAGGCATGGTGGTGAGGGTACCAACAATCGCTTCTGAGGCATAGCGCGCGTAGTCATCATCTGAGTAGTGTTTGAGGTACTCTCGGTTGAACCATTTGAGTTTTTCAATATCGAAAATCGCACCACCTTTTTGGATACCAGAAATATCAAAAATACGAAGACATTCCTCAATAGTAAAAATTTCCTGATCGGTAGCAGGACTCCACCCGAGGAGCATGAGGTAATTGAGTATAGATTCCTTCAGAAAACCGTCTTTGCGGTACTCATCGAGCATTACCGCACCATGGCGTTTAGATAATTTTGAACGGTCGGGAGCAAGAATGAGGGGGAGATGGGCATAGTGTGGGCGCGTAGCACCAATAGCTTCTTGAATAAGAATTTGCCGTGGCGTATTCGATATGTGGTCATCTCCGCGAATCACATGCGTGACTCCCATCTCGTGATCATCAACAACGACGGTAAAATGATACAGCGCGTCATCAATTGAACGCGCAATAACAAAATCCCCAAGCTCAGTGGTATCGAATGCGATCTCTCCCCGTATCTCGTCATCGAAGGTAATGGTGGTGTTTGGATTTTTGAGACGTACAACCTCAACAAACGTGCCAGGATTGTTTTTACTCTCTTCTCTACTCACGTATGCCTTGTCGGCACTAATTATCTTTTCAAGGTAGTGGCGATAGATGGCGCTCCGCTCTGACTGACGGTAAAACGCATCGTGTTCGAGACCAAGCCACGCGAGACCATCAAGAATCTCCTGTTCATACTCAGGCTTGCTTCGTTCTTTATCTGTGTCTTCGGTACGAATTATGAACATACCGCCACGGGAACGAGCGTATAAAAAATTGAACAGCGCGGTACGCGCGGTACCAATGTGAAGGTGACCCGTTGGGCTAGGCGCTATGCGGGTCACTACCTTTTTTGATGCTAAAATTGACATAGATTAGTGGTTTTCTGCCACTTCGTGTACAAGTGCTGATACACGTTCGCTGGCATCAGGCAATGCAAATGAGCGTGCTGCTTCTACCATACGCTCATATACGATTGTGTCGGTCATAATACGGTGGATTTCTGCTTGGAGCAAGTTGTCACCCATGTTTTTTTCCTCTATAACCACACAAGCACCAGAGCGTGCGTAGGCATACGCGTTGGTCCGCTGATCGTGACTTATGTCCTCGGGAATGGGAATAATAATTGAAGGCTTTCCATGAAGCGCAATTTCAAAAATTGAGGTACTCCCCGCGCGTGATATGACTATCTGAGCAAGGTGGTAGGCATTATTGAGTTCGGTTGCATTCAAAAAAGGTTTAGGAACATAGCGCGCGCGGAGCTCGGATGACTGTATGAGAGTGTCAGCCGCAATGTGAGCCGTTTGAATGTGTGTTGGACCGGTCTGGTGGAGGATGGTATATGAGGGAAGAAGTTCATCAAGCGCGTCGTAAATAAATTGATTGAGACGTTCAGCACCTTGCGAACCTCCGATAACGAGTATGAGTGGCACGTTAGGATCTATGCCAAGCGTGACGATCGCGTCAGCTGTGGGTGTTGTGCGTAGCGTGTTACGAATGGGTATGCCAAACTTATATACATTTAAATTTTTGGTACGTGCTTCTTGAAGTGATTCATCGTATGCTACCACGACACTGTGGGCATATTTAAGTATAAGACGATTTGCTGAACCAATTTTCGAGTCAGAATCGTGCATGATTATAGGTATGCGGTAAAAAATTGCGAGTATGGTAACAGGGATACTCGTGTACCCACCCTTGCTTACGATTACGTCTGGGTAGAGCAGGAAGAGGCGTACCCAAGCAACAATGAGTCCGTAGAGTGTAACAAAAATATCAAAAAAATTTTTAATAGAAGTATAGCGCCTGCGCTTCCCCGCGGGTATTTGCATAAAACGTATACCCAATGCGTTGAGGGACTGGGCGTCATAGGGATCTGGACCCGCGTAATAAAGTGTGTATTCAGGGTACGTATTGAGTGACTCCGCAATGGCCATGAGGGGGTAAAAGTGCCCCCCGGTACCACCACCGACAAGTAATATTTTTCGTTCGCTCATATATTTTTTACATCATAACATACTACGTGAGTACTCTTTTTTGATGTGTCGATATATTGAGCACCACACCAACTGCGGCAAGTGTTGTAAAAAGTGCGGTTCCACCATGACTGATAAATGGAAGTGGAAGACCTGAAAGTGGTGCGAGCGCGAGCATGGCGGCAATGTTGAGAAATATCTGCGCGACAATGATGGTCATAATACCCACAACGAGAAGCATACCGAATAAATCAGGTGCATGCGTGGCGATACGATATCCCCGCATGGTGAAGCCGCCAAAGAGTCCTATGAGTATGAGTGAACCTATAAAACCAAACTCTTCAGCAAAAACGGCAAACACAGAATCTCCGATTGGTTCTGGCAAGTACTCAAATTTTTGAATACTTTGACCGTACCCCCTTCCCACAACACCCCCTGAGCCAATTGCAATGAGTGATTGTTTTACCTGATACCCAGCGCCCTGCGGGTCGAGTGAGGGATTAAGAAAAACTTCAATGCGGTCTTTGATATAGGGGCGCGTAAACATAAGGATAATAATGAGTACAATACCTGCAACACCAATGAGCGCGACATCACGTATACTTCCTCCCGCAACAATAAACATAGCGAGACACGACGTTGCGATCATGAGGAAGGTGTCAGTGTCTGGTTGCGCAAGGAGAGGTAGAGCAACCCCTACAAGAAGTGCCACAAAAGGAAGTGTTCCCTTTTTAAAATTTTTAATGTGATGCTTCATGCCTGAAAGCCATGTAGCCATATATACCACAAAACCAAATTTGAGAAATTCAGAAGGTTGAAATGATATAAAGCCTAGATCAAGCCATCTTCGTGCTCCTCCATGGGATGCGCCAATGTGTGGTAAAAATACCGCAAGCGTGAGAAGCATTGTTGCGACGCCGATATAGAAGGCGTGTTGTCGCCATACACGGTAGTGTATTTTGCTCGCAATAAAGAGCGCGACGCTTCCACCAATGATACCGAATAACACTTGATTAAATGCAACCGATGAGAATCGCGCACCATCACGGGCAAGGAGACCAAGTGATGCTGAGGTAAATATAAAAAATCCCACGATAACAAGTGTTACTGTAAAAAAGAGGAGTGTTCTATCGATGGGATGTCGCATGAGAAATATGATAATTTACAGCATTATTGCGAGAATGCTCCCGAGTATCGCGCATATGAATCCAAGTATCCAGTATCGCATGGTGACCTTTTCAGGTGGCCAACCTAAAGCCTCAAAATGGTGATGAATGGGGGCGATGCGGAATAACTTTTTGCCACGAAAACGCTTCGATAGAAGTTGTGCTATATCAGAAATAACGGTCGCTACCAAAAGGAAACCAATAACAGGAAGTACCGAGACCCCTTCTCCATCGCCGAGGCGATCAGTCATAAACGCAACAATGGTAAGTGTCATGGTGAGTGCCATGACACCCGTTTCGGTCATGTAGAAGCGTGCGGGTGGAATGTTAAACCAAAGAAATGCGAGAATACCACCTGTGATTGTGGCGCAAAACGCAGCAATGTCGATTTGGTGTTGATAAACAGCAATGCCAGTGTACGCGGCAAAAATAAAAAGAAATGTACCACCTGAGAGTCCGTCAATGCCGTCAATGACACCACTTGCGTATATGGCAATAGCGACAAGCACAAAAAAAGGAATAAAGAGTAGACCTAGATCGACATACCCGTACCCAAGGAGCGAAACACTCGATACGTCAAGTTTCTCGTAAAACCACCATGCAGAAAATAACGCTGTCATTCCCACAACAAAAATGCGTTGTGAAAGTGGTAGTCCACCTGCAAAATGCTTCCCTGTTCCCTTTACGACTAAATAGTCATCAAAAAGTCCCACAAACGCGCCAATTATAAGGGCAAAAAGCGGGAGCCAGGTCTGCGAGCGACTCAAAAAATCAAGGTTTCCAAAAAGTGTGTTGGGGAATGTTATGCTGAGCAACCACAAAAGCGTGATGGTAATGAGGATGCTTATCCATATCACCATACCGCCCATGCGTGGTGTGTTGGTATCGCGCTTTGCGTGGAGTGCGTCAAAGAGTGGCGTTTCTCCCCCACCGTAGCCAGCACCTTTACCGGCCTTTTTTTTCCACATTTCATGTCGATAGAGCCATCCAGTGACGAATGGTGTAATAAGAATACCTACGGTGAACGCGATAAGTGAGGGTAGTAAAACTTTAAGAATAGTTATTTCCATACGGTATGAGGTAATAGTTATGTTTCTGATAAGTGACGCTGTGTCTCGGTAACAAGTGTGAGTACATCTGAAAATCTATCATCGTATGTTGAACCAAGTACTACTATGACAATAGGTCTATCCAGTCCGGCGTTAAATGCGATAGCGAGGTTTCCACCTGCGAGCGTTGTGTAGCCTGTTTTTGACGCAATAAGACCGTCTATTTTTTGAACATATTCGTTGGTGTTTTCCGCAAGATGGTATACGCCCTCATTGTTTGCAATACGCGCTGATGCCACATTGGTAAGGGCTATCGCTTCAGGAACGGTGCGGGTAATGTGCTCCATGAGTAACGCGATATCACGCGCACTTCCGTACGCACCTGCCTTTGAGGGTGAGATATCAAGGCCAGTTGGGTTCTCAAAGTGTGTTTTTGTAAGTCCGAGTTCCTCTGCTTTGATATTCATAGCACGAACGAACGCCACAGAAGGATTGGTTTCGCTGATGACGGCACCACCAACGGCACTCACGGCAGTCGCCGCGTCATTTGAAGAGGATATGAGCGTAAGGTCAATAATGTTTTCAAGTGTAAACTGTTCACCATCACGAAGACCGCTATCTCCTTCCGCGCGAAGCGCGTGATTAGTGACACGAACTCGTTCCTGTGGATCAAGGAGTTCATACGCCACGAGCGCGGTCATGAGTTTGGTGACTGATGCAAGTGGTAGCGCCTCGTCGGCGTTTTTTTCGAAAAGCACTTTCTTATTTTTAGCATCCCACACAATAGCGGAATGTGCGGTCAGTTGCGTGTCAGTATACGCGTCAATCTTTTCGGGTGTCTCGTGAAGTGGGGCGAGTTGCGTGTACACCTCTGTGTTTGTTTGTTTTTTAGTGAAGAAATTGTCGGGTATAGATACGTACGTTACGCCAAAAACCAATACCAGAAGCCCCAGTGCCATGCCGAGTTCAGGGATAACGGGGATGGGTGATATTGATTTTCTCGGTTCTTCTATGGACACCTCATAATCGTCAGCAAAAAAAGCCGCGCGTGTGTGCTCGTGTATGTCTATATGTTGTTCAGTATTTTGGTCACGCATAGTTTCTTATTGAGCGGAATGTGTGGTAAAGGCATTTTTTTCACCCGCATCTTGTTCATCATGATCACGCTCGAATGCGTCAAGTGTGTTCATAATAGAAACAAAATCAGGAAGTGCTTCCTTGTGAGTGACGCCAAGATGATTGAGTAGGGATGGTGTTGCTTTGTAGGTAAACGAGCGTACGTTGGTCTGATGAGACTCACGTTCAATGAGGCCTCGGATAAGTAAATTGCGGATAATGAATGCTGAATTAACACCACGTATTTTATCAATTTCAATGCGCGATATTGGTCCACGGTAGAGAATAATGGCGAGGGTCTCAGCACCTGCCTTGCCGATATCAGTTTTTAAGTCTGCCTTTCGAAGTGATTCTATGATGTCACCCGCGTCAGTTGCGGTGACTAGTTGTGCGTGAGTGTCCGTGGTGGTGAGCGATATACCCCGCCCCGTAAGTGAGGTGTTGAGTGCGACAAGTGCAGTGTCAATGTCTTCGACAGTGCATTCAAAAAGTTCCGCAAGCGTTGTTTTTTTAATGGGCTCTGCTTTATAAAATAAAACTGCCTCGATCGATGCTTCGAGTGTCATACATCTAGTATAACAGGTTGCGTCTCAATGTATGCCCTCGACTGTCAATAGAAAATGTGGCACTTTCTTTATATTACTGATATTTGGGAAGCGCGTGGCCATTGCGCTCGATTTCGATATCAGTGTATCGCTCTGTTTGCCGTACAATAAGATTGCCTTGTTTTACCATTTCAAGTATGGCTAAGAAACCCACAACTACCGTAGAGCGTTCGACTGCTGAACCCGTAAACTCCTTGAACGTAAATGACATCTGACGTTCAATGCGCTCTCTGAGGCGCGTCATCATGGTTTCGAGTGAGACTACCGTACGTACTTGAACTTTCGGTTTTTCCACTTTCTTAGGAAGACTTGCCACGACATCAGTAAGTGCGTGGTGAAGTGTAGAGACATTTGTATACGCGTCAGTAATAAATAGTGGATTTTTATCAGGCACAAATCTTCTTTCATAACGCCTCTGTTTCCCGAAGATATCTAAAATTGTCTTACTTGCGTTTCTGTATATCTGATACAGTTTGAGACGTCTTTCAAGATTTTCGATATTTTCTTCCTCGGTTTCAGTGAGTTCTAGTATAGGTAGTAATGACTTTGATTTGAGAAGGAGTAATGTTGATGCAAGTACGATGAATTCTGCCATATCACGAAGCGGACTTTTTTCAAATTGCGCGACGTATGCCATATAGTCATCGGTAACCGAAGCAATTGAAATATCATTAACGAGAAATTTACGCTTCTCAATAAGATCAATGAGGAGGTCGAGTGGACCTGAGTAGTGTGTTGATCGTATGTTGAAATTTGTTGATGGCGATGAGTCGTCCATGCGTTATATTGTACCACGGTGAAAAGATAATACGCGCGCAAAACTTCGTTTTGCGCGCGTATAACCCTCTCCCCTGCACCACACTACCTCACCTAATAACATTCAGCAATTTTCACCAAGAGACGGGTGGGTTCCCCTGTCGCGCCTTTAGCAAGCTTGTCACTTGGCACTGAGGTCATGCGCGGTGCCATATCAATGTGTACCCACGGTAGACCCTTTGTAAAATGTGAAAGAAATGCCGCTCCATTTATTGTACCGCCAAAGCGAGAGTCACCTGGCGTGATATTGGCAATATCAGCATGTACACCTTTGGTGTACTGTGTGTATTCATCCCACAGTGGTAGCGGGAATGTATAGTCGCCACTCTCCTCTCCAAGTTCACGGAATTTATCTTCAAGCGCGCGGTCTTTGGTGAGTATAACGTGCGCGTGTTGCCCTACCGCCACAAGTGCCGCGCCGGTAAGTGTTGCCACATCCACAATGAGCGAAGGGTTGTATGTTCGCGCGTAATGAAGCGCGTCAGCAAGGATTACCCTTCCCTCAGCATCAGTGTGAAGCATTTCCACCGTCTTTCCTGACATCATGGTCATCACATCACCGGGTCGAATGGACTCACTCGATATAGCATTTTCTGCCGCGGGAATAATCCCTATAACATGTTTTTTCAATTTTAGTGTAGCAATTGCATGGAGGGTAGCAATTACTGCCGCACCACCTGACATATCCATGTGCATTTCATACATTGCCATTCCAGGCTTTACTTGAAGCCCGCCTGTGTCAAACGTAATTCCCTTACCGACAAACACCACAGGTCCTACTTTTGACTTTTTTGCCTTTGCGTCACGTCCATCATAATCAATAATGATAAAGCGTGGGGGATGTTTCGATCCCTTCCCCACACCCATAAGTCCACCCATGCCGAGGGCGTGTATGCGCTTTTCATCAAGTACCGTCACCTTTGTATGTGTATTCGTGCATAGTTTTTTTGCGTAAGACGCGAGGAGCGCGGGGGTCATATCGCCACCCGTTGTGTTGGCTATATCTCGCGCGCTATTTGCTGATTGAGCAATTATACTTCCACGGGTCACTCCCTGTGTGGCACGCATGGCGTTTGCGGTGAGACAGAGCACCTCAGTGAGTGGTGACTTTTTTGGTTTGCTTTTGTATTGGGTATGTTCATAGTCAGCAAGAAGTAGGTTTTCTGCGACCGTGCTCCAAAACCATTCTTCAGGGTATGTATGACATCCCGTGAATGCGCCGTACGGAAGTTCGAGTGTAATTTTTTTGAGGTGGTGTTTTTTCGCACTCTGAACAATACTACGTATGAGCGTGCGTAACGTACGGGGAGTAATTTTTTCATAGGTTCCCACGACAATTTCAAGCGAGGTAATACCATCTCGCTCAACTAATCGCTCGACCCCCTTCTCAATGAAGGTGATGTGTGTATGTGTGCGCAAAAATGCTTCGCGCGATTTAGAACTTACCTTAATCTGCATGTTCATTTGTTTTAGAGAGGAGCGTATCAATGCGGTTGATGTCACGAGGGAACAGTGTTGCTTCTTTTACATTTTGTACACCACAGAATTTTGCCGTAAGACGCTCAAGTCCGAGCCCAATACCTCCATGTGGAGGCATGCCATATTTAAAAGCCTGCAAGTAGAACGCAAATTTTTCTGGGTCAAGACCTTTTTCCCGTATGCGCGCAACGAGCGTGTCATAGTCATGCACACGCTGGCTTCCTGAACACATTTCAAGCCCTCGAAAGAGCATGTCAAAACTGCGTGTGTACTCTGGGTGTGCGGGGTCTACGTGCGTGTAGAAGGGGCGCTTTTTTGTAGGAAAGTGCGTAACAAACACAAAATCAGAATTGAGATGTTCATGAGCATACGCACACAAGAACCGCTCATCTTCTGGTTCCAAGTCTGGTTCTTTCGTTTTATCTTCGCCCGTTTCTCGCTTGATGAGTTCCTGTGCTTCGCGTAGGGTCATGACGGGAAATGTTTCTGGTACGCGTGGTACGGGCATATCGAGAAGCGCGAGTTCTGCTTTACAGTGTGTTGCGACCGCCTCCACCATGGCGCGCATGAGTTTTACGGTCATGTCGATGATGTCGGTGTGATCCTTAATGAAAGCCATTTCAAGATCGAGCATTGATATTTCGCTGAGGTGACGGGTTGTCGCACTCTTTTCCGCGCGGAATGTTGCTCCCGTAGAAAAGACTCGCTCAAAAACACCAACCATAATTTGCTTGTACAGCTGGGGACTTGTGGCAAGATATGCCTTTTGATTGTTAAAATAATCTACCTTAAATACCTCTGCTCCACCTTCCGCGTCACCACCTACTAACTTCGGTGCTTGAAATTCAACAAAGCCCTCACCTACGAGAAAATTACGATACGCGGTAATAATCGTGTGTTGCACCTTGAAAATGGCGCGCTCACGCGCTCTGCGAAGCGTGAGGGGACGATTGTCGAGAAGGGTGTCGAGATTGAGTTCATCACTCATATCAAAGGGGAGTGCGTGAGCGCGCCCAAGTACTTCGATATGTGTTATTTCAAGTTCAATATCACCATTTTGAACGTGCGCGTTTATCATTTTTTCTGGACGCGCGTGGACTATTCCCTTTACCGCAACTATATCTTCCTGACCAAGTGACTGAGCGACTTCAAGGACATCAGGCTTACCAAATACCACCCCCTGCATGAGGCCAGTGCGGTCACGAAAATCAAAGAAAGCCATCTTACCCTGTTGTCGCGCAACGTGTACTGACCCTTGAATAAGTACCTCTTGTTCGAGTGCTTCTCTGAGTGAAGCAATGAGTGTGCGTTCCATATATTTTAATGTTAGTGTGGGAGAAACGAAAACCGCCCCTCCAAACATATTGTGATGAATAATACGTTTGGAGGGGCGGTTTTTTGCCGCGGTGCCACCCTCCTTCTCAGTGGCGCTCGCTTCGCTCGCGCCCGAGCCCTCTTCCGCGCTATATTGGGCGCACCCATTTTCCTCGGCAGGTGTCAGCTGCGTCGTTGGTTATATATAGCGTACCATGTACCGATAATAGGTCAAATCGTAGGCGCGCGCGTGAGCGTATGATGCTTATAACGAAACTCCAACACACTCTCGGACTCGTTGCATTTTTGAACGCGCGCGCTCACGCGCGCGTTCACCACCATCATCGAGTACTGCCTTCACTTCATCATCACGTATTCCCATGTATCGCTCACGCATAGGTGCTATCACCTTCTCAATATCTTCAAGGAGAGCGTCTTTGAGTATTTTGTATTTCCCTTTGTGAGCTTCGTAGAGTGGTGCAAGCTCAGACACGGGTTTGAATAGCGTGTGTATTGCGTACACATGTTCAGGGCGGTCTCCCGATGAGTCAGTCACAATACGCATCACGGCTTTTTCAATTTCATCTCGGGTGCCAAAGAGTGGTATCACGTTTTTATAACTCTTACTCATCTTTTGACCGTCAGTCCCCGGCACCACACCAACATTGGCAACAATGTGTTCTTGTGGCGGGGTGAACACTTCGCCAAACGCTCGATTAAACTTCCCCGCGGCCTCACGCGCGTATTCAATATGCTGTCGCTGATCTTCACCCACGGGTACTATCTCCGCATCGTAGAGTAATATGTCAGCAGCCATGAGCATGGGGTAGTTAAAGAGTCCCGCGTTTGCTTCAATCCCTTTTGCAACTTTGTCTTTATACGCGTGTGCTTGCATAAGGAACGGCACGCTCACGAGACATTCAAATACCCACGCAAGTTCTGTGTGTTCGCTTACGTCAGATTGTTTAAAAAGTATTGCCTTTTGCGGATCAATGCCACATGCCATATACGCGCGGGTGATGTTGTATATTTGCGCGCGCATTTCCGAGGCATCACGTACCGTCGTGAGCGCATGATAGTCCGCTACCATAATGACGCTGTCGTAGGTATGATATAAGTCAGCAAATGGCTTTATCGCACCAAAGTAATTTCCTATGTGGAGATCACCCGTTGGCTTGATGCCGGTAAGTAAGCGTTGTTTTTGTTTCATGCACGTATCATAGCAAAAACTACGTGTCATATACAACCGTACAATAATGTTATTGTTCTAAATAATTTATATTTCAGGAAATTCCAAATGAAAGCGTGAGCCTTTATTTGGTCCATCTGATTCTGCCCAGATGACACCCTTCATTTCATCCACCATCTTTTTGGCGACATAGAGGCCAAGCCCCGTACCCGTAACATTGACGCAATTTGCATTCTTCGCGCGGACAAATTTTTCAAACACCTCGCCGACAGTATGTGTGTCCATACCTATACCCGTATCCACGATAGAAACAGTAACACGTTTTTTCTTGGGGTCGTCATGTACGAGCACGTCAATACTTCCCTTCGGCGTATATTTCATTGAGTTGTCGATAAGATTCATGAGTACCTGTCGCACCTTACCAATATCTGCGTGGATGCGCCCACTTCCTGAGATGTCAGAACGAAAGAGTAACGCGAGACCCTTTTTTATCGCCACCTGTCTGAGTTCGTCGGTGATTTTTTCCGCCTGTTCTTTGATACTGAAATCACTAAGTTCATATTTCATGTTACCCGCTTCTATGCGTGATACATTGAGATAGTCTTCGACCGACTGTGCCATGAAGTGCGAAGATTCCGCGATGTTTTCAAGTACCGGTATGGCAGTCTGAGGCATCTTGCCATACGTACCCTCTTTGAGCATTGACGCATAGCCACGAATAGAGGTGAGTGGACTGCGCAACTGATGTGACGCAATGGAAACAAATTCTGATTTCATGCGGTCGAGTTCTTTGAGGTGAATGTTTGCCTGCGCGAGATTTTCTGCAAGTTCTTGAATTTTTTCACGTTGCTGTATTTCATGCTTCACGCTCCGCACGAGCAAATAGCCAGCGACGGAAGTGATGAGGAGTGTAATTCCCGATATGACGCGCGTGGTAGGGCTTTTTGCAACAAAAAGAAGTGAACCTACCAAAAACCACAGTGCAAACACCAGCGCCTGCGCCCCCGCAAGTTTTATGTTGAATGCCTTGTATTTTACGATGAGATAACTAAGGGTAGTAATAAAGATTAACATCCCGACAGGTCCTATTAAGTTTATGTCGTATGTTAATGTTAGGTTTCCATATATTGTAGACAAAGAAAAAAATAAAATAAGGAAAACGCACGCAATGGAAAGTAAGATCTCTTGTTTAATGTATTGATTCACTAATTTTTTCGATTGCGTGAAACGGTTTATTGTGTGAGCAATAATGAAGACTATTGAAACGAACTCAATAAAATATAAATAGTTCCAAAGTAAACCATTAATCCCCTCACAGTAGTCAATATCAAACCCCGAGACGTTTAGACTTGTTGGTAGCAAAAATATAATGGGCAATAAAATAATTGCCGTTGCAACACTTAATAGCAAGTGTGTGTGTTTATGTATGAAAATATACATAAAATTAACAATCATGACTGCTATTAATGAACGCAAAAGTATTAAGAGAGACCATCCAAAGTATACTAATTCAGCTGGCGTTGATATCCATAAAAATATTTCATCTGAAATATAAAGCAGATAAACTATTGAAATTGAAAAAGATACTTTTGATATTAAAGAATAATTATCTTTAATTAAAACATATAAACTAATTAAAAAAAGAAAAACAGCTATTGGGATATATGCATAAAAAAGTAATGATGGAGCAACACTCAAATCAAACAGCCCAAGTATTGTTGGTATTGAATCTGTACACATCTGAAAATTTTCAAAATTCATATTTTGTTATGACAATCTTGTAATTTTGATTGATTTTGGTCCACCACATAGAGTGTATGATAATTTGAAGCTAATTTCATTATTTTCTTTCACTGCTATTTCCTTAATAGGTATAATAATAGGAAAATCATATGATGTTGAAGATTCAAAAATATCGCCAGATGAAAAAAAAGTTTTACCATGTAATCTTAATGCATTCGCTGTTGCTGATTTATTCGGTGTAAAAGATAGAATAGTATCTATCTTTTTGTTTATTTTGACACTCATCATATCAATGGTGTCAATAAGTACGGTATTTGAAAGTATGTGTGATTTCATATCACGCATCTCCGGCAATTCAAAACGAGTAATATTAAATTTCTTATTGTAAAAATTTGATTTTGCATTTACCAATTCGGCATAAATGTCGTACTTCTCAATAAGTACCTTTGTGGTTTTTTTAAAAAAGCGTCTTGCATTACACATTGCAGGCACTTGTAATTCTTCGATGAGCGCAGTTGCAATCATTTCACAAATTACAACATCTGGTTTTTCTGGGAAATTAATTGTTGTTGCATCAGCATTTATTATTTCAATTATTTTTTCGTACCCATTTTCTTTAATAGTCTGTTTTAGTGAGATGATATTACCTTGATCAAGTTCAACGGCATAAACTCTTTTTGCACCTGCATCCGCAGCAAACATAGACAAAATTCCACTCCCCGCACCAAGTTCTACAACAATATCGTCTTTTTTGATTGTGTTACGGATCGCCTTTCTAAATGCTAAGGTTCTTTTTTTATCATGTAAGCAAGCAAACGTCCCCTCATTCATTGACCAAAAATCACTCATTGATTTCATAACACTTTGTTTTTGCTTAAGGGGCATTTGATAGCTTGTTTAAAGTTATGACGGATTAGAAATATCTTTGTTTATTATTTCCTTATCCAAACTCGCCCTGTCTGATATGGTTGATTCTTCTATCATTTCTTCTTCAAATTCAGATTCAATCACTTCAAAATCTTGTAAAATCACAGATTTATAAAAAAGTGAAGCCACCGACAAAACAATTGCCGCGAGTACGATATAAAACAATACTTTTGACTTCAAATCCATATATTAATACTAGCATTTTTTAAACCTTTCTGTACATCTATTATGCACAATAAAACCGACCAGTGATTAATTGGTCGGTTTTGAAAGTAACTCAGGGTAAATACCCAAAGTTCAGGTTGCTAAAGCTAGGTTTGGTTCGAAAAGTCGAATCGATTGCATTCCTGCATACATGGCTTGGTTGCCCTTGTGCATGCATATTAAGCGATCGTCGGGCAGAGTTGGCCACATGCGTTCATCAACGTGACTAAAGCATTCCCGCAAGCGCACCAATGTGTAGTCGTAGAGTGATCTCACTTTGGTGCGCATCGCGCCATCCTCCTTAGGTAAGGGGGTATGATGCATGAATTCACCAACGACTTCGACGCAAAACTGGTGGTATTCTTCACTGAAGAGCATGTGTGCATGCCAAAGCGGATCCAGTACATCGGAGACTGCGTGTCCATTTGCTGGATCGAGCATTGCGATCGCGTAATATTGTTTCAAACTGAATATCATTGCATCGCGGTCTGCTTCCCTAGAAATCAGACCGAGTTCAACTGCTTTTTCAAAGTAGCGATTAAAATCGCTTACATCGATGAAAGTAAGCCGCTCGAGGTGTTCCGATGTGATGTTAGGATGAATTGCTGAAAAAGCAAGAGTGATCGTATTCACTGGATATCTCCTTAAGGAAGAACAAAAAGTCAAGCACACACTTCCTTTTAAAGTATAGTATCACAAATACTAAAGTCAATATCTTGTCTAGACGAACTTTAAAATAACATTACATTGCGTTAGTTTTTACAAATCGCATCTCCATTTCAGGGATTAATACATTACTAATTGGCATACGATGGCGTTCTTCAGTAAAGCGTCTCCCTGTATCAATAAATCCTAATAAACGATAAAAATTGATGGCTCTAATATTGTAAGTTGCGACGTGTACTATGGTATCTTTGGAAGTATCAAAAAAAGTGTAAGCCATATCCCAAAGTTTCGTACCTACACCCTTGCCTTGATATTCTGGTAGTACATAAATTGCCTGAAGTTGGTTGTATTTTTCCCGAATAATAGTTCGACAGACGCCAACAACTAAATCTCCCACTTTTGCAACCAAGAACTGTTCGTTTGGTGGTGTCTGAGTAAGTTCTTGTGAGTATCTCGCAATTTTTGTGGGACTCGTGTAGTCTTTGAACAAAACCTCAATATCTTTTGTTGTGATACCGATCTTCTTATTCGGATAGGTAACTAACCAGGTAGTATAAAATACTTTTTGTATACCGAGTGCATCGTCAGCAGTTGCATGAGTTATTTTGATGTTTAATTTTTTAAATTCATAGTGCATACTGTGTTTTTCACTAGATAAAAGATTACACCCATCCCCATTTCTTGAGCTGTGGCAAATCGTGTTTGTGAACACGCTCCCCTATGTCGGTCCGATATATCATTTTAGGAAGATTTATATGTGAGAGCATTTTCATTGCCTTTCGATGTGCTTTAGGTATTGTGCCTGCAACGGATGTGACATACCCAGCATATCCAAATTCACCAGCCCAATACATCACCTCTTCCCCGCGCTTATTTTTTTTTAGAGAAATCTCTTCGAGATAGATAGAATACAAATCCTTTACACTGACATTTTCGTTTGTTGAAAACAAAAGATCTCTTTGTTTTACAGTCTTATTTTCTTTGGTCTTTGGTGGGTAAGGAAATGGAGGCACTGCAACAGCAACAACTACGCCATAACCCTTTTTAAAGGAAAGTTCCGTATTTTCTCCATTCGCTATTGAGTGTAAAAAATTAGCAAAGGATGATTCATACATCTCTGTATGTAATTGTATTGCAGGTGTCCCTAGTCGTGGAGTGAGCTCAAGTGGCCAGATTTGGTCTTTGGTTGCAATGCAATTTACGTCGATGTCACCTCTGTACCCAATTTTTTGCAGGTGTGGTGTAAGTTTTTTGAGTGTGTGTTCATAGAGTGGAAGTGACTCATCTGTTGAGTGCCACATAACTGTACCCATTTCGGCAGTGAGTGGTCCTTTATCTCCATTACGTAGTCGTTTATGCTCATGATTAATTTCTATTGGGCCAACCCAATTCGATCCGTTAAAATACCGAGCAATTCCAACCTCAACACCGTCCACCTTCTTTTGAAGGTGGACGGTGTGTATTTTTTGTTTTTTGAGTCTGTTGAGTGCCTTAACAACATCACTTCCGTCATCTTTTTCGCCAACATAGTTTAATACACTGATATGTGTTGTTTGTTTTACAACCCATTTCCCCTTATTTTCATTTACAAAGTCTATTGCCGCATCGATGGTTTTAAAATTAAATGAAGGAAGAATTTTTATTTTGTGATTATGCATCACACGTTGCGCAAAACCTCTATCGAGCTCAAGTCTATCTCCTTCAGCATTGCCACCAAAAACGCTGTACCCTTTTTTTCTGAGTGAATCTTGAAGTTTACCAAAACCTACGTCGTCGAATACGATAAGTCCGTCTTTACCAACCCATCGAAGCTCCTTTTTCCAATCATCGACTTTTTCTACAAAACCATCAAGACACCGCTTTCGCGCAGGGTCGTTTATGTAGAGCTTAACTTCATTTCCCTCTCGTATAAGTCTGTGACACAATCCAGAACCAATAAGTTCCTGTGAAATAAATAAAATTCGCATAGTTATTAATTGTAAATATTTTCAACAGGATATTTGGTACCTCTATTAATGATATACATATCGTGATCTTGAATATCAAATGTTTCAATAAAAAGTTCAGTGAGTTTTTTGGTATCGAGGACATTTTGGCATGTGTACACGTCAATAGTTACAAAACCACGTTTTGGGAATGTGTGAAAGCTGATGTGACTTTCTGCAATGAGCACGAATCCACTTAAACCACCTGGGTCTTTTCGATTGAGTGGCCCCACTTCCAAAACGAATGGTTTGGAAATCGTGTACATACCCATAGCAACTGGAATCTCACTCAACATTTTTTCAAGTTTGGCTTTATCAGCAAGTATTTCTTTATTTGCGCCGTAGCCGTCGAGCATAAAATGCACACCGAACGTCTCAATATTTGTATTTTCCATGTCGTAAAATGATACAACAGTTTTAGACAAAATCAATAGTTCATGGTAATGTGCAAATATGAAGCACACATACTATCTCTTCAAAATTAGCACGATATGGTACCTGCATATAAAAAAAGGAGGTTTTCGTGAGAAAACCTCCGTGAAGAGCGTCGTGCGCGTTAGAAAAATGTCACCATCGTACCCGAGG
>DASUDI010000024.1:0-5528 GCA_036275695.1 Minisyncoccota bacterium | reverse complement strand
ACACGAAACGCGATGATAGTACCTACGTTCCCAAACACCGCATTACGCACCTCTTCCTCCATCTGTTCAATATACTGGTGCGCAATGGTAAGGTTGAGATGATACTTTCGCGCTTCGGAAAGAATATTTGCAAAGGTTGCGTTTGCAAACGACTGAAATTCATCCACATAGAAATAGAAGTTGGGCATTTCGCGCATTTTCTCAGGTGGAAGGTCAGCACGGCTCATCGCGGCAAGATAGATACGCGTGGTGAGCATAGAACCCAAAAGGTTTGCGTTTGATTCACCAATAAGCCCCTTTGAGAGATTCATGATAAGGATTTTTTTCTCATCCATCATGGTGCGAATATCAAAACTTGAATGGGGCTGACCAATAATGTTGCGAATAATAGGGTTCGAGGTAAACTGTCCAATTTTGTTTTTAATCGCGTCTCCCGCTTCTTGCATGTATCGTTCGTTGTATTTTGCAAACTCATCTACCCAAAACGCGCGAACTCCAGGATCCTTTACATTTGCTACCACAAGGTCACGATACGCCTTGTCAGAAAGCATACGATTAACGCCGAGCAATGTGGACTCAGGGTATTCGAGAAGTGCGAGGAGCGTGTTGGAAAGAATATACTCCATACGAGCAGACCACGCGTCAACCCATATTTTCTTAAACACCGACATGAGTCCTGAGACAACAAGGTGTCGCTTGTCGGGGCCAACGTCTTCCATAATATTAAAAGAAACCGGATGCTCAGTATCGAAAGGCGCGAAGTAGAGCACGTCCTTAATACGATGTTCGGGAATATAGTTAAGCAATGTCTCAGCTGCTGAACCGTGGGGGTCAATAAACGCCATCCCCTCTCCGTTTTGAATGTCCTGCACTGCCATATTCTCAAGCAGAGTGGACTTACCCATACCTGTCTTTCCAATGACATACATATGCCGCTGTCGGTCACGTGCTTTAATGCCAAAACGCACATACTTTCCGCGCGCGTCAGTGCTCGCAAAATAGGTAATTTTATCAGGATCAAATGCCATACAATATACATAACAGTATATCAAAATAATCCCCAGCATCGCCTCAGAAGCAGCGTGTGCTGTGAGTAATTATGATGAACGGAGTGCTTCGCGTGTATACACATTGCTCGGTGCCCATATCATCCAACTATGAACTCCCGCATCGACACTCGCCTGTATTTGATTTTGCACATCAAGCGCATCATAATCCCCTCCATAGTCAAAATCCTGTATCCATGTACGGAGTTTATCCGCGGTGTATGCCGGCTTCGCGTATTGCACGGGTGTGGACGTACCTATGCGCTCATGCGCGAAGCCGTCAACAATCGTCGTAGTCGCCACCATTCTATCCACACCACTTTTCATGGCGTGATAGACTACTTGGTAAGGATACTCATTGGGATTGCCCAGACCGAGATAATTTGCGGGATAATGTGACGGATACACCATTGGTGCGATGAAATCAAAGTAGGGTGCCGCGCGTTCTATTATTTGTCCAATCGATAAATCATCGGTGTTGGTGGTAGTCATACCAAAGAGGTCAACACTGGTCCATGGTGTGCTTGACGACCTTCCTGTATTTTGATGATTATATTGCCCAAAAAACATCTCATCATCGAGCTTTTCGTTGAGATACTTAAAAAATGCTTCAAGGTTTGCTTGCTTATCATTTCCATATTCACCATTACGTGAATTGGTAAACGCAATGTCACGCATATTCCCATCCGAAGGATAGCGTACGTAATCAAAATTAAGTTCATCGAAACCGATGTTATACGAATCACGCGCAAGAAGTGCGATATGATCCCAATACGGTTGCGCGCCCACATCAATAAACGAAAGTCCTTTATGATCATGCCACACACTTCCGTCTGAAGCCTTGTGTACTGCGAGTATTGGGTTGCGTTCAGCATAAAAGGGGTCTTGAAAAACAGTAATGCGCCCTATGACAAAAATATTTTTATTATGGAGGGTCGCAATAAAATCCTTCATGTCACGCGCGCCACAGCGCGCGCTTTGCCACGCAGGCTTCCACGCTTCTGATTCTGGTGAAAATGAAATTGTCCCTGAAAAATCTTTGATATCAATCACCACCGCGTTTATCTCAGTCTCATCAATCAGCGTTAGGAGTCTATTACGAAAATCATGAGTCCCCACCACACACGAAGTCATGTAAATTGCCTTCAATGGCACCGGTAGAGGAACATGCTGTACCACTTCCCGAGTATCAGGAGATTCTTCTTTCCCCACCTCTTGCTCCCTTTCATTCGTATTAGTATCACTCGCCACGTAACTACCACCCTCAACGGTAGTGTAGTTAAGTGAATTTATTTTAGGAATTACGGCATAAGAAAACGCAATCACACTCATACTTACCACCCCCACAATGAGTACGTGTTTCATAAGTATCATTCACCTCCTTCTACTCGCATGTTTGTATTAAACCCAGCATTTTCAACAAACACATCCGCGCGCCGCTCCCCAACACCTCTTTCATCAAGAGATCGTAAAAATGAGAGCCTTCTCAATCGATAACCCACCATCATGAGTATCGTACCAATGCCAATGAGTAACCACTCTTTATGGTCTCGCGATATACCAATAAAAGGACTGAAACAGACAATAAATCCTAGAACAAACACAAGTGTTTCTTTTGACATGCTCCTAGTATACCGCAATTTTTACCGTATGACGAAATCTGTGGAAAACGTGATGTTTATTTATATAAAAGTTACGGTATAACCAACACCACAAATTCTCCGCGCACATGGTCGCTATGCGCTACAAAATATTGACGCACCTCATCAGGACTACCTGCCACCATCTCTTCATGCATCTTAGTGAGCTCGCGAGCAACCATAACGCGCGCTGACGTAGAAAGATGTGCCACAAGTGCGTCAAGCGTCTTCATAATGCGGTGCGGAGACTCGTAAAATAGTACTGGCAACGCATATGTACTGAGTGATTTAAAAAAAGTCTCACGACCTTTCTTGTGAGGTACAAAACCTAAAAAAGCGAAGTGATTTCCCGTAATACCTGAAATTGAAAATGCTGCCGTCAGAGCGGAGGCTCCTGGTATCGCATCAATACACGCGCCCGCTTCGCGGGCGCGTGCCACCAAAAACACACCTGGGTCACTTACCCCTGGTGTTCCCGCGTCACTCACGAGCGCGATATGCTTCCCCTCCTTTAAGTCATCAAGAATTACTGCGTGTGTCCGCTCTGACGCGTGCGCGTCATATCGCTTCATCTTAGTATGGATACCGTAGTGCGCGAGCAATTTCCCCGTCACGCGCGTATCTTCACATAAGATATACGCAACTTCTTTAAGTATACGGAGCGCGCGCAAGGTAATATCCTCAAGGTTTCCTATGGGGGTTGCGACTACCGAAAGTTTTCCGTGCATACTCATATCTTAACTATATACACTATATACCACTTTTTCAAAAGATGCGCCCTGCGTGCCTACTTACATACCCTTATTTTGACTTCGAATAAACGCGAGCGCGTCACTTGTTTTTATGAATACATGCTTTTCATTTGCAAATAATGGAAAACTCAATATATGCGCGCGCACTTGCTCATTCGCTGAAGTAACATACACACGCTTCCCCGCGTCGGCAAGTTCCGCAACAGCTTCTTTAAGCATTTCACGCCCCTCAAAATCAATTGAAAACAAATCACGCAAACGAAGAATGACATGTTCTATCGAAGTGTTTTTTGCGATTTTTCTGAAATTTTCAGCGTGCTGAGCACTATCTATATAACCTAGGGTGCCCGCAATACTATACGTGAAAATCTCAATTGGCGTTTCATCTTTAAGAAACGTAAGTCTGCGCCTTCCTCGAATATCCTCTTTACGACCATCACGGTAATTAATTATCGCATCAAATCTGCCGTGACTGATTGAGTCAGCAAACACGAGGAGCGCGAGGAGCGCTCCGACCACCACTGCCACGCCCGCGTCTTCAATGACCGTGATACCCACCACAATAAGCGCAATCCAAAAACTCGAGCGTTCATGCATCCAAAACTCCTTAAACTTTTCTGTTTCGATAAGTCCGAGCGCGGTATTAACGAGAAGTGCCGCGATCACTGCCATGGGAATATACGAAAAAAACGGGAGCGCTATCACCGCAATAACCGCAGTCACCACGGCCGCGATAGTCGCGGATGTTTTATGTGTCGCTCCCGCCTTAATATTCGCGCCCGTGCGGATAAATACCCCCGTCGCAGGAAGTCCACCCATCACACCCGAGCCAATATTTGCGAGACCAAGTCCAAGCAACTCCTTACTTGATGATGAACGAGTTTTGGTGAGCGAGTCACCAATCTTTGCGGTGATAAGGGTTTCAAGAATAGCAATGAGCGCGACAACTCCCGCAATTTTAAACAACCACACAACATATGTAGGCTGCGTGATGAGTGTTAAAAATGTATCCCACGGCATTGGCACAAAGAGTGCTCCCGCAAAGGATCCAAACTTATCTCCGAGTGATATAAGATTCAAAGGGATATATTGCGCTTCTATATACCCAAATATAATACCGGCAATTGACGCTGGAATAACCGCGGGGAGTTTTTTAATAAAACGCTTCCACGTGAGAATACTGAAAAGGAACACTGCGCAGGTGAGAAGCGACGCACCATGTACCTCAGTAACATGCGACATAAATAAACTCATGTCACCAATAAAATGCCCCGTCCGCTTAAGTGAAGAAAGTCCTGTCGCGTCAAAAAGTTGCGATACCGCAATAAGAAACGCTACGCCCGCAGAAAAACCATACATAACACTTGATGGGATATAGTAGAGATACCGTTCCGCGCGCGCCATCCACACCAAAAGAATTACGACACCTGTCGCAATTGCAATAAGTGGCAACGCGAGCGCTCCCAATCCCATCGGAGCAGTGAGCGTTGCGGCAAAAAGTACCGTTGTGAGCGCACCTGCTGCACCAACTATGTTGAAGTTACTTCCACCAAAAATACTCGCGATAAGTGTTGCCCATACTCCCGCAATAAGCCCTGGTACCGGACCGGCACCTGATGCGATGGAAAGCGCGATAGAGAGTGGTACCGAAATACACGCGACCGTTAATCCCGACTTCCAATTCTCTCCTATTAGTTTTTTATATTCAGTTATATTCATATTACCAATTATGTGTCATTCATAAAAAATGTGTCTCAGCGCACGAAGTACGCTGAGACACACCCAAGGACTCTCTACGTGGATAGTATTTCTTTATCCAGCAAATTTTCATACTGCGGGTAATAAGCGCCAATAACAGCGCAGACGTCATCAATCACGCATTCAATCGACTGATTGGCATCGACGGGAACAACTGTTTGGCCCGGCAACTTGCCGTAGAAATCAATCATTTCGTTCACACGATTCGCGTACCTACGGAACTCATCGAGGTCATCAACTCTTCCCTGTCTTGAAAGCCGCTCACACGAAACGTCTGAACTCGCACGCAAGTGTATGTATAGTGGCGGTTCCAAATCACGCGCCAAAACACA
>DASUDI010000023.1:0-13965 GCA_036275695.1 Minisyncoccota bacterium | reverse complement strand
GCGGGTAGGGCTAATTCAAATACGCCAAACGGCACCCTTACGAATATCTATTTCCGAGTGGGAGTTGGTGGTTCTGCGGTGCAAACCGCGGGTGTGTATACCGCAACCACTACTCTTACCGCGCTTCCGTTATAATGATGTTATGAAGTGTATTTCAGTAATGAGCATTTCTCGATGCACCGCATTTTTTTTATTGATAGTCACCTTTTCACTTTCGAGTATTTTTTGTGTGCATGCTGAAGATTTTTCTGTTGAGATGACTGTGGGATCAGATGTTGCACCCCCCACAATTCCCTCTAATGTGAGCGCGACACCCATTGCGACAACGCAAATAAATCTATCGTGGAATGCGTCAGTGGATGACTGGCAACTTGCGGGATATCACGTGTGGCGTGATGGGGTACGTATTGCCACCACTACCGCAACGACGTATATGGATACGGGGCTTACTGCTTCTACAACATACACTTATTACGTTACGGCGTATGACACTGTCTTTAATGAGTCAGCGTCTTCTACGGTGGTGGCAACAACCACACTTCGCGCGGCATCACCCGAAGAAGGTGATACTGCCACAACTCAGGGTACCCGTATCATTCCCATGAACGACATGATTGCGTCTATTGTTGTGTTACCTACTCAAAAGAGCGTGCTCATGCAATATCAGACAAGAACGTATGTGAAGGCGGTGGTGCGTATTGGCGAGACACCATCATACGAAATTGGTTCATTTGCCGAGTATGCGTACGAGATGCGTCATGAAACAACAATTTCTGATTTGAAGCCAAACACACACTATTATTTTAGTATTGAAGGCGAGGGGCGAGGTGGAAGGCGTGGTGTTATGTATATGGGTACGTTTAAGACACTGCCGGTAGATGATATTTATCCACCAGGGAATGTTATGGCTATTTCGGCATATCAGGATAATGGTGATATTAACCTTACGTGGAAAAATCCTCACGATGTTGATTTTCATAAGGTGCGCGTGATGCGAAGTGATGTATTTTACCCAAGTGACGTCGCTGATGGGTATGTGGTATATGAAGGAGATGGGGAAGATGCGCGCGATAAAGACGTAGCCACAAAAGACGGAGTGTACTACTACACAATATTTTCGTATGATCACACAGGTAACATTTCTTCTGGTGGAGTGACGCGCGTGGTGGTACGTACACGCGAGGGAGTGCCTACGGTGGTTGTGGAGGAGTATGAGCCAAATCCAGAGGTAAACCCCGTGGCGCTAGAGTTCACCGATATTACATTCATGCAGGATGGGGCCGTCCTCGAAGTTTCAGGAGGGAATGTATATATTGACGGTTCAAAACAACTCACGCTCTCAATTCCATATGAACGACTTCCAGAACATTTGAAGACTATTCTTGTGGTGATGCGTGAATCAAGCGCGGAAAATGCGCGCACGCTGTCATTTTTACTCCGTATAAATAGTGATAAAACCGCGTATACGAGCACCATTGCACCCTTTGGCGTAGACGGGACATACCCTATACAGATTACTGTTTTTGATTATAAGACACAGCAGATTGGGTACGTTGGGGGTGTCCTCATAAGCGATATTGAGGAAGTGGTGGGAGGGATTGTTGCTCCGGGATTTGATGTTTTTATTAAAAAGGTACTTTTCGGTATGTTGTTACTCATAGTACTCATACTTACGGCGTATCTTGCGCATAAGAGCGCGCGCGACACAAAGACTCACTATGCACACACATAAACATTTTTTGTGGTACGTGGGCTATACTACAAAGGTAATTAATGCAATGTATATATGAAAAAAGCACGCGTAGCGATTAATGGTTTTGGGCGTATTGGGAGAACATTTTTTAGATTGGCACACCAGAATCCACACTTTGAAGTCGTTGCGATAAATGATCTTGGTAATTTAGAAAATTTGGCATACCTTTTGGAGTACGATACTGCGTATGGTCGAAGTCCTTTTCATGTTGTCGCGCAAGATGGCGCGCTTGTGATAGATGGAAGAACGATATATTGTTCAAGTGAAAAAGACCCTCTCAATCTTCCGTGGAAAAGTCTTGACATTGATGTGGTGGTAGAATCTACGGGTATCTTTACCTCATACGAAAAAGCAAACGTGCACCGCGTTGCGGGTGCTAAGCGTGTGGTCATTTCTGCGCCCGTAAAAGATGAAGATGGCGGTAGTGTGCGGGGTAAGACGGTGCTCATGGGTGTGAATGAAGATGAGCTCGCGCATTGCGACATTAGCTCAAACGCTTCATGTACCACCAACGCGACAAGCCCACTCGTCGCCATCCTTGACGCTACTATCGGTATAGAGAAAGCAATTCTTAACACGGTGCATGCGTATACCGCCTCACAGTCGCTCGTTGATGGACCGAGTAAAAAGGATTTGCGTGAAGGACGCGCTGCTGCGGAAAATATTGTACCTTCAAGCACGGGCGCAGCTACCGCCACCGCGCTCGTACACACACAACTCAAAGATAAGTTTGATGGTATCTCTATCCGCGTACCAGTACCCGTGGGCTCTCTTCTTGATGTGACTTTTATCGCAAAGCGAGACACAACTGTGGAGGAAGTGAATGGCGCACTTGCGCGCGCTGCCGAGAGCGCGGAGTGGGCTGATCTTTTTTCGGTAACAAACGCGCCCCTCGTGTCATCCGATATTATTGGCGCGCGATGCGCGTCTATTGCTGATCTTGCGTTTACGCGCGTGGTGGGAGGAAATCTGGTGAAAGTGCTCGCGTGGTATGATAATGAGACAAGTTATACGCACACACTCGTGCGCCATGTTGAACGCGTTATTACGCAATTAGGTGTGTGATGCGAATGCCACGAATAAAATTATGAAAATATATTTTGCTACTGACCACGCAGGATTTGCACTGAAAGAAATACTTCTCCCATATGTACGTGATGTGCTCGGATACGAGGTGGAAGATTGTGGCGCGTTTTTATATGACGAGGGAGATGATTACCCTGAGTATATCCGGATTGCCGCGCGGCACGTCGCGCAGAATCCAGATGGATGTCGAGCAATCATCCTCGGTGGATCAGGACAGGGTGAGGCAATGGTCGCAAACCGTCATGGCGGAGTTCGAGCGACTGTGTATTATGGAGGGAATCAGGAGATTATCACGCTGTCTCGTGAGCACAATGACGCGAATGTGCTCTCTCTTGGGGCGCGTTTTCTCTCACCAGAGGACGCAAAGGATGTGGTGCGTACATGGCTCTCTCTTCCATTCAGTGAGGAAGAGCGTCATATACGCCGTATTCATACTATTGATACACAGATATGATTACCATTGCGCCCGCGATAATCCCGCAATCAGAAGTGCACCTTAAAAAATCACTTGACTCGGTGAGCGCGTGCGCTCGCTCGCTACAAATTGATATCGTTGATGGACGGTTTGTGTCCGCGGTATCGTGGCCGTATCTCGGTGATTGTGTTATCGCTGACATACAACCCCTCATTGCTCCGTATGAAGTTGAATTTGATTTGATGATTGAACATCCCGAGGATGTGTGTGAAGCGTACGTGAACATAGGGGCATCTCGTATAGTGGTTCACCTTGAAAGCGTTTCTGATATTGAACGCATTGTCGCGATTAAGAAAATACGTGATTTTAAACTCGGTATTTCGGTGAACAATGATACTGATATTGCGCAACTTATGAAGTATCGGCCGTACGCGGATTATATTCAGTGTATGGGTATCGCGCACATTGGTTCACAGGGAAATCCATTTGATGAGCGAGTAATATCGCGCGTTGTATTTTTACGTGAAATGTATCCTGAGCTAGAAATCTCTGTTGATGGAAGTGTTACGATGGATACGCTCCCACGACTCATTGAAGCGGGCGCGACACGATTTGCAGTTGGCTCTGCTATTTTTAGCGCAGACAATCCTTGCGAGATTTATCAGAAATTTTTACATGGAGGCACTGCGTAAGGTGAGATACATCCGTTTTGAACAGGGCGCGCGTGCGCATACAAACTATTGTGCGGTATAATGAATGTATGCATTATCTTACTGATGACGAAGTGCGCGCGCTTGAAAAGCGCGCGAATGAAATCCGCACGAGTATTATCGAGATGCTCGTTGAAGCGGGAAGCGGACATACTGCCGGTCCACTTGATATGGCTGATATTTTTACCCTTCTCTATTTTGAAGTGTTGCGCCATAAGCCACAAGATCCGTATTGGAAAGACCGTGATAGACTCATTCTTTCGAATGGGCATATCTGCCCAGTGCTTTATGCTACCATGGCGCATGCGGGATACTTTCCCGTTGAGGAGTTACTGACTCTTCGAAAATTTGGTACTCGACTTCAAGGTCATCCACATCGTGAAGCACTTCCCGGCGTTGAAACAAGTTCTGGTCCACTTGGTTCGGGACTCTCGCAGGCGGTAGGGATGGCACTCGCGGAACGCATGGAAAATCCCTATTCGTCAAAATATTTCTACTGCATCATGGGTGATGGGGAATTGAATGAGGGGCAAATATGGGAAGCAACGATGCATGCGGGTAAAGAAAAACTTCATAATCTTATCGCTATCATTGACCGTAATGATATTCAAATTGATGGATATACCAAAGATGTCATGCCACTTGAACCATTGCGTGAAAAATTTGAAGCATTTAATTGGGATGTGCAAGAGGTTGATGGACATAATATCCGCTCAGTGAATGATGCCCTCGGTAAGGCACAGGCAGTCTATGGACAGCCATCGCTTATCATAGCGCATACGATACCCTCAAAGGGGGTTGATGTTTTTGAGCGCGATTTTAGATGGCATGGAAACCCGCCTGGTCTCGGTCCCGAGGATAGAGTGAAGAAGGAAGATCAAGCAAAGACCGCACTCATGAAACTCCGCACACTTAATGGACAAATTACTACGCATGACTATTTTTAATTTCTCATAATATGGCATACACACTTGCGTCACATATAAATCCAAATGTATTTGAAACTTCTGTTGAGAAGGTGCCGAATCGCAATGGCTATGGCGAGGGGTTAAAAGAAGCAGGAACACGTGATGAGCGCGTGGTCGCGCTCTCAGCAGATCTCACCGCATCCACAAAAACTAATATGTTTGCGGATGCGTTTCCAAAGCGTTTTGTGCAGGTAGGCATCGCAGAGCAATCCATGGCATCGGTCGCATCAGGAATGGCAGCGATGGGGAAGATTCCTTTTATTGCATCTTACGCGATGTTTTCACCGGGGAGGAATTGGGAGCAGGTGCGCACTACCATTGCGTATAATGGCGCAAATGTAAAAATTGTAGGCGCGCACGCTGGCGTCTCGGTGGGACCTGATGGTGCTACGCATCAGGCAATTGAAGACATAGCGCTCATGCGAGTCATACCACGAATGGTGGTGGTGGCACCTTGTGATGTGCACGAAGCGCGCAAAGCCACGCTCGCACTCGCGAAGTACGTAGGTCCTGCGTATATGCGACTTGCGCGTGAGGGTACTGGTGTAGTGACGACCGCGGGTACATCATTTGAAATTGGAAAAGCAGATATATTTTTGAAACGAGATGTGGGACATCGTACGCGTGTGGGCATTATTGCAACAGGTGTCATTACGTATGAAGCGCTCTGCGCTGCAAAAACTCTCAACGAGAAGGGTATTGGCGCGTCGCTTCTACACATGGCGACCATTAAGCCACTTGATAAGGAAGCAATTGATAGATATGCAGAGGACCACGACATGATTGTTACTGTTGAAGAGCATCAGCGTGCGGGAGGTCTTGGGGGTGCCATAGCTGAGTACCTTAGCGTACATAAACCCATGCGCATACTTCGCCTCGGTGTTGATGATCAGTTTGGTCAATCAGGAACTCCAGATGAATTATTGAGACACTATGGTATTGATAGTAACTCTATTGTGAGAGAGGTAGTGCGTTATGTGGGGTAGGGGATAAAGAAACACGCGGGCACGAAGTGCCCGCGTGTTTTTTATTTTATAATGACTATCTATGCAATACGCTTAGCAGTATACGTGTCAGGCGCGTTACTGAGATACGTTTCGAGTGCGTTGCGCGTGAGGAGTCCTTTTTGTGCGCCAATGTGTTGCACCACAGACATTGAGTTTATAGGCCCCCATGCAAGTGCCGTTTTGACGGGAAGTCCGAGTATGATGGCACTCGTAAACGTACTTGAAAATGAATCACCTGCACCTGTTCTGTCTACGGGTTCACTTGGGTCTGGATACATGGGCATGTACCACACTTCATCGCCATCAAGTGCGTACGCGCCATTTGGACCATCAGTGATAACGGGCATACGAGGTCCGAGTGCCTGGATACCTTTGAGAAGTATAGGGAATGATGTTTCTGTGGTTTCAAGGATTTCTTGCGCTTCTTCTTTATTGCAGAAAAATATTTCAGTTACTGCGTAAAGGTCTTTGAGGGTGTCCTTCCCAAGGCGTATTTGGAAGGTGCCTGGTTGAAAAGCAAGTTTTGTTTCAGGATGTTTTTTAATATAGTCTGCAATTTCATGATGGAATGCCACGCCATTTTCACCAATGGAAGAGAAATAGAGGAAGCGTGGTGGTGTATTGAGGTTGGGAAGACAGTATGGATATTCCTCATGCTTAATGAGAATGGTGCGCTCGGGTCCATAGCGAAGCACATAATGGTAATTAGTATCTTTTCCTTCATGTATTTTTACATAATCAGTGTCTACACCCTCGCGCCTGAGCGCGTCAAGACAATCTTTTCCATTTCGGTCATTACCAAGATTGGTGATGAGTGCGGTACGGAGTCCCAATCGATGTGCCGCAACTGATGCGTTAGGTGAATTGCCCACAGCATTTATCACATCAACATGAGCGTAGGGCAACTTCCCACCAAAAGGCATGTGTAATGTTTTTTTTCCGGTATCCATATCAACGGATACATCCGCATCATCTTTTGAAAGTTCAATAAAAGCATCGACGACGATGTCTCCGATGGCAATAAAATCATATTGTTGGTTTGTCATGACGCCATTGTATCACCCATGAGTAATGCGTGATACGATAGAACTGTTATTTATTTTTTAGGATACGCATAATATGGGACTTATTTTTGTGACGCGACACATACCGGAGGATGGTATAACACTTCTGAAAGACGCGGGTCATATCGTTGAGGTGAGTGAAAAAGATGGGGTACTTACTCACGCTGAACTCATAGAGAGACTTCACGAAAAACCATACGACGCGGTACTCTGCCTTCTAAATGACCGGATTGACGCGGAAGTATTTCGGGCAGTCCCTACGGCCAAGATATTTGCGAACTACGCGGTGGGGTATGACAATATCAATGTAAAAGACGCGCATGATGCTGGCGTTACTGTCACTAATACACCTGGAGTGCTTACCGATACGGTTGCTGAGTATACCATCGCGCTCATGCTCTCTGTTGCAAAGCGCATTCCCGAAGCAGATGTATTTACCCGAAGTGGTAAGTACACGGGATGGGCTCCTGAATTTTTGTTAGGTGTTGATCTTAAAGGTAAAAAATTGGGCATTCTTGGCGCGGGGCGTATTGGTCTTGAAGTGGCAAAGCGCGCGCATCATGGACTTGGTATGTCTATCATGTATTACGACACAACTAAGAACGCTTTATTTGAACATGAGTGTGATGCGGTATACGCTGATACTATTGATACTGTTTTTAACGAGGCGGATGTAGTGAGTGTGCATGTGCCATTGACCACCGAGACCACTCACCTTGTAGACGCTCGCCGACTTGCGCTCATGAAGCCAAGTGCGATACTCATCAATACGTCCCGAGGTCCCGTTGTTGATGAGAAGGCGCTCGCGTCCGCGCTTATGAGTCACGCTATTCGTGGCGCGGGAATTGATGTCTTTGAATTTGAGCCACGTATTGTTGAAGAACTCACAACACTTCCACAGATAGTCATGACTCCTCATATCGCGTCAGCGTCGGAAGAGACAAGATCGGCTATGTCACGAATTGCAGCACAAAATATTATTGATTTTCTCGTAGGCAAAAATCCACAAAATTGCGTGAACGTGCCGTTGTAAGGAATTTTGCCTTTAATACTCCACATACTCCGCAGTCTCACTCAGAAATGTTTCTTTCAGGAGATGTTGAAGATTTTGCGGGGTAATGGTATGGTATGCATCACATTACATAAAATTATAATACATATGTCATTTTCACTAACTGTAGAAACACGCGCGGAACAGGGAAAAAAAGTTGAAAGTCTACGCAAGGCTGGTTTTATTCCTGCGGTACTCTATGGACCAAAGGACGTACCCGTACTCTTGAAGGTAGAAAAAAGTATATTTGAAAAAGTACTCAGAGAAGCAGGTGAAACAAGTGTTATTCATCTTGAAGGACTTGATACTCCAAAAGATGTGCTCATTCATGATGTCGCTTTCAACCCATCACGGGGAGGCGTCGCACACGTTGATTTTTACGCAGTTGATGCGAAAAAGAAGGTGAGTGTGCATGTACCACTTGAATTTGTGGGTGAGGCACCCGCAGCGAAACTTGGTGGTGTGGTAACTAAGGTACTCCATGAGGTTGAAGTTACCTGTCTCCCTAAAAATATCCCACAGCACATTACGGTTGATATTTCAGTTCTTGATATTTTTGAAAAACAAATTCACATTTCTGATATCCCGCTTCCCGCTGAAGTTGCTATTGAGCATAGTCCCGATGAGGTTGTGGTACTTGTGCAGGCGGTTGAAGAAGAGACTGAGTCAGCGGGAACTGTGGATATGGGTGCGATTTCTGTTGAAAAGAAAGGTAAGGGAGAGGATGTTGCATAAAACAGTTGCTTTTTAGTAGACAAGTAGACAAATGGCATATCGTACACAAAAACCCCATTTGGGGTTTTTGTGTACGATATGCGCACATATCTGATATAATAATCACATATATGATGAAGCGTTTTTTGGTTTGTTTATGTTTTTTTGTACTGGTAATCGCGGGGATGTTTTCTGATATTCGTGTTGTTGGTGCGGCATGTAATGATAATATTGTCGGCAAAACTGAAGCGCAATTGCAAGCCGACCTACTTGCGTGTAATGAGGAAATTAAGCAGTGGCAATCGGTACTTTCAAATACGCGCCAGAAAGCATCAACCATTACGAGCGATGTAAAATCCTTGAATGCAAAAATTAAAGCCGCGGAAGCAACAATACGCGCAAAGAATATCGCAATCTCTCAATTGACCGATGATATTCATGAGCGAAATGAACGTATCGAGGAACTAGAATATCTCATTGATGAGGGGAAGGAGTCACTCGCGCAACTTATGCGAAGGACACACGAGCTCGATCAGTATAGTTTTGCAGAAGTCATATTGGATAGTAAAAACCTTTCTGATTTTTTTAGCGACCTCGATTCTTTTGTTGCTATTCAGGGCGGACTTAAAGATCATTTTGCACACGTGCGCACCACCATTAGTCAGACCGATGAGGAGCGACGTCGTTTGAGTGAGGTACAAGATCAGGAGCGTGACGCGAAGTATGAAATTGAAACGAACAAAAAAAGTATCGCCCGCACCGAAACAGAAAAGCGACAGTTACTTGCCGCTACACAAAAAGAAGCAAAATCGTATGAACAGATTGTTGCCGATAGGCAAGCAAAGGCAAATCAAATCAATGCCGCACTCTTCCGCCTTCGCGGTGTCGATGGAGGGGGTATACCATTTAAGGACGCATTAGCGTACGCAAAACAAGCATCAAATCACACAGGTGTACGTGCCGCGTTTATACTCGGTATTTTGAGGCAAGAATCAAACCTCGGTGTTAATGTCGGACAGTGTCTCCTTGTGGATGCTGTGACGGGTGGAGGAAAGGGGAAGAATACTGGTACGCCATTTGCGAACGTTATGAAACCTGATCGTGATGTTCCGTATTTCCTTGATCTCATGAAACGATTGGGTCGTGACCCTTACGCCACACCTATCTCCTGTCCCCAGTCAGTGGGATATGGTGGCGCGATGGGCCCTACACAGTTTATCCCCTCAACTTGGAAGGGGTATGAGGCACGCATCGCAGCAGCGTTTGGTGTCCCTACGGGTGACCCATGGAATCCGCAACACGCAATTATGGCAACCGCTCTCTTTTTGCAGGATCTTGGCGCGGGGCGTGGCGGGTATTCAGCAGAACGTGAAGCTGCGGGTAGATACTATGCGGGAGGTAATTGGCAGGCGTATGGACTCGGATACGCAGCGAGCGTGCTGGCGCATGCAGAAAATTATCAGAACGATATTGATTTCCTCTCTGCACAGTAGTAAAACACTACACATTCTTATAAGACTTACAAAGGTTACAAAGTTACAAAGGGTCACCCTTCGCAAGGTATACAAAATACAAAGGGTGACCCTTTGTATTTTGTATAGATTGGTATAGATGGTTTGCTTGCGCAAACCCGTAATTCTGGTATAGTTTCCCGCATGAAAAAAGATATACATCCAAAACAATATCGCCAAGTCATTTTCCATGATAATTCAAGTGGCGAACGGTTTCTTGTGGGCTCCACCATTGCTACTGAAACTACTGAGAAATGGACTGATGGTAAAGAATATCCTATTGCTTTTGTGGATGTCTCAAGCGCGTCACATCCTTTCTATACTGGACAAGAGAAGGTTATGGATACCGCGGGACGTGTGGAGCGCTTTAAGGCACGTGCAGAAAAAGCGGGGGGTCGCACAAAGAAAGCGTAACAAAAAAACAAAACAGAGACATCGTCTCTGTTTTGTTTTTTTGTGTTAGAGTGTATATGTATATGACGTTTGATGAAACACAACTTGAGCAATTTCGAGAGAACCATAAAACCCAGTTTCTCGCGGGGCAGTTTGACGCGCTTACGCGTAATCGAGTAGAAGCAGAGTCTATGCTTCAGGACGAGTCAATGCGCCCACTTGCTGAGGAAGAGTTGGTATCGATAGCCGAACAACAACAGCATCTTTTCTCTGAAATGGCGCGCATTCTTGAAGCCTCAAAAGAGGAGGAAGCAAAACCATACGGGGTGATGCTTGAGGTGCGCGCAGGTGTGGGAGGGGAAGAGGCAGCGCTTTTTGCGGAGGAACTCGCGCTTATGTATCTTAAATACGCTGAAAAAAATGGGTGGCGCTACAGCACGGCTTCTGAATCAAGAGCAGCACAGGGTGGATATAAGGAGGCAGTCTTTGAAATACTAGGCAAGGATGTTTACGATCATTTACGATATGAAACCGGTGTTCATCGTGTGCAGCGCATCCCTGTCACTGAGAAGGCTGGCCGTATACATACGTCAACCGCCTCCGTAGTAGTATTACCTATGCGTAGCAAGCCCACAATTGAAATCAAGCCGTCTGATATTGCAATGGAGTTTTCTCGATCTGGTGGCGCCGGAGGACAAAACGTCAATAAGGTGGAGACTGCGGTGCGGCTCGTCCATGTTCCTACGGGAGTTGATGTGCGGTGTCAGTCGGAACGAAGTCAGTTGAAGAATCGTGAGAAAGCGATGGCAATGCTTATAGCAAAGCTTGAGATGCTTCACGAGGAAGAGGAGGCGCGCAAGAGTGCGGCGGTACGGAAATCACAGATAGGGACGGGTGACCGGTCAGAAAAAATTCGTACCTATAATGTCCCACAAAATCGTATTACCGATCATCGTATTAAAGAGTCGTGGCATAACATTGAGGGGGTAATGGCAGGTGACCTTGATGAAATGGTTGCTACACTGAGACAAGCTACCCATGAAGATACTACGGTTGCGGAATAATATCCAGTGTGATAGTATCACCTTGCTCTGACTTTGAGCGCGTTTTTTATATTTATGCAATCATTAGACACAAACACAACACAAAACACAACTCAGAAGACGCTCATCGAGCGACTCTTTTCTGTGGGTGCGCATTTTGGGTTTACGCGATCACGTCGTCACCCAACTGCTACGCCGTATATTTTTGCTAATAAGCAAGGTACAGACATTATTGATCTTGAACAGACGGCGATGCTTATTGAGAATGCGTCGCATATTATGAGTGAATTGGGAAGGCAGGGTAAGGCAATACTCCTTGTGGGAACAAAAGAAGAAATTAAGCGCATTGTTACCACACACGCTCAGTCCGCAGAAATACCGTATGTAACTAATCGGTGGGTTGGAGGTATGCTCACCAATTTCTCGGAAATTCGTAAGCGCGTTGCTCGGCTCAATGATCTAATCATACAAGGAGAATCAGGAGAACTTGAACGTAAATATACTAAAAAAGAACGCGTTATCATTGGTCGCGAACTTACAAAACTTACTCAAAATTTTGGTGGTATCCAAAAGATGGAACGCACTCCGAGCGCGCTCATTGTCGTAGATCCCCGCCATGACGCCATAGCGGTCAGTGAAGCGCGTGAACTCAATATTCCCGTTGTCGCACTTGCGAATTCAGATACTAATCTTACCAACATCCAGTACCCAATTATGATGAATGACGGTCTTCAGTCTAGTGTCTCTCTCGTGCTCGAAGAACTTATCAGTGCGTATGTGAAGGGCAAATCTGAATACGTAGCACCGAAGCGTGAAGATACTCGTCGTCGCGATCGGTAGTTTTTCTTTCACGCACTTTATTAGTGGAATCACCCACCAATTACGGGTGGCGATACTGCATACGATATGTGTCGCGTCATAAATAATGATCTTTCGTACTTATGGAAATTACATCAGCACAACTTAAAGAACTCCGTGACCTTACGGGTATTTCAGTGATGCAGTGCAAAAAAGCACTTGTTGAAGCTGGAGGTGATATGGATAAAGCAAAAATTATTCTTCAGAAAAAAGGTGGAGAGGCAGCGGGAAAAAAGTCTGATAGAGAACTGGGTGCGGGTGCGATTGGTAGTTACGTTCATTCGACAAACGAGGTTGCCGCGCTCGTACTACTTGCGTGCGAGACAGATTTTGTATCAAAAAATCAAGAATTTATTGCCCTCGCGCGTGATATCGCTATGCATGTTGCTGCGCAAAATCCACCTTACGTGACACGTGCTGATGTAGACGAAGTTGCACTTACAAAAGCGCGCGAAGTATTTGCCGAAGAAGTTAAAGATAAGCCCGTTGAAATGCGGGAGAAGATTCTCACGGGAAAACTCGATGCGTACTTTAAAGATCGCATTCTCCTTGAACAGCCTTTTATTAAAAATCCTGACCTTACAATTGCCGACCTTATCAACACCGCGATTCAAAAATTTGGTGAGAATATTGTGATTGGAAAAATCACTCGTATTTCGGTAAAATAACCTAATGGAAATTACCATCGTTCCATTTCTATGTAGCGCTCTCATCTACGTCGTGCTTCGTGCACTTTTTGCGTATGAGAGGAATCGTGGTTCTCGATTTCTTGAACATGTTCGTTCTCGGATTGATTTCTTTGTATTGTCTGTCACCCACGCCCTCCATCGTTTTTTTGACACATTCAGTAGGGATACCATGCGACAGATTATGCACTATCTATTGCATATCGTGCTTCGCGTCATCCTCTTTCTCAATCGTGAATGGGAGAAGCGGATTCGCAACATGATACGTGCTAATCGTGCGATGGCAAAACATGCTGAACGTGATAGAGATACCCGTAATAAACTTGAAGAAATCGCACTTCATAAAATGAAGGTTGCGTTGTCAGAGGATCAAAAGAAGCAGCATAAAGCAAAAATTCTCGAAGGGTAGTTGCTTTTTTCAGTAATTTCTCTCATAATGGCACACGCGTTTCATTTGTGAATGCGTTATCGTGTGTGACTTTTGAGACACATGATATTTATACATTTTTGTGAGCCAGCTTAGCTCAGTTGGTAGAGCAACGGATTTGTAACCCGTAGGTCATCAGTTCGACTCTGATAGCTGGCTCACAAAAATGTAGTCACGGTGAGCCAGATTAGTGAAGGTGGTGGAGTTACCACCGTTCGGGGAACGGTGGTAAAGATTTGTAACCCGTAAACAAAAGTTTTCTGACTGCATTCGTATCCT
>DASUDI010000022.1:0-27552 GCA_036275695.1 Minisyncoccota bacterium | reverse complement strand
GCCAACGAAAGAGAGTGGCTCGTGATACAGCAAATGCGTCCTTGGTTGCCTCGAGTCCATGAGTACTCCAGAAGGTACGTATCTTTACTCGTCTTTCCACCTCGGTCTTGTTTCTCATAGACTGCCACTTTAAAGCACTATCGGCTGCTTTACCAAACCCTTTTGTATTTCTTAAAACATGTCTGATCCTCATTTTCCTTATTGCTAAGGAGTCTCAAATGTTTCTGAGATTATTCATTCTACGTAGTGGTAAGATAATTTGGAAATGTATGTTGGAATTTTGTAAAAGTGAGTATAAATTTCAAAATTCAGGAGTTTAGAGAGCCCAATTTCCTTGGGCGATGACGGTGTTAAATGATTCAGGTCGTCGCATGTGCTCAAGATGAGCGTGCCCAGTAAGCGCGATCATAATACTGTTGTCGGTCGAGAGTGTGTGTGGTGGGAAAAATATACGTAGATTTGGGTAGTGTGTCGCGAAAAATTCATTGAATTTTTCGCGAATGTACGTATTTGCGGAGACACCACCGCCAACAATGAGAGTATTGATTGCGTGTCGAGAGATTGCCTTTTCGGCCTTTTTGAGTAGTACATCGGTTACTGCATTTTCAAAATCACGAGCGACAGCATCAATTTCTGTTTCAGTAAGCGACCTATTTTGGATCGCGTAGCGTACAGCCGTCTTGAGTCCAGAAAAAGAAAAGTCAAAATCGCCACTATCTATCATGGGGCGCGGAAGTGTGTGGAACACAGGAAGGTCCAGTGCCCGCGCGCGTCGCGCGCGGGCACTTATCTCTGGCCCACCAGGATAGGGAAGTCCAAGCATGCGTGCCACTTTGTCAAACGCTTCACCCACAGCATCGTCGCGTGTTTTTCCAATCGTTGTGTGGGTTATCCAATTTTCCATACACACGAGTTCCGTGTGTCCACCAGAAATTAACAGCGCGAGTGCGGGGAATGTCAGCCGAGGTAGTATTTCTCCATTGAACACAGATGCAAGGATGTGTCCCTCCATGTGATTTACGGGGATGAGGGGTATTGATAATGTTTCCGCGAGAGCCTTTGCAAAACTGATGCCAACCCAAAGTGCGGGTTCTAATCCAGGACCTGTGGTAACGGCTACTGCGTCAATCGTTGGGAAAGTGTGATTTTCTAAAAATGTAATAAGCGCATCAGAGAGTCCTTCTTCACGAATGAGGGTGGTGCTAATTTTTTCTTTTGTGGCGTGAGGGATGGGGGTGTACGCGCGCACTTCAAGAAGCGATGCTTCTTGAAGTGCGCGCGTGAGCATGGGGACAAGTGTCTTCGCGTGCTCACGTTTTGCGACAGCAGGGAAGACCCCGCCGTATTCTCGGTGAATATCTATTTGTGAAAAAAGTGCGTTTCCGAGAATGGTATAGATTGCATCTGGAAAATTGCCGTGAGCATCTACGATGCTCACGGCCGTCTCGTCACAAGATGTTTCAATGCTTAAAATTCGCATGGTAGAAGTGTCGTGTGTGAAAAATGCCTCTTTTGAAAAGTTTTTAGTATGTCGCGATATAATTATTTAGTGCGCGGTGCAGGACTTGAACCTACGACCCCCACAATGTCAATGTGATGCTCTACCAGCTGAGCTAACCGCGCATGTGAACAAGTATACGGAAAAAAGATACACTGACAAGGATTATGTGGTCAGTTTCCGATAAATAATACGGAATGCGCTAATTGTATTGTGTACCTCATCTTCTTTAAGGTTTTCAAATTGATCTATGGCTTCTTCTGAAATTGAGGTTTTGAGGATAGATTGACCAAAGTCGATAAGGTAAATATGCCCTTCTTCATTGAGCATAATATTACGTGGCTTAATGTCACCATGAAGACAATATGAGTGCATTCGTTCAAAGAAGATACGAATTTCTGCAATCACCTGTTCCGTTGGTAAGGAACGAAGTGAATTTTTAAATAGTTCTTTGCGATCTTCGTCAAGATTACCATCTATGATTTCTTGAAAGTTCACTCCGCGCACTAATTCCATGCCAAAACATTGAAGTGATTCAGTTTTGTGGTGAAAATAGGGGTGAGGTACTTTGATATAGGTAAGATTTGAATCTTTTTCAATTTCCTCGATGTGCTCGATACGTTCAACTTCTTGAAGCATCGCATGTTCTGCTGAGGCACTCAGCGTACGGCTATTGGGTGTAATAATATATTTCACCGCTAGGGGCAGGTGTGTATTGTGGATGCTGATGTCTAAACGTTTTATCTGCGCCGTTGTTCCGTATCCTATATTGGGGCTTTTAAATATTTCATCCTCCAGGCGGTCAAATATCTCCTCTTTTGGATTTGAGCAGTGAGCAATGAGTTCATTATCGCTCAGGTGTGATTCGGTAATTGCTTTTTTTCGCTCTCTAATGATTTCAGTAAGATACGTGTATGCTTCTGTCTCAGACATTTGTTTTTTTTCGATGTAATCAATGTGGCGCTCAGCGAGTTCCTGAGGGAGTTTTCTTAATAATGTCGAGTACGAAGTGTCGAGATAGTCGTCACGCCTGTCTATCTTGCGTGGCGTATGTTTTTCAAAGCCTCCCATGTGACGTGTATTGTGGCATATTTTTTGAAACAGGGGAATAAGGTAATTTTTATGTAGTGACTCGTGTATACTGTCCACATATCACGTGTATTTTATGAAATCAGCGAATATTTCACATAATCGGGGTACGTATCATGGTGACATTCCTCGTCAGCCAATGCGTTTTGTGTGGCATATGGCAAAGCAGTATGGGCGGTACGGCGCGCTTGCGTTTGGGGCGGTAACGTGTGCGACAGTCGCTGGCGCAAGCGCGCCGTACCTCTACGGCAAAATTGTCGACGCTGCGGTAATGGGAAGTGCTACCCGTGTTTTTGATTTCGTTGGCGCCTTTCTTGCAATTACCGCACTTAGTTTCATTATGTGGAGACTTTCTGGTTATTTTGGTATGAAGTTTACGCTCAATGTTGAGCGCACCGCATACCTGACACTATTTCAGTATCTTTCGCATCATAGCCAGACCTATTTTAATGAAAAGTTTGCGGGGTCTCTCGCAAACAAAGTATCAAATGGTGCTGATGGTTCTGAGCGAATGCTCGAAGCACTTTTGTGGAATTATTACGGTATTGTATTAAATATCATAATAACCTGCGGTTACCTTGCGGTTGTAGATGCGCGCCTCTCGATATTCTTCTTGGTTGCGGTAATTGCGCTCTTCGGTATCAACTATGCGCTTGTGCAACGCCTCATACCACTTGTGGTCGCATACAGTGACGCAAGTTCGCGTTTTCGTGGGTTTGCGGTAGATGTGCTCACGAACATTTCTGCGGTAAAGTCATATGTGCGAATGTCTCATGAGCATACTGTCTTAAAACGTAAAGCGGATGAACGATTTGACGCGAATGTGGCTGAGTGGCGTTATGGTGAATATGTCTTGGTGTTGAACAATATTATTGTCTTAATTGTTCAAGGAATTCTTTTTGGTGGATCGGCATATCTATGGTCTATGGGGCATATAAGTGCCGGAGTATTTGTAATGCTCCTCACCGTTTTCTATCGTGTGCAGGGTGATCTTGTATTTATGGGTAATAATATTCGTTCTTTTATACGAGTCTATGGAACAATAGATGAAGGATTGTCTGAGATACTTATTGACCATGCGTTAGTTGATGCACCTAACGCACGTCCACTACGTATGGGGCGTGGTGAAATAGCGTGGAAGGATGTCACCTTTACGTATGGTGGACAACCAGTATTCCAAGATTTTAATGTGGTGATACCAGCGGGACAGCGCTTAGGTCTCGTGGGTCAAAGCGGTGCGGGCAAGACGACTTTCGTGTCACTCTTGTTGCGACAGGTTGATATTCAGAAGGGGGGAATTACCATTGATGGTCAAGATATTTCGGGTGCTACGCAAGAGTCGCTGCGCAACAACATTGCGATTGTACCGCAGGAGCCGATTCTCTTTCATCGGAGTATTCGTGAAAATATCGCGTACGGAAAACCCGATGCCACTGATGAAGAGATTATTGAGGTAGCAAAGCGCGCCGAAGCGCATACATTTATAATGCAACTCACACAGGGATACGATACGCTTGTGGGGGAACGTGGAATTAAGCTCTCTGGTGGACAAAAGCAGCGTATCGCTATCGCACGCGCTATGCTTAAAAACGCGCCTATATTGATACTTGATGAAGCAACGAGCGCACTTGATAGTGAAAGTGAGGTTGCCATACAAAAGGCTCTCCATGAACTCATGGAAGGTAAGACGGTTATTGCAATCGCGCATCGGCTTTCAACACTTCGTGAGATGCATCGTATTGTGGTTCTTGAACAGGGAAATATTGTTGAGGATGGCACACACGACACCTTGGTGCGCCACAAGGGAACGTACGCACGTCTCTGGAAGCATCAAGCGGGTGGATTTTTGATTGAGTAATTTTTTTTGGTTTTCAAAGTGTCATTATATGATTGGTAGTATGGCTTTTGTGATATACGATAAAAGGGGTATTATAACTATCTATGATTGTTTTGTATCCTACCGAGACTGTGTACGGACTTGGCGCTCCGGTTTTTGATGAGGTGGCGATGCGCGATTTATATATTCTTAAAGGGAGAGAAGTTGGAAAATCAGTAAGTTGGCTTGTGCGCAATATTGCAGATATTGAACAGTACGCTGAAATGGATGAGGTTTCGGCAAAAATCGCGCAGCGATTTTTGCCGGGACCACTCACACTCGTACTTCCTTTAAAAGCAACGGTACGCGCAATGATGCCAACACCTTCAGATACCGTTGGTTTTCGTGTCTCATCAGATGTATATACTCAACGTATTATTTATGATGTTATGCACGACACGCACTCTCCCCTTACGTGCACGAGCGCAAACGTGAGTGGTATGCCTACCATGCACAATGTTGAAGATATTTTGGAGCAATTCGGCGACAAAAGACATTATATTACAGAGATATGCGATGGTGGTATCCGAACCGGTACCCCGACTACGGTTATTGAAGTGCGAGATGGGAACATAACCCTTTTTAGAGAGGGAAGTATTCATTTTGTTGAAATAGACACATTTGCGTGTACCCTATGAGTAAAGTAAGTATTAATTAAAGAAATACTGTGTGACACAAAAAGGGCAACAGTAACACTGTTGCCCGTCGTGCTTTTTTCTATGCGAGTACTACATGTACGTATGAGTGGATATGTATAACACTCAAATATTTTTTATGTGTATTTTATGCTGATATTTTTTTATCAGTATTTTTGTACGATGATACACAAAACTAATAATATTTCCTTTTTGATTATTTAGAATTTGCGTAGATGAGGTGTGTACATGCTGTTTCTGCAAGGCGGTATGTGTGACAATGCTGACACGATAGTGTAGCTGTTTTCTACTTCGAAACACAAAATCTCCCATTACATGATACAGAAATTCTCTTAAAAAAGAACAAACCGCTCACTAAGCGGAGTATATTTATAGCAGTGTGCAAGGTGATATAAAAGTTGCAACTGTGAATAGAAAAATGCCAACGTAGATTACGTTGGCATTTCGCAGATTTTGCTTTTAGTTATATCCGAGTACTGCCACGCATGACACGTCTACTTCGGTTAAGGGTGGTACTTTTTTTTCCGAGGATGACACCTCAGGATTTTTTTTCGATTCTGTGCAATCACTGTCTTCGTTGCACGAATCAGAATTATTGGGAAATTCAAAGAACATATTCTCTCCATCTATTTGCCACCATTCCTATAATGGCGGGTGGATATCCTATCACAACACGTCGTATGATGCACTGTGAATAGCCTATCTAAATTTCTTCTATTATGACGCATCACGCGTGCTGTTTGCGGAAGAGGAGGGATTTGAACCCTCGATACAGTTTCCCGTATGCCACATTTCGAGTGTGGTGCCTTCAACCACTCAGCCACTCTTCCAAAAATAATCCGAACCTATAAAAACTAGCATTTTTTTCAATTTTTAGGTAGTATATGCGGTGTCCAGTATTTGGATACAGAACGGCCCTATCGTCTAGTGGTTAGGACGCAAGGTTTTCATCCTTGAAGCCGGAGTTCGATTCTCCGTAGGGTCACAAAATAAGGAGCTATATTTATCAAGGTATTTCAGAGCACCATAATGAGTGTTCAGAACTTTTGATATAATTAAACAATGAGTTTTGAAAACCGATCAGAAAGTATTCGCTTTCCACAAATTGCACAGGAACTAAAATCAATGGTTGATATAGACCAAGACATGCGAGAACGTAGTCAAGCCGAAGACTTCTGGGATGAAACCATTGACGCAAAACACACCGAACGTATGAAAGAGATAGTTGCAGAGATTGGCTGGCCGACTGTTTCAAAAGTAGGCGTAGAGGGAGCGAGCAATGCTTGGCTTTTAGTACAACACGCTGACCACGATGTGGATTTTCAAGAACGTTGTCTAGAGTTGATGAAAGAAGCACCCACAGGTGAAGTTGACATAACTGATGTTGCTTACCTAACAGATAGAGTTTGCGTAAACCGAGGCAGGGGTCAATTATATGGAACTCAATTTACTCAAGAAGATGGAAAGCACATACCCCGAACAATTGAAGATGAGGCAAACATAGACGCCAGACGAGCTGAAGTAGGGATGGGTCCACTTTCAGAGCAAATAGAACTGATGTATCAAAAATATCCAATGGGTGAAGAAAAGTAATAGTTATTTACCCTGATACAGCAATACAGTTTTCCAGAGCAAGAATGCTAGTTTTGATGCAATGTCGCTCTTTACAAAGTTCTGAAAGCCACACTAATGGGTCACCCAAATAAGAACTTATATACAAAAATTGCTCACTGAGCGAATTTTTGAATGGGTATCTTTGATTGTGTGTGAGTATATGTGTCCCTCTGTAACATACCTGCCCTGTGTATTTTATGACTTCTCAGAAGACAATTTTGGGAGTATACTCGTGCTTTCTAGTAAATGATATAAGACCTGTATTCATGGAAGTATCGCACAAAGCAAAGACGAAAATTGTTGCAACATTGGGACCAAATTCAGCAGAGACAGCCGTTATCGAACAAATGCTCCGCGCGGGTCTTAGTGTGGCGCGGATAAATATGAGCCACGGTGATCATGAGACACACGCAAAAGTGATAAAAAATGCTCGTACCGCTGCAAAGCGTACGAAGTTACCACTTGCCATTCTTCAAGACCTCTCTGGTCCAAAAATCAGAATTGGAGATTTTGAGACAGAGACGGTGACGTTGGTTGCTGGTGAACCGTTTGTGCTCACTACGGTACCGTGCGTCGGTACCGTAGGACGCGCGTACGTTAATTATGCTCAGTTACCCAAGGAGGTAGAGAAGGGCATGACAATATTTCTCAACGATGGAAAACTCAAGCTCGAAGTCGAGCGAGTCGCGGGTGATGAGGTTCATACGCGAGTTATCTTCGGAGGTACTATTCGAGGGAGAAGGGGGGTAAATATCCCTGATGCTCAACTTTCTATTGCTACGATAACTCCTAAGGATAAAAAAGACCTTGCGTTTGGTATCGAGCACCACGTTGATTTTGTGACGCTCTCATTTGTGCGAACTGCTGACGATATTTACACCCTTCGAAAACTTATTAAAAAAGCAACGGATCGGCGCATACACATAGTTGCAAAAATTGAGACTAAGTCCGCTATCGAGCATTTAGATGCCATTATTGAGGCGACCGACGCGGTCATGGTGGCACGCGGTGACCTTGCTATTGAGGTTCCGCCTGAAAAAGTTCCATTGCTTCAGAAGGAGATTATACGAAAGGCAAATAATGCGGGGAAGCCCGTTATTACTGCGACACAGATGCTTGATTCAATGCGTACCGAAGTGACACCTACGCGCGCTGAGGTAAGTGATATCGCGAATGCTATTCTTGACGGTACGGACGCGGTCATGCTCTCAGACGAAACGGCGGTAGGAGCGCATCCTGTGCGCGCTATTGATGTGATGCAACGAGTTGCTTGCGAAGTTGAGCGTGATCCGATTTTCTCATATGCGCGAACAAAAGACACACTACCACGATCTTCTACAAGTGAGGCTGTGGCACATTCAATTGTAAATGCCGCAACAGTACTGAATGCATGCGTGGTGGTTACATTGAGTGAGCATGGGTATTCAGCGCGTATGGTGTCTCGTTTCCGCCCCCATGTTCCAATCTTGGTACTCACGCCGCATGAGTCTACATTCAATCAGTCATTACTCCTGTATGGATGTATTCCTGTGCGCGTGAGTGCGGTGAGAAAATTGCATGATGCCCAAAAAATAGCGAGAAAAATTGTGACCACATATAATTTTGGAAAAAAAGACGATGTATTTGTGCTTGGTGCGGGCGTTCCTTTTGGTACAACCGGTACGACTAATATGATGATTATTGAGCATGTGTAAAAAAGTGGCACATCGAGCATGTGTGCACAGAGATGGTCCATTTCTACGTATGTTCCTATGATATAGTGATATTATGAGACATGAGAATCGAATTATTCGCGCGGACCGCCTTCACATGCGGTCACATCATAGAAATGGTATCTCGGGATATTTTAGAGAGGTCGTCTATGGGGCAATTGACGGTATCATTACGACGTTCGCGGTGGTCGCGGGTTTCTCAGGCGCAACACTTTCAAGTGATACCACGATGCAACTTTCTTTTGGTGTAGTGCTACTCTTCGGTATTGCAAACCTTTTTGCGGATGGGATATCGATGGGGCTGGGGGGATTTCTCGCGGTACGCTCTGAACAGGCGGTATATAAAAAAATTCGTAATCGCGAAGAATGTACCACGACGCGTTATGAGGATATTGAGGAGAAAGAGACTGTAAGGGTGCTCATGGAGCGAGGTTTTTCCGAGCAAGACGCAAAAGAACTCATGGATATTTTTAGGCGCAATGATGGGTATTGGGTAGATTTTATTATTGATAATGAATTGGATATCCCTAATCCTATGCATGAGAGACCTGCAATAACGGGAATGATTACATTTGCGTCATTTGTATTTTTTGGGGCAATACCGCTGCTGCCATTTATGATTATGCAAGATGCAGGTCATGGGACAACATTTTTTATTTCTGCGGTTGGCGCTGGGATTGCGTTTGTAGTACTCGGTCTTCTTAAATGGAGGATGAGTGGCGTATCGGTATTTGCTGCTGTTTTTGAGGTGGTTCTCGTGGGTAGTGTCGCCGCCACAGTAGCATTCTTTGTGGGAACACTACTCAGTGTCTAATGTGCACATAGTTGTGCACATGGATTTACACATGTTTGTGCACACGTATATGTACAGCTTCTTCACAGCCTTATCAGTCATTTATCTACAAATTGGCTTAAAATAAGTCTATTTTAGTTGAAATTTTTTGTCATTGCACAATTTTATTGAGGGTGGCATGCTATAGAGGTCTTTCGGGTGTGGTGATTTTCTTCACATACTAACGCACTGGAATAGAGTGTTATGGCTCGAAAGACAGCTCTACGTTGTATAAAGAAAAAACCGCCGATGCCGTTGGCGGTTTTTTCTTGTGTGAGTGCGTGAGTCTGCTCATTTCGTTTTTAGTGTAACGTAGATATCTTCGAGTGCTCTCACCGCATCACCTGCTGAAATATTGTTTTGATGATACTTAATATTGGTGCAGTCTCCAGCAGCCCAAATGCCCGGAGTACTCGTTTTTTGTGTCCAGGGGTCAATTTTGATGCGTTTATAGTCATCTAGTGCAACGACTGAGTCTATAAAGCTTGTCGCGGGTACAAGTCCAATTTCAACGAAAATACCACTGACGTCGAGTGTATGTTCGGTGTTGTTTTGAGTGTAGGTAAGTCCCGTGACGAATGAATCACCGACGATTGCGGTTGTTTCTGCGTTTTGGATACCGCGCATGTTGGGATGCGCAAGTACTTTCTGTGTCGTGATAGGATCTGCTTTAAAGTCATTGTGGGCGAGTAGGGTGACACTCTTTGCATACGCAAGGAGTTGTGCCGCGGTTTCAAATCCCGCATTACCCCCTCCAATCACTGCCACATCCATGCCACTGAACATAGGTCCGTCACAGCTTGCGCAATAGGTAAGTCCCTTGTGCTCAAATACATCAGCCCCCGGTACGGTAAGCGTCCGCCTTGTTGAACCTGTGGCGATAAGTATCGCAACAGACTCAAAGGTTTCCCCAGTATCTATTTTCACCGTGAAGTATCCTTCATTCTGTGTTATCTGTACTACGAGTGCTGACTCTTTGATGGTCACCCACGCATCAGCATACGTTTGGAGATGGGTCTTTAAATTTTTTGCAAGATCATTACCAGAGATATGAGGTGTACCAATCCAGTTTTGAATATCAGGTGAGACAACGCTTTGTCCACCCCATTCTTTGGTAATAAAAAGAGTTTTAAGCTGTTTGCGTGAAGCGTATACTGCCGCAGAAACGCCCGCTGGTCCACCACCGATGATGATAAGATCTAACATTTTGTAACCAAATACTTTAAAGTCATAATTTGGTAAGCATACCACAGACATTTCATGTGCGCATGTGTAGACAGTATCATGAGACAATATCAAAAACCCCATCACATTTCAGTGATGGGGTTTTTGATATTGTGTGTTTTATTTTAATTTTGAGCGTCTAAGAAACGCGGGGACTGCGCCCCAGTCATCATCGTTTTCTTCATCTATCTGGTCGATGGGGCGGGGTTCTTTGGGTGTTGTTGCGGTCGGTTGCACTTCACGAGGCGGTGGTGTGGTGTCTTCTTTTACAACCTCTGGTTCTTGGTTTCGTGATGAAAGGGAGTTAAAGATACGTCCTCGTGAGACTTCACGATTACTCTCCTCGTCACGCTCGGGGCGTGATTGGGCAGGTTCATTTTCGCGCGTTACCACCCTTCGCTGATATGGTGAAGAGTTATCAGATTCAGGAAAGCCAGTAGCGATTACGGTGACACGTACCTCATTTTTCTTTAGTTTTTCATCACGTATTGCTCCGAATATGACTTTTGCGTGAGGATCGATTGATTCAGTAATAATGCGTGCAGCGTCTTGAATCTCAAGCATTCCAAGGTCATCGCCACCAGCGATGGCAAAGAGTACACCTTTTGCGCCAGTAATAGACACTTCAAGGAGCGGGGAATTGATGGCGTTGCGTGCGGCTTCCTCAGCGCGCTTTTCGCCTGCGGATACACCAACACCCATAAGTGCAGAACCAGCATTTTCCATGACGCTACGGATGTCAGCGAAGTCTACGTTGATGATACCTGGCATCGTGATGAGGTCTGATATACCCTCAACCGCCTGTTTGAGAACATTGTCGCATTGCTCAAAAGCACTCTTAACCGTGGTTTCTCTATCGACGATTGCAAGGAGACGGTCATTGGGAATAGTAATAAGCGCATCCACTTCTTTTTTGAGTTCTTCGATGCCTTGGAGCGCGAGGCGCATACGCTCTTGTCCTTCAAAGAGAAAAGGTTTGGTGACCACGCCTACGGTAAGCGCGCCACTTTCGCGTGCGATTTTTGCCACTACGGGTGCGGCACCGGTGCCGGTGCCACCACCCATACCATTAGTGATAAATATCATGTCAGAACCCTTAATGGCATTTGCGATTTCTTCTCGGGTTTCCTCTGCAGCGCGACGCCCCATATCTGGGTTTCCACCCGCGCCAAGACCACGGGTAAGATTTTTCCCGATGTTGATTTTTTTCTTCGCGAGAGAGTGGTGGAGGTCTTGAGCATCGCTATTAATAGCAATAAACTCAACTCCTTTCACCTTCGCGTTGATCATGTAATTCACGGCGTTGTTGCCAGAGCCACCCACACCAACAACGCGTATGCGTGCAAATGATTCAACTTCGGGATTAATTTTTTCCATGATGATATGTATTTTAATAAAGCACCTCCAAGGGCTTCGCGACACTTTTAATAATTGATATCGCTATCATACAGCGTGAAAAACATTATGTCACTATATTGACATAATTCACTTTCGTGTGATTGTAGATTAGCGCGTCTCAAAAATATTGTATGCGCGCGCGTCTATTATGGTAGAAATTGTTTCAACCAGTTAAGTATTTTGCTTTTTGCGACTCGGGCTGCCTTGATGCCACTTTCTTCATCGGTGCCCGTCATACCCCAGACGCAGAGTCCATAGGCTATTGCCCACACACTATCCCGAACTTTGTTATTTTGTGTCACGTCAAGTGTTGCAATTTTTGCAGGTAGTTGCAGTGACGCGCGTGCTTGATCCTGAATGGTTGTGAGGGAAGCACCGCCACCTGAAAGTATGATACCTGCGGGGAGTAAGCCGTCACGCTTAATTTTTCGGAGATGTGCTTCAATAAGTTCAAACATGTCCGAAAGTCGCGCCGCGACAATTTCGTCAAGTCTCTTTTTTGAGTAGGGGGTGGTGATGATACCTCCACGCTTCAATTTCTCAGCGTCCTCGATAGATATTTTAAGCCCTAACGCGATATCGTTTGTTATGTCATTTGAGCCGAGTGAAAATACTTTGATGGAGACGGGAATGTCATGCTCGTAGACGGCAATTGAGAGCGTCTCTGAGCCAATATTTGCGAGTACACATCCCGCGCGCTTCTGTGTCTTGTTGAGGAGTACAAGACTGGCAGCCATTGGCGCAGCCATAATGTCGATGACTCGCACTCCTAGATTTTCTACAGCTGACACAAGGTCATTGAGATGTTGCTCAAACGCGGTAACAAAGAGTACATCAACCTCAAGTTTAGTGCCTTTGAGGTTGTGAGGACGACCATGAACACGTTCGTGGTCTACTGTATACGAGAGCGGTATCGCATGAAGAATTTTGCGGTTTGGTATTTTCTCCTGGATATTTGATTCACACACCTCAATGGCCTTATCGATATCTGCTTGTGTGATGGTGGAGTCAGCGCGTGATGTGATAGTTTCACCACGGGTGTGTATCTCATCGATGCCAATTCCACCCATCGAGAGATAGGCGTGTTTGATGTGCAATCCACTCGATTTCTCTGCTTGTGTTATTGCGTTTTGAATACTTCGGGTTATATCTGCTTCGTTGACAATATATCCATGCCGTAAACCATGACTTTCCGCGAATCCAGTGCCAAGTATGTGTGGATGAGACTGGGGGTTTTGTGAATCGACACCCGCAACAACCACTTTCACGTGGTACGTTCCAATATCAATGCCTGTTACGATGTGTTGCGCCATACAATGTGTTTACGTAAGTTTGAATAATCTTACGTATTTTTTTTCCAATGCATCCATTGTATCGCTATGTGTATGTCCTTTCAAATGGAGGAGTCCGTGGATAAAGAGGTATCCCATGTATCCTTCAGGAGTCATGTTAAATTTTTTGCATTCGCGTGAAGCAATGCGAGGAGTGATGTATATTTCACCATCAATGGGAGAAAGTGGAAAAGAGAGGACATTGGGAATGTATGATGCCTTACGGTAGGTCTGATTGAGTGCTTGAGCACGCGTTGCGCCCACGAATACCAGTGAAAGATTGTACGACTTCCCAAGAATTGCATGGAGCATCTTGTCATACGGAAGGTTGGGAAATGAGCGCGCGCTTGAATGTATAGTGAGTGCCATGGTTGTGTAAGTGTAACATACCACGCATATAACAACGGTGACACTCTGTATACATTAACATTACAAAAAAACAGCGTTACCGCTGTTTTTTCTTTCTTATCGTCTTCGCTTCGTGTTTTCTTGAATTTTGCCAAGCTTAAGCATTGAGTCGTATTTATCTTTACTGTCGAGCTTTTTAAGTTTCTTTGAGCGGTGTACCATTTCTGATTTATCTCGACTAAAATAGCGCTCCTTACGGAGTCGAGGAAGAACACCCGATCCTTGAACACGTTTTGTAAAACGACGAATGAGATTCGCGGTGCTTTCTTGATTGTGCTTTGTTACTTCAACATTTGTTGCCATAGTGCGAAGAGGATACCATGCTCAGCATATTAGCGCAAGTTGCCGTAAATGGCATGTGTCGTGATATGTCGCTGGTGTAAAATCGTTGTTACACCGTAGCAACCTTTCTTAAGTAAGGTATAAGTGATTGTATGGGTACACACTCTTGGCTCTGTTCACGAAGATTGCGAATAATAATTGAATTCTCCATGTATTCTTTGTGTCCAAGAATAACCGCATACTCTGCTTTGAGAGAGTCAGCGCGTCGTAATTGCTCAGAGAGAGAGTCGCTAATAATGTTTTGATGTACCTGTATGCCTACCTTGCGCAATTCTTCTATAAGGAGAAGACTGCGTACCTTTGGACCAAAGCCAAGGTGCGCAAAATACACATTTGGTGTTTTGCGTGAGCGAGGGGTGACAATTTCATCAGGTGCCTTTTTGTTTTTAAGAATGACTACTGCACCGGTAGCGGGTATGCGTTCTTTTGACATGCGGGTGACAAATGCGTCATAGCGCCCACCGCGCGCAAGAACGGGACTCGCGTCACCGTACTTATTGAAATTTTCGTCAAGTATATCGACTGCAAAAAGTGTATCCGAATAGCATTCATGGTGACCCATGAGTCGAGTGTCAATCTCAAACGGTGTTTGGGACATATCAAGATACTCAACAATTTCACGAAAATGTTTTCTGCTTGAATCACTGAGATATTCATGCGTATTAGGCGCTTTTTCACAAAGTTCATGATTCTTTTCAAGAAGGTGCATGTATGCGAGACAGGGGTGCTGCTTCATGAGTTCACGTGCGGTTGGGGGAATGTCCTCGATTCGTTTGCGGAGAAAATTAGTTAAATCACGACTATATCGCGCTATTGACTCAGTATCACCTAATGAGTTTATACGTACTGAGGTGTGGGTGTATCCAATATCAGCAAGAAACGAGCGTATTGTTTGAATGAGAAGTGCCTCAGCAATGCTTTTTTGAACATTCACTACATTAAACGAAACTGCAATATCACCAGCACGTGGCACCTTATCAATGGTATAAAATAGTGAGGGTCCTTGGATTGCGTTAAGTTTATGGTCAAAATAGTGTGTGATTCCTGCGGTGAGCAAGCCATATAGCGAATCGTCTTTTCGGTTTTGTGCTGACGCATGGTGCGCTACCGACGTGGTCGCATTCTTGCATGAGGGGTGCTCTCTAAGTGTATCGACTGAGGAAAAACCATAATAGTGTGCGGTACGTGATGCTGATCGAAGAAAATCTTGTGTTGTTGCCATATGTACTTTATTTTGGTGCTAATAAATAAAACATATATTATTTCTGCTGTGTTGATGAGATATATTCATCATGTCCAGGGAATAAGCCCATTTTTGAAAATGGAAAGAGTCGTAGAAACACTCTACCAACAATATTTTCTTCGGGGAGTATACCCCACGATCGTGAATCTGAACTATTGTCGCGGTTATCTCCGAGGACATAGTATTCAGCCTCACCTAATTTTTCAGTGTGTTCACCGAGTGGCTTCAGGTCGAGTATGTAATCTTCATTAAGGATAAATCCTTCTGTATGTTCATCGTTTTGAATAGTAACGGTGTGTCCTGAGATGGTGATGGTGTCACCGGGGAGTCCGATAATGCGCTTAATAAAAAATGAAGATGGATCCTTAGGATATCTAAAAACAATAACATCACCGCGCTGTGGCTCATTAAAGTGATAGGTCAGTTGATCTACAATGAGATATTGCTTAGTGGAGAAGGTGGTCTCCATAGATTCGCCAGATACGATGAATGGTTGCGCTATGAATAATCGTATAGGAAGAACAATAATAAGTGCCATGAGAGAGAAGTGAAATATTTCTGAGATGACACCTCGTGGTTTCTCAGGATTTTTGTGAGGAGTTTGGGAGACGGTATGCTCAGATGAAGAACTTTGTGGTGTGTGTGTATGCTCCATATACAAATGATGTGGATATTATATCTGTGTATTGTGATGCGCACAAGTTTTTTTATTTTTTTGTGTGGTGTGATATGGAGGCGCATACAAAAAAATTAAATATGGTGTACAATGATGACATGATAACGATCGTCGCGCTCGGTAATCCGGGCGAAGCGTATCATGACACGCGTCACAATATTGGGTGGATGGTGATGGAATATGTTATACGTAAACGAGGCGTGCACCCTCTCGTACCATCCTCTCTGTATACCGCACTCATTACCGATGGGGTGCTTTATGGTGAGGATATAGAGGTACTTTTTCCGACTACCTTTATGAATAAGTCGGGGAGTTCAGTGAAGCGATATTTAGACACGCGTAAGGACGCTCATGAAACAACACCCACGCTTGTCGTTGTGCATGATGATATTGCGATACCATTTGGTGATATTCGTGTCTCAATAAATAGAGGTGCGGGAGGGCATAATGGTGTGCGGTCTATTATACAAAGTCTAGGAACTACCGATTTTATGCGTATTCGCATAGGGATAGCGCATGTGACAGTATTTGGCAACATAAAACAGCCTGAAAGTGATCGTCTTTCAAAATATGTACTCGCCAAACTTAAACCAACGGAAATGCGTAAATTGGATGCGGTGGGTGAAAAAGTTGATAGGGCACTAGAACTGCTGATTACGCGTGGCGTGGAAGTGGCGATGCGGGAGTGTAATTAAGTGTGTGGTGTACAAAAAATCACCAGCACCTTCGGTGCTGGTGATTTTTTGTACCTGAATATCGTATCCTCTAATTTTTTACAGGTTTTTTGTATGAGAGTGTCATACGCTGATCCTTTGGTTCAAAGAGTGAAATTACAAATGTATATGTTGAGCCAAGTGAAAGTGTCTTACGCAACTCTTCTTCACTTGCAAACTCAGAGATATGTACGAGCCCCGCAACACCTTCTTCAATGGAAGCGAGTGCGCCATGCTTATTATATTTAATAACCACACCTTGCACCTCTTGATCTTTTTTATATTTTGAAGCGGCGGTACTCCAAGGGTTTTCTTTGAGTTGCTTGATTGAGAGAGAAATCTTATCGTCTTTCACTTCAATGACTTTTACCTTGACATGGTCTCCCACCTTATAAAGTGAACGTGTATCTTCTACAAGACCCCAATCGAGTTCTGAAATGTGCACAAGACCTTCAAGTCCTTCTTCGAGTTTTACAAAGATTCCAAAATCAACCGCGCCCGTAACGGTACCTGAGAGTACGTTTCCAACTTCATACCTACTTACTTTTTCCTCTTTTTCCTCTTTTTCTTGATGTCCTTTTTCAGAGAATATGAGTTTCTGTTCTTTTTGGTCCGCGGTAATCATGATTACCGAAATTGTTTTTCCAACAAGATCATTGAGTGCAGAGAGGATTTTATCTTTATCTCCATCTTCTACTCGTGGATAGTGTTCTGAAGAAAGTTGTGACGCGGGAAGAAATCCTTGTATTCCTTGCCACTCAATGATGAGACCACCTTTATTTGCCTCCTTGATAGGGAGCAGCATGACGTTTTGTTTACGTACCGCATCCTCAGCGTCACTCCAAATGAGTGCTTGACGCGCTTCTTTGAGCGATAGCTCAATGTATCCGTCTGGATTACGCACGTCCACGACTTTCGCGGCAATAGTGTCACCTACGGACACTTTGCGGAGAATATCACGCGCGTTCATAAATTCGCGACCAAAAATGAGCCCCGTACCAAAGGGTTCGATTTCTATGTACACACGAGCGCGACCAATTGCTGAAACTTTACCTTCAACAATGTCACCCTCACGTGGAGGATTAGGACTTTTATCTATAAAAGCATCCATGGCACCCTTAACCAATGACACATCCTGCGGAGCGTCATGTTCTTCATGTGGTGTGCTCGTTGTACCACGTACAACAGCAGAAATTCGGCTCATAACCGACTTTTTTTCTTCTGACATTTTTTTGTTACTCGGCGATACGTATCTACTCAACGCTTACTCGTGGCCGTGTCCATGAGAGCAGGATTACGCGCATGCCGTTAGAACTAATAATTACCTAAATAAGGTGATGCAAATGTACTATATTTTTATGTCTGTGTCTAGGTGACATGTAGTGCATCTAGACTTTGCGCAAGTACCCGTGCTCCTGTATCATAGATACACTATGGTAATTACATATCACGGAGGTTCATGTTTTAAGGTTTCATTTGGTGACACGACCATTGCGTTTAATCCTATTTCAAAAAAATCAAAATTGGGACCCACTAAGTTTGGAGCAAATGTTGCGTTTACTTCTATCAATCACCCTGATTTTAATGGTGTTGAAGAGATGTCGTATGGTTCAAAAGAGGCATTTGTAGTGGATGGTCCTGGCGAATACGAGATTGGTGATGTAACTGCTCGCGGTTTTGGTGTAGCGACTATGTATGAAGGAGTGAAGCGTTTTAATACACTCTATCAAGTGCATCTTGAAAATATCAATATGGTTTTCTTGGGTGCGCTTGGTGAAGAGGCTATTGACCCTAAAATACTAGGTGAATTTGGTGATATCGATATACTTTTTGTGCCTATTGGAGGCGGTGATGTACTTGATGTTCCCGCGGCGGCGAAACTTTCGGCAAAGTTAGAGGCGCGTTGCATTATTCCTATGCTGTATGACGACGGCGCACTGAAAGCCTTTTTCAAGGAAATTGGCGCTGATAATGTTAAATCCATAGACAAACTCACCATCAAGAAGAAGGATTTGCTTGAAATGGAAGGTGAGGTTGTCGTGCTATCCATGTAGTGTGTTATTATATGGCTATATGGGGATACGCAAACGTATTCACGAAAAGCCATCGCACGTACGAACACAGTACGCTTTTAGCGTTGCGCTTCTCACAACGCTTTCTATCGCTGTGGTGTGGGCAACAACACTGCCTGCTCGATTTACTTCTTTCTCGCATATTACAAATGATATGTCACAGAGTGCCGATTTAAAAGATATACGCGAGGTACTTGATGATGGAAAAGACCAACTTGCGAATTCAATGCAGGCGTTGCAGGATATTTCCGTAAATACGGAAAATACTGCCGAAACAAGACATATGGATTCTTTGGGAAATTCTGAGTTTCACGTACAGAGCACGACAACCACATCAACCACCCCGAATATTTCTAATCAAAAAGTAGCAACATCAACTGAACTCATTACCCACGAAAGCGTAGCGACTGAGGATGAGCGTATGGGTACTCAGATTGAAAACAATATACCGTTACCACAGCCATACCCAAAGGTCATCCTTATTGGCACCTCCACTTCACCAAAGACTGATTAGTCTGCTATACTATCGTCATTTATAAGTAACGGTAAGTACTAGATACCCATGCCTGCAAAGAATACAAAGAAAGAGAGTGATCATAATGAGCCACAAAAGCACGATACTACGGTGATACAGAGCATCACGGAAGAGATGCAGACCGCGTATCTCGACTACGCGATGTCGGTAATTACCTCACGCGCGCTTCCTGATGTGCGTGACGGACTAAAGCCGGTGCACAGACGTATTTTGTACTCAATGCGACTCAATGGCCTTACCGCAAGCGCGCGTTTCAAAAAATCAGCAACCGTGGTGGGAGATGTGCTCGGTAGTTTTCACCCACACGGTGATGCTGCGGTGTATGATGCCATGGTTAAGCTCGCTCAAGGATTTACGACGAGATATCCACTTGTCATGGGACAGGGAAACTTCGGTTCTATTGACGGAGATAGTGCCGCTGCCTACCGATATACAGAAGCAAAGATGTCTCGCGTTGCTGAGGAGTTACTTCGTGACCTTGAAAAAGATACTGTTGATTGGCGGCCAAATTTTGACGGGACAAAAAAAGAACCCGAGGTATTGCCCGCCGCGGTACCTAATTTACTCCTTTCAGGAACCTTGGGCATTGCGGTGGGTATGGCAACCAATATTCCACCACACAATCTTCGTGAAGTGGCGAGTGCGGTAGCACACCTCATTGATACTCCTGACGCGACTACAAATGACCTTCTCCAATTTATTAAGGGTCCTGATTTTCCTCTTGGGGGCATTGCGTTTAATCAAAAAGATATCGCGCACGCGTATGCAAATGGACGTGGGGGTGTGGTGGTGCGTGGGGAAACAGAAATTGTTGAAGATAAAAAGGGTAATTTTTCTATTATTATTACTTCTATTCCATATCGCGTGAATAAGGCAGATATGCTGGTAAAGATCGCTGATCTCGTACGTGATAAAAAAATCGAGGGTATTCGTGATCTTCGTGATGAATCAACGCATGATATTCGAGTGGTGGTTGAGTTAAAGTCTGGCGCGCAACCACAAACTATTCTCAATAAATTATACAAACACACGCAACTTGAAGAGACATTCCACTACAACATGGTGGCGCTTGTGGATGGAGTTCCGCAGACGCTCTCACTTAAAGCGGTGCTTGAGGAATATATTAAGCACCGAGAGGAGGTAGTGCGCCGCCGTACGCAATTTGACCTCATCAAAGCTCAGGAACGTGAACACATTCTTCTCGGACTCAAAAAGGCGCTTGATCATATCGATGCCATTATAAAACTCATCCGTGCTTCGAAAGACGTTCCTACGGCGCATGAAGGTCTTATGAAGCAATTTAAGTTTTCAGCAATACAGGCACAGGCAATTCTCGATATGCGCCTACAAAAGCTTGCGGGACTTGAGCGTAAGAAGATAGAGGATGAACTTAAAGAAGTTCAAAAACTTATCGCAGAACTTGAAGCAATCCTGAAGAGTCGAAAAAAAATGTTGGGTATTATTAAGGATGAACTCGGAGAAGTTGCGGAAAAATTTGGCGATGACCGCCGCACTAAAATCATCAAAGGTGGTGTGAAAATGCTCAGTGTTGAGGATTTGGTGTCGGATGAGGAAAGTGTGCTCGTACTTACGCAGGGAGGATACGTGAAGCGCACAAATCCTTCAGAATATCGCACGCAAAAGCGCGGTGGTGTGGGTGTCGTCGATCTCAACACGAAGGAGGAAGATGTGGTAACAACACTCGTGACTACCTCGACTCACAGCGACCTCCTATTCTTTACCGATAAAGGTAAGGTCTATCAGACTAAGATGTATGAGATACCCGAAGGTCGTCGTGCAACAAAAGGGAAGTCAATTATGAATTTCCTCGCGCTTACGCAGGATGAAAAAGTAACCTCAGTACTTCCTGTGCGAAAAGAGGAGTGGGAAGGCGACTGGTCTCTTATGATGGTGACACGTGATGGTGTTGCAAAGAAGAGTGACGCAACGGCATTTAAGGATGTGCGCAGAAGTGGACTTATTGCGATTACCCTCAGGGAGGGAGACTCGCTCATTTCAGCACGGTTTGTAGGTAAGGGAGATGAGGTTTCGCTCATTACCTCAAAGGGACAGTCAATTCGCTTTAAGGAAAGTGATGTGCGTGAAATGGGACGTACCGCTGCAGGTGTTGCTGCCATGAAACTTGGTAAAAGTGACTTTATTGTTTCGGCTGATGTGCTCTCAAAAAATGATAAGAACGCGGAAATACTCGTGGTAATGGAACATGGATTTGGTAAGACTACGCCCGCAAAGGAATATAAAGTACAAAAGCGCGGCGGTTCAGGTATTAAGACTGCAAAGGTTACTTCAAAAACTGGGGATGTTATTGGGGGTGCTATTGTAAATGAAATTGGTCGTGAGGAAGGTGAATTGGTAATTATGAGCAAGAAAGGGCAAGTCATCAAACTTCCTCTCAAAGACGTGCCATGTTCAGGGAGGCAAACCCAAGGAGTAAAAGTAATGAAATTACGCGCGGGAGACGCAATTGCATCAATGGTTTATTTTTGATGCGTATGGTGTGCGGTGAAGTATGTGTAAAGCGCCCTGAGACTTTGTCTCAGGGCGCTTTACACATGACCATAATTGTCACCATCCAATCTTTGTTATACTAAATCCAATCTTTGTTAATTTTCTGTCATGTCCACCTTTGTAAACCCCATTTTTGCCGCTTCGCATTTTCACCTTCATAAGGGTGATTCGGTCGCTGATTTTGGTGCGGGAAGTGGACACTATATGCGACCTCTTTCGGAAGCGGTTGGTAGTGGCGGTACGGTGTACCTATGCGAAATACAAAAGCCACTTGTCGAGGCGCTTGGCAATCAAGCGCGCGATGCCCGTCTAAAAAACGTGAAAGTCATTTGGGGGGATATCGAAGAGCCTGGAGGTACCCAAATACCAGACCACTCACTTGATGCGGTTCTACTCTCAAATGTTTTGTTTCAGGCCACCGATAAGAAATCACTTTTTAATGAAAGCGCGCGGGTGCTTCGACCTGGGGGAAAGTTGATTGTTATTGACTGGGCAAGTGCATGTATTGGGTTAGGGCCACGGCCAGAAGGTGTTGTGAGTGAGTACCAAACAAAAGAACTCGCAGAAGAGAGTCAATTTTCATTTGAGCGAAATTTTCACGCGGGTGAACATCACTATGGACTTGTTTTTCGAAAAAAGTAACTATTCACATACTCCGTACATGTGTGTTAAACGAGCTATACAAGAGTGATATACTGAAACTGATACGTACCAAGTTATATGAAATTACGACCATTTGAAATAGGATTGATTGCTTTTTTTGCTATTTCTGCGGTCATTGCAATAATAATGGTTTCTATATTTCAAGCAAAACCTTCAAGTGAATCACAAAAATATGGAGATAGGGTAGAAATCTGGGGTACACTCCCCCAAGCACCGATGACATCATTTCTTACCGCAGTCTCCGCAGATATTGAGGAATTGGGCGTAGTGACGTACACCTATATTGATGAACGCACGTTTGATGATGTACTTTTAAACGCAATCGCTGAGGGACGTTCTCCGGATATGGTCATTATTCCACAGAGTTTATTAGTACAGTATCGCGCAAAACTTACCCCCATATCTCCTGATGTAGTTACCAAACGAACTTTTCGTGATATGTATATTGATGGAGCAGAGATATTTTATATGAGTGATGGTGTGTATGGTATTCCCTTTGCGGTTGATCCTATGGTGATGTACTGGAATAGAGATATGTTTTCTAGCGCAGGTCTCTCGACGCCACCACGCACATGGGAACAACTTGTTGCGGTAAGTACGCCCGCGCTTACTCGTAGTAATAACCTTCGAGAAATTTCTCAAAGTGCAGTTGCGTTTGGAGGTTATGATAATGTAACGCACGCAAAAGATATTATTGCGCTTTTATCCTTACAGACAGGGTCAAACATGGTATCTGAACAGAATGGTACCTACGATGTTAATCTTGGAGGGTCAGCGCAGGGTGTCTCAACACTTGAAACGGTCCTTAATTTCTATACGCAATTTTCTATTCCCACGTCTTCACTCTATACATGGAACAAGGGGAAACCAAATGACCTCGATGCTTTCACCACAGGTCAGCTTGCGCTGTATTTTGGACTGGGGAGTGAGTGGGGTATTCTTGAGAAAAAGAATCCAAACCTCAATTTTGATATTGCCCAAGTTCCCCAAGGTGAAGGGGTCACTACACTCCGCACGTTTGGAAATTTTTATGCGTTTGCAATTCCGCGTGCGTCACAGAAGGCGTCGGGAGCATTTGCTGTTGCACAATTATTTGCGAGTCCACAATACGCAGAGCAATTGGCACGCGCATACGATTTTGTACCCGTGTTGCGCGCAGGTGTTGGAGCGCAAAACAATTCTACTGATGCGGTACGCTATCAGTCAGCGCTATACGCACGGGGGTGGCTTGATCCGTCACCGCAGCAAACCAATGAAATATTTCGGGAGATTGTTGAGGGTGTAGTTGAGGGTAGTGAGCGTATGAAGCAATCTGTGTCAGATGCTGTGTTACAATTGAAAGGATTATTTTAAGAAACATGATCATGTCTATCAGAATATTTTATCTTGTACCGTATTTCACATTATTTTTTTTGATACCATTTTTCTCGCTTTTTGCAGAAACTGGAGGGGGAAATGTAAGTGGTGGTGCGCGTGAGGGCGGGAGTAGATTTAGTAATCCATTAAATGCAGAAGATATAACTCAATTTCTTGTTCAAATTATTGATATTATGCTGGTGTTTGCTATACCGATAATCGTTCTATTCATTATGTATGGAGGGTACAAGTTAGTAGTAGCGCGTGGTGAAGGTAAATCATTAGAGGAGGGAAGGAACGCTATATTTTATGCGATTATCGGTGGTGTCATTGTACTTGCCGCAAAACTTATTATTGAGGTAATTCAGTCTACGGTCGGAGCACTTGAAGCAGCATAATAATTATATAAGTATATGCATTTAGTGAAATTGTTTGTCATCAGCATGAGTTTGCCACGTATCTCACGCGCTGCTACGCTCGATACTACAAAAGGGTTCGCAGGCTTTGTGGAACTCATCGTGGGACTTCTTGAAAGTATTATCTACTTTATATTTGCAATTGCGGTCATTGTGTTTCTCTGGGGTGTAATCAAATATTGGATTATTGGCGGTGGAGATTCAGATACCGTAAAAGAGGGGCGTGATTTTGTTTTTTCAGGTATTATCGGCATGGTTGTAATGTTTACCATGTGGGGTTTGGTGCGTCTTCTCCAAAACACATTTTTTGGGGGTTAGATCGTATCCACAGCAATGTCGTGCGGAATAAAAAAATAAGAGTATACTAAAATATACGTACATACACGTATTTTTACATTTAACAATTTAATTAAGATTTTTAATATTCACATTATGAACAAATTCGGATATATCCTACCTATTTTTGGAAGTTTTTTAATTTTTGTATCAACTGCATCAGCACAAATAAGACCAGGTTATTTCGACAATAGTGCTAGTTATATAATTGACTTTATCCAAGGTCGCCTCATACCACTACTTTTTGGTGTTGCAATTGTGGTATTTATCTGGGGTATGATTAAAACGTTTCTCCTCGGAAGTGATAGCGACGATAAGCGTGAAGAAGGAAAAAAACTTATGCTCTGGGGCATAATGGCATTTGTGTTTATGACAGCACTGTGGGGAATAGTTGCGCTCGTCACAAATTTCTTTGGTATTGGTAATCAGACTGGCCCTGGTTCAGTTCCACTTATACCGAGACCTACAGGTAGTAATTAATCTAGTGTATACGGTGTGTTGGGATCGTATACATGAATTTGTTACTTACATAATTCCACGTTAAAATGCAGCCATCACATGTCACTGCAGCAAATGATCTTCTCAATAAATTGAATACGGTCATTATTTTTCCACTCATGACGCTCATGACCGTAGTAGCAATGGCATTTTTCTTGTACGGCGTTTTTGAATATATTGCTGGCGGTGCAGACGGTGAAGCGCGTGTGACGGGGAGAAAGCATATGCTATATGGCATTATTGGATTTGTGGTGATGTTTTCAGCATATGCAATTCTTAAAATTGCCGCATGGACATTTGGGTGCGACATATCACTCGGGAGTTGTGGCAGTATCTAGTTTAAAACGAACCGACCATATGTAATGTGGTGTATAAAAAAACCGCGAACGAATGTTCGCGGTTTTGAGGAAGATGACAGAAATCAGTTACACTGGTCTCTGTCTTTGAAGGTGAGATACGCCACCGTATCGCCACCTGTGTTACTTTTGAAACTTATCCAACCAAAATCAGCACCAGATCTCGTGTCTTTCCATTCCTCCCACGCGGTCCAGTGTCCGTCATTGACACCCATGACGCAGGTATCAAAGACATCTTCAATGGGGTTTTCACTCCACCATCGCACGCACCCCCCCATTCCATGAACACGAATCACGGTCCACACATCTCCTTTTAGGGTGATGACATTCGTGTTGTACGGGTCATTTATGGTGACCTTCTCAATCTTGTCTTGTCTTGCTGCGCAGGACTTGTACGCAACGGTGCCTTGTGCAATCTGCTCATTTTTTTTCTTGTGTGATTGCCACTCCGCAAAGTAGTTTCCAAAGAGTAGATTTTTTGTTTTTTCTACCCCGAGGACTATCACCATAAGGAACATGATGGCAATAACAAAGCCAAAAAGGTTTGCAAATGCGGGGTGAGCGTTAAAGCGCTTACCCGACACTGCGAGCAAAAGGAACAAGAGCACCGCCCCGTAGATGACGTACTGTTCGAAACCTTGTGTCCAATCAGTGGCACCCAGAGCTGTTCCCGTCTCAGTTGCTTTTCCGTGACCCCCAATTATCGAGGGTACAAATGCCAACAGTACTCCCAGCACAAGACAAACAGCGAGACTCCACAAGATTTTACTCCTGTGTTTTTTGAGAAATTCAAACGACTTTTGTGGGTTTTTCTCCACAGGGAAGTTGTCATTTTGTCCTTTTGGTGGTGATTGTGTCGTCCATCGTTGTCGGGGGCGACGAGTGTCACCACCGCTCTTCATAAGCGCAAATGCGCCCATGAATACGATGACGAGAACGATTGCTGTTAAGAGTGTCTCCATTAACGAACCCTCCCATGGTGTTCGGTGATAATTTTTCTATCTTCTCGACCTTGCTCAAAGATCTTCTTACCCAGACCAATTGCCTGCGATATGCCATCAGTGCCAAGGATGATGTCACCCTCACCAATGGTGTCGCGTGCGACGTCAGCAGTGAGAAGATCCTCGGGCTTCACGCCCATGAGTCCAGCAGATTCTCGATAACCTTCTCCGGTCGCCACAATCATTGCCTTTTTGGCATTCGCCCGCGCTATACCGTCCTGTTCCGTTACGTGTCGCTGTGCATCAGCGGTGATAATGGCCTGTGCTGCCTTCGCTTTAGCTGAGGCAACATTTCGCATCTCAGAAGAAAGTGTGTGCGTGAGGTCTGGCGCAAGAAGGCCAGCGCCCACAATTTCAACACCCCAACCATCCACGTCGTCTTTGATCTTTTTAAGAAGTGCCGTTTGTACCCCCATGAAATCGGAGACGAGTTCCGAGGCGGTGCGACTCGTAATTTCCTCATTCAGGGATGATTCTCCAGAATCTCTGAGCTGGCTACGAAATCCTTCAGCATCACCGCCACCTTTAAGCATGAAGCGATACGGGTCGGTAACTCGCCACCGTACCCAAAAACTTACCTCAACCGTGATTTGGGTATTGAGAATATCGTCAGATGAAGTTGTGCCCTTTTTTGTGGAGATGCGAATGGGGCGTACTTTCGTGCGCTCTATGGCATCTCCCTCCTCATTGTAGACAGTAACAGTCTCCAAAGGCACTTCGTCAGGAGTTTTTTGTACAAACTCAGGCTCGTCGGGGAATTGATCCTGTGCAACTCCCGTAAAGAAATATTCAATCTGAAAAAGTCCCCTGACGATAAATTTTGGCCCGTGTTGCATGGTTGTACACGGAAATCCGTATACGAGGACGAGTGCAACTTCATCGACTGGGACAACGCGAACTGAGCGAACTGCCCAAATGATAAAGAGGGCAATGATCATGCCATTCACATAGGAAGCGCCCCACACATGTTCTGAGACGTATGGGGTAAACGATACCCACACGACCCCAACAACAAAAACAAACCAGAGAGCAGAAAGCCCCCAGAAAACCCATTTGTTTGACTCGTTCATGGTAACCTCATTTCAATGAACGGAAGTATAGACAGTCTATACTCTTCTAAAAAAATTATACTATTTTTTATCAAAAAGTCAAAAATTGCGTTTCGAGCATGCGTGAGT
>DASUDI010000021.1:0-77568 GCA_036275695.1 Minisyncoccota bacterium | reverse complement strand
TGATGCTATTCGTTATGAATAGGGTGTGTATAACTCGTGTGTATCGGACATGTGTATATCGTACAATATAAGTGTCTTATTAGTTTTTTATTCATATGTCACATCACACAGACCATTTACGTACGGCAGGTAAAATTACTGTGTACACAACATTTCTTGGCATCATTGTGTTTGCTTTTATTTTTGTTTTCAATATAGGTGAACAAAGCATTAAGCATGCTGATGCGCAGGATACCGCAACAACGTCCGTTACCGTCTTGAATACACCTCCATTATGGACATCTGATGCTCATGAGGCAATTGAGTCATCTTCTAATAATCCTACAAATGCAGGAGATACGGTCTCTTGGAGTGCTGTGGGAACTGATTCAAACGGTGAGAATTACTGGCTACTTGTATGTAGCACTAATGCCACGCCAACGCCAAATTCAAACGCTGCCCCTACCTGCTCGTCAGGAATTAAGTGGGCTGTCTCAAGTGTAACGACAAGTGGTCAAACTGCGACCGCAGCAACCACAACACTTGCAAGTTGGAGCGAAGTAAACACATGGTTTGCGTGGATATGTGACGGTAATGCTGGAACTCCACGATGCAACAATACCTATAAGCAGGGGACAAATGCAACTAACTCATCTCCTTTTGAGGTTAATCATCGTCCATCCTTCACTGCCCTTAGCGACAACTCTCCTGCAAATCCAGGTCAAGTTGTGACATTTACTTCGACTTCTGCCGACACGGATGTATCTGGTACGGCTGATAGGGTAAAACTCTTTGTTTGTTCAACTGCAAGTTTCAATACCACCACAAATACATGTGATGCGACAACACTTGCCTCAACCACCGTCTTCGCAGCGTCAAACGCAACCTCTACCTATACCATAGTGATTCCAACACAAGATCAAAACTATGGTGCGTTTGGCTATGTTATTGATAGTCACGGATTTGAGGCATCGGGTGGTTCACAAGGTGCCGATTCTGTTTTGTCCGTCAATAATGTCGCGCCAACAGTAGCAGGTGCAACAGTATCACTTGTTCAGGCATCAGGAACTGATATGTACCTCACACAAGAAGCTTCGACCACACAAGGTTTCACCCTGTCATTTATTGCTTCTGATAATAATAGTTGCGACGCCGCGGGTGGAGGTGCGGCTGACGAGGTAACGGGCTATAACCTAAGTATTTACAGGTCAGGAATTGGTCCATCTTCATGTTTTGCAACCTCAACGCTCAATGCTAATAATTGTTACCCAAGTGGTGCTGCGCCTACAGCGTGGAATCTTTCCTGTACTGCTTCTACAACATCGTGTACAGGTGCTACTGATACGACAATAGTATACAATTGCACATTCCCTCTATGGTATGTCGCAGACCCAACAGACGGACTCAATGGATCATCAACAATATATTTTGCACAAGATTGGAGGGCACAAGTGAAAACAACCGATGACGACGGTTTGTCTGGACCGTATGGTCAGAGCACTACGGGAGTTGAAGTTAAAAGTTTTCTAGCATTTGCACTAAACACGCTCAGTATAGCGTATGGTTCATTAGAGCCAGGCCAAAATAACCCATTCCTCAGCGCCACTTCAACAGTGCTCGCCACAGGAAACGTTGGAGTTGATAAAAATGTCGAAGGTGAATCTATGTGTAATGGATTCAGTCAAGCCTCTCCATGTGCTCCATCGGCAACTTCCACAATCCCTGAAAGCGAACAACACTTTGGAATTTCGCAACTTGCATACGGATCTGGAACATCTTTGTCATCTACAACACCACAACTGGTAAATATTAATGTGCCAAAGTCTACGGCAACTTCTACACAGGCAACTGCAAACGCGTATTGGGGAATTCGTGTTCCAGGTTCAATTACTTATGCAGGAAGTTACACGGGACTTAACACGTTTTACGTAGTATTGAGCGACCCCTCTCAGTGGTGATTTCGAAAAATATATACATAGAAAGAGAACCCACGTTATATACAACGTGGGTTCTTGATTTTACACTGCTCCTGCGTGATAATTAGTGAACGCGAATGCGTTCTACATTAGATGAAAGTATTTCGAAATCTATTTTGTTCTGTAACGCTTTTTTTATTGTGCACATCTCATGTTCATGCGGGTTTTGGTGTTACCCCTCCGTATGTTTCTAATACAAGTCTCACGCGAAATTCTGTCTATGAACAAGTTATTTACCTCGTACGGAGTGATCCTCATGCAGACCTCAAAGCCACAGTAAGTATTGACGTCCCTGGGGTCAATGATTGGTTTACAATCGTTGAAGGTTCAGAGTTTTTGCTTCCTCGTGGCGAACAGAAGATCCCCATGACTGTTAGAGTGTCAATCCCTAAGGATGCTGATTTTAAACAGTACAAAGGCAATATACGCATCAAAACAGGTACGCCTGACGGTAAGGTTGCGGAGGGCGCGGTGAGTATTTCTCTTGGTGCACAGATTGATGTCGATGTATCTGTTATCGATAAGGAAATTGTAGACTTCAAAGTAAGAAAGATAGGAATTACAGATCTTAATGAAGGTCATAAACTAGGGTGGTTATATTTTCCTGGAAAAATAAAATTTGAAATGCTTGTGGAAAATACAGGAAATGTTCCCGTCGCCCCATCTGATGTTGTTTTTAGAATATATGATAAATCTGGAAACGCACTACTTGAAGAAACCTCAAAACTTGGAAGGATTGAGAAAGTTGATCCGTTTGCTACAAAAAATGTTATCGCTGAAATTCCCACTCGACTCCCCGCAGGGAGTTATGTTGGTAGGTTTGAAATAAAAAACGGGGATGAGGTTAAGATGAGTGGCGAGGTGAACGTTAGCATTTTACCATTTGGTACTCTGCAAACAGCAGGATTTGGATTTCTTGGACTTTCGTTAGTGCATAAGCTTTCTGTCATCATTCCGATACTTGTAATTTTTGCATCATTCATACTTCTTTTTTTAAGAACTAGAAGAAGGTAATCATTATGAACGTATGGCTCATATTATTTCGCGTATGTGTCGGTAACTTTTACTCACTGCTAATTTTTTCTTTCCTTACGCCCATTTTAGTTACACACGCTCAATCGACCGTATCAGTGGCGACCACGACACTTACGATAAGTATCTGCGGTGATATGCTTATTAATGATGGAGAAGACTGTGATATCCCTGGTGAAACAGGTGTGTACAGCACCACTATTGTAGGACGGCAATGTAATGCTGTATGTAAATGGGGACCGTACTGTGGAGATGGTGTTTTACAAACACTTCATGGAGAGGAGTGTGACGATGGTAACAATACGAGTCAAGACTTTTGTTCTGATATTTGTAAAAACGAACGTGCTGATAATGGCGGTGGCTCTACTGGTGGCGGTGGGAGTTCTAGCTCTGGGGGTAGAGATGAGGATTTGGGCGCGACTCAGATTGCAATCTCTGGAAAGGCGTTTCCTAATGCCACAGTTTCAATATTGCTAGATGGAGATTTAGTTGGAACTGTACGAAGCAATTCAAGGGGAGAGTTTTTGTTTAACACCGAGGCGGATCCGGGAACTTCATCACTTGGTTTTTATGCCGTAGACAATGCAAATACACGCTCCGCGATTTTTAATACAACCTTTGATGTTACCCAAGGCGCAATCACCAATGTAAAGGGAATTTTAATTCCACCAACAATTAGAACACAGAATGCTCAAGTAAATCCCGGTCAAGTAATTACCATAAGCGGACAGACCGTTCCAAGTGTTACTGTTGAAGTTGTTATAGATGATAAGGCAAAAACACTCACGACGACATCTGATGCTTTGGGTAATTGGTCAGTACAACTCGATACAGGTACCATTTCTGTCGCAGAACACACTGTGAAAGCACGCTTTATTACTGGAACTGGAGGTTTACGATCTGAAAGTATCTTCGGAACAGCACTCAAACTGTTTGTGGGAGTTGAAGGGAAGGCAACCAGTAATGCGGATTTGAATCGTGATGGAAAAGTTAATCTTACGGATTTCTCTATACTTATTTTTTGGTGGGGGACAGCAGGAGGGAACTCAAATCCCCCCGCAGACATCAATGGTAACACTAAAGTAGGGTTAGAAGATTTTTCAATTTTGCTCTTTAATTGGACGGGATAATTCGTTTTACACATATATTTGTGTATAACTTCAAATATTTTTTTTGAGATACGTTACAATGAATGAGTCCTTATTTGGGATATGTCATACAACATGTGAATGTGACATATAGAAATATATAAACATATTTCCATACTTACAGCCGAGTATTGCTAGATAAGGATAATATGTTCGATTGTGGACATAGAAGAGGTGGAGACTTTTGTGTTTGCGAAGCACATTTTTATTCCTGTTGTTAAGAGCACAATAGGCGTGCTACTCAATTATTAGAGTCGACATATTCAGAAGTTAATACAACGTAAAGCCATGATTCACACGGCACATACCGTGAGAACTCTACAGGCTGTTGCGATGACGGTTGGGCTAGCACTATTCCTTTGGAGTACAGGTTTGCCTACATTCTTCCGCATTGCGGAAGCGGCATCGATTCAGAACGCAAGTGATACGCTCTCTAACTCAGCACCAGGAGTGGGCTCAAATCATACAATTTCCTTTACCACACCAAATGGTATGGCAATCGGAAGGACGATTGTGCTCACTTTTCCACCGCAGTTTACACTCGGTTTGTTGGATGAAGATGATGTCGACATTCTCGTTAATGGTACATCCTCAAGTACGGCTCCTACAGCAGGCGCTGCAACATGGGGTGTTGCTACATCGACGAATACAATCACCTTTACAACGCCAACAAACATGGGGGTTGCATCCGCGACACCGATTGTTATTAGAATTGGAACCAACGCAGTAGGATTTGGAACTGGTACAACCCAAATTACAAATCCATCAGCAACCAGTTCATACATGATCGATATTGGTGGAACAATGCCCGACAGTGGACAGGTGCGTGTTGCGATTATTGATCAAGTTACGGTATCAGCAAGCGTTGATGCATCTCTTACTTTCACAGTAACAGGTATTGGTTCAGGTCAAGCAGTCAATGGTACGACCACAAATGCAGCATCAACAAACACTACTGTTCCATTTGGTACACTTCCGATCGGTACCATTCGTACTCTCGCTCATGATCTTGCAGTCGCTACAAACGCCGCAAATGGCTTCACCGTGACTGTACAGCAAACCGGAGCATTGCAATCAACAACAGGTGCAACTATTGATGGATTCAGTAATGGATCTAACACAAACACACCTGCGTCATGGCAAGTTCCAACAGGTACTATTGCAAATCCAAACACATACGGTCACTGGGGTATGACCTCAGATGACACAGCAGTATCAGCACGAACTGCTCAGTTTGGATCAAATCAATGGGTATCAGGAAGTACTACACCGATTGCGATTATGGGTCACACAGGTCCATCAGATGGTGTTACTAACGGTCAAGGTAAAACACGGGTAGGTTATCAGACGCAAATCACAGCGTTACAAGAGGCGGGTGACGACTATTCCACGACACTTCGCTACATTGCTACGCCAACGTTCTAACAGTTTAGAGTTAAGAAAAAGCTATCTCCCACCACGAGGTAGCTTTTCTTTTGTATGTGTGGGTATGTCTGATTCACGATATTTATTTTTGATATACTGAGTACATGTATACTTTGCGTTTAGAATATGGTGCGGTTTTGATTTTCCTCTGCACCGTATTGTTTTTTTCTAGCATTCAAATTTCACAAGCTGCGCTATTATACTTTGATCCGATTGAGACATCGGTCAATAGTGGTGATACCGTAACGGTTTCATTGAGACTTGATGTTGATGAAGGTGAATGTGTCAATACCGTTGATGCTGTCGTGAACTATGATGCGACAATTAATGCAGTTGATACCTCGGTTGGTGATTCGATACTTAATCTATGGGTAGAACCACCTGTTATTGATGCCGCAAACCACACTATTCGTTTTGCGGGAGGAGTTCCTGGGGGATATTGTGGGCGCATTCCCGGAGACCCAGGTCTTACCAACACTATTCTAAAGCTCGTATTTAGATCGCCAGGCTTGACTATTGGAAGCACAGAGGCAGCTAATCACGCTCGTATATGGCTTGGAGATGAGACAAGAGTACTGCTCCACACAGGTTATGGGGAGGATGCGCCACTCGTGAAGCAGGAGTCGCATATCACACTTACCAATGATCCTGGAAACACTCCCAGTGATTCATGGTCTAGTGCTATTCAAGATGACGATCAGCCACCAGCTGATTTTGTAATTGAATTAACAAAAGACACCGTTGCGTTTGATGGTAAGTATTTTGTTACCTTTAATTCAACCGACAAGCAGTCAGGGATAGATCACTATGAAGTCATGGAAGAGCCTTTTTCTGAGTTTTATACTTTCTCATGGGGTAGAGTCGACGCGCCATGGATTCAGGCTGAGAGTCCGTATGTCCTAAAGGATCAAACCCTCAATAGCACTATCAGAGTTAAGGCGGTTGATAAAGCGGGAAATGAACGCATTGAAACATTTGTCTCAGATGTAGCACAGAGAAGTCTGTCGTATGGAAGTAGAATGCTTATCGGAGTAAGTCTCACGGTGCTTCTCATAGCATTCGGAGGACTTGTATATGTTATGCATATCCGAAAGAAAAAGATATTGACAACTAATGATGACGTACCATGATGAGATACCATTACATATTCAAAAATTTGTGCGTTATTTCCATTTTTTTCCTTTGTGGGGGAATTAGTGAGGCAGCGACACTGCGTGTAAGCCCTAATACAGGGGTGTATAGTGTGGGCGGTACGTTTACTGCATCAGTGTTACTTAACACTGAAGGTAAATCAGTGAATACTGCTGATGGCGTTATGTCGTACAACCCTAAAGAACTGCAAGTCATTAGCATAAATAAGGCATCATCAGTTTTTAATTTATGGGTCGAGGAACCAACTTTTTCTAATGGCGCTGGGACTATTTCATTTAGTGGTGGCGCAATTGCAGGATACACGGGTTCAGCGGGCAATGTGTTTAATATTACGTTTAAACCTTTGGGTGCAGGTACTCCGAAGGTTATTTTTAAAAGTGGCTCAATCCTAGCGCGTGATGGTATTGGGACAAATATTCTTACCGGAATGAACGGCGCAACCTATACCGTTTCAGCGCCCACCGCAACGCCTGAACCAGAGTACATTGCGCCACCAAATACTCCTAAGGCACCCACTGTCACTTCATCTACGCACGAAGATGGTGTGTGGTCAAAAAATACTACCGCAACACTTACCTGGGTATTGCCGCAGGATGTTGTAGCGGTGCGAATGCTGCTCGATGAATCTCCCGCAACAATCCCCACAAAGGTCTATGACGAGCGAATTGGTTCAAAAGAAATTTCCGACTTGCAACAGGGAGTTTCATACTTTCATCTCCAATTTAAAAATGAAGATGGGTGGGGAAGAGTGTCTCACTTCAAGCTTGCAATTGACTCCGAACCACCGAAGGATTTTTTAGTGTCGAGCGCAACATCGACGAATGATAGCGTAGGTATACCTGTGGAATTTACCTTTGAAGATATCTCTCCGGTAACGCGGTACAGAGTTCAAATTGGTGGTGGAGCGTGGGAGGAATTTAGCGATGAGAAGCAGACGAAGCACTACTTGATTGATTCAGTTGAGCCTGGTGAACATACCGCAGTGTTTGAGGCATATGACAGTGCGGGTAACATGAGTGTCGCCACGTATACATTCAAAATCGAAGCATTTGAAAAACCGCAGTTTACTGAGTATCCTGAACGTTTGAACGAGGGGGTTATTCCTGCAATTAAAGGTATTACTCGACCTGGCGCAACAGTAACCATTGAAGTGAGGGATGCACAAGGAGCGATGCTGTCTGATACCTCTTCTGTCTATAATGTTACGAGCGATGACGTGGGTAACTTTGTTTTCATCCCCTCTACGCCACTAGTGCAAGGAGTGTATACACTCACTGCAATTGCGCGTGATGCGCGGGGACATATCAGTAATCGCTCTGATGAAATTAAAATCATTGTAGAAAAACCTGGATATCTTGCAGTCGGATCTCTGATGATTGAAGTTTTGTCAGTTATCATACCGCTCGTAGCACTTGTTCTCCTACTTGTGGCGACCGTTTGGTTCATGCTATATCGTTTCAAGCGATGGAGAAGAAGTGTACAACGAGAAACTTCCGATATTGACGTGAGTCTCAAGAGAGAGTTTGGTCTGATTATTCAAAATCTAGATAAAAATGTAGAGGCGCTCACAATTTCACGAAAAGGTAAATTGACTAAGTCTGAATCCGCGCTCATAGACGAAATCCGTGCTGATATTACTAGGGCGCAAGAACATATCGCAAAAGAAATTGATGATGTTGAACATATCGTCACGTAAAATATATTTATGAAAGCATCACTATTGCAACATCTGAAAGTCGCCCGCGCATTAGGAATATGTGCGCTCGCACTTTGTATCGGTGCGGGTTTTAGTGCGTATCAAAAAAAACATGTGGTCACATACCTGGAAAACAGTATTTCTCAAAACGTAGCTGATGTGGTAGCACTCGCCGAAATTACTGATAGAAATGGCGCAGACGAAGTAACTGAGCAGATTATCGCAGACTGTGGGAGACGAGAGGAGTATGAGTCATATCTTATACGACTCGCATCACTTACTAAACCTGAATTGGTCACTATGCAAAGCTTGTTTGAAAGTTGTGGTAATTTTTATGGTGAGCGAAAGGCACTTATGGTGACACGATTGGAACAGTCGGTGGATCGTCTTAAAGAAAATATTACAATTCTCTCGCTACTCAAAGACGTAGGGGAGTATCATGCGGTGAGCGAAGCATTTTCCAACTTAGTTACCCTTGAACAAGGGCGGAGCAGTCTCCTTGTAGAACTTGCAGATATACAACAAGACATCATCACCCATCTTATTTCTGGTGCGTCAGCTCAAAGTTCAGAAGTTGCTTCACTCGTTGCGTACGCAAAGAATGTGAGTGAGTCACTTGATGTAAGTAATCACCAAATTGACGCGTTGAGGTCTACGCTGGTACCGTAATTGTGTATGTTACGTTTTTTCATTAAATTATTTTATCCCAATTATCAAGCAAAGCACCACACCACGGTTCGATACGCGTTTTCATTTGTATTTTTGACCACCATCTTCGCGGGTCTCGCGGCAGTAACTACTCAAAACTCTTCATATATTTCCTTACAAGTTTCAGACGACAAGGTGACTCAGGATCAGCAATTTTATGTAGACGTCACCATTTCCGCACACGTCCCCATTAACGCAGTCGATATTATACTTACGTATCCAGAGGAATTTCTTGTTATTGATAGTATAGATGTGGGCACTTCTGTCATATCCTTATGGAATAAAAATCCATACGCTGAAAATGGAAAAATTTATATGCAGGGCGGTACCTTCAGAAAGGGTTTTGTAGGCAATCACCAGGTCGCGCGAATTCGTGCTCACGCGGTCAAATCTGGTGATGCACGCATTATACTGCAAAGTACCAAACTCATTGCGGGTGATGGAAATGGCACCTCAGTCAATGCGACTAATGATGGCGTGGGCATTGTCTCACTCGCCATAACGGGTTCAGATGGTGTGCTTACCGCGGAGGCACAAATCAACGTAGTTACTGATGTAGACAACGATAATGATGTGGATATGGATGATGTGTCGAAGTTTATGGCTGCGTGGATTTCGCGCAAATTTACTTTTGATTTCAATAACGATGGAAGGATGACATTTATTGATTTTTCAATACTTCTCGCAGAGTCATTTTATCATTAGCACTGTTGATAACACTGTCACTCATCATTGCAAATAGTTGCTATTATAGATGAATATGGGTGCATTGGGTTAAATATGCGCGCATGTTTTGCTATGATGTGGAGCACATATAACATTACTCAAATACGTAAACGTCATTACATAACTTACTACGCGTGGGTACTGTGTGCTTTTGTTGTTATGTCACTTCTTGTGGCACTTCCCCTTGCGCCTGTTTTTGCGGATGAAGTTGCGTTAGAAACACTGTCCTCGCCAACGGATACGGAAACCGTACATGAAGCAAATGTTGGTGAGCAAATGGAAAGTACATTTGACGCTTCGCCAGTACCACCAGTTGTGCCGAGTGTAGATGTGGACACTACAACTTCACAGTTAGAACCAGAGAATAGTGTCCCTGTAATTATGACTGAGGCGGATAATAATGTAGACAATAACCACGCTGGTCTCATTGAGGTAGATGAGAATTTTGATCAATCACCTGAGCATGGTGTTTCTGATAACTCGCGTGAAGATCAAAGCTCTGAGAATGAAGATATCTTATCCTTTAATAATGGTAGTGGAGACGCGCCTCCGCTCGTAGCAAATGAAGACAGTGTTTTTCCAGAAGTTTCAAGCGTGGTTGACGAGGGGGGCTCGACTCCATTACATGAGGTACACAGTGACACTGATGTCTCCGATGCTGCTGCATATACTGAGCCGGCGCAACCACTTATTAATACAGTAACAAACGACGAGAATAGATTGTCTTTTGCTCAATCAGAGTGCGCAACCATGGATGATGGCACGTATTATTGTGTAAAACAAAAAGAGGAATCTGAGATTGTGTATACGGATAGAGTTTATTCTGCTCCTGATGAGGATGGTGATCTCGAAATCTTCATTGAGAAGGGCGGAGATATTACACAGATTACCCGAAACACATTTGATGATGATGCGCCATATTTTGATGAATCAACTAATACTATTACATGGCATAGACTTATAGATGGCCGATACCAAATTATGATTTATGACATTGAGCACACAGACGAACAACAAATTACGTTCGATAGATATAATAATATGCACCCCTCACGTTTTGGTGAAATAACTGTTTGGCAGGGGTGGATAGGTAATGATTGGGAGATATTTATGATGCATGGCACAGACGAGCCATATATGCTTACTGACAATGTAGTGCACGATATTTCCCCACAAATTAATGGTACCCATGTTGTGTGGCAGTCATTCGAGCATGATGTGTGGGTAATGAAAGTGTATGATATTCGCACAAAGCACACTGAGACAATCGAGGGTAATGACGGTGGCACCATTGAAAATCCCCGTTTCGTACTTGTATATGACTCAAAATCAGAGTCGGGCGATGTGTTAATTCGTGGTTACGATCTCGGTAGTGGTGAAAATATAGAGCTTGGCGCAAAACCTGTCTCTCTTCCTGATGAAATCCCTGATCCTGAGCAAACTGGTCAAAAGCGCGCGCTCGTCTCTCAGACGCCACAATTAAAGGAGAAGCAATCCACAGTAGAGGGTGACGGTTCACCTGATGATTCAACAAATGATAGCAATATTGATATATCTGAATCTGATATTGTCGTTACTCCGTATGTTCCCATTACTGATGATGACACATCTCTACTTCTGGGTGCGACAACAACTGTTGGTCAGTATCAAAATACTTCCTATGATATTAGTATGTCTACCCAGTCATCCTCAACGTTACCTATCCATGATGAAAGTACTCCGTATGATCTGATCATTACACCGTACATTGAACCGCTAGATGATGCTGCAACAACTTCAAACCCACAACAGTAGGTCGCATTTCTGGTGTTTTGCTTCATAATAGAGGTATCCGATATATTCGGAGGTATTTATGTATGCGTAAGAGCATGGAAATGGTCACCGTTGCAGGTATAACTGCTCTATTTGTGCTGTGTGGTTTTTTTATATATACACTTATTACTGAGGCATTGGGGCAACAAATAAACCCTGATGGTGCAGGAAACACCTCTCAGGGGGCGCGAACAACGTGTGCTACTGCGAATAATTATGATTGTGTTAATGATGGTGTGAGTTCAACAACAGCACCCAGTACAACAGGTGATTATCTTACATTCACGCGCAATCAGCTCGATTCGTACCAAATGGGTACGATTTCAAATGTTCAGACTGCGTCCGCGGTGACCGTATTTTTGTATCACAAAGAAGGTGGTTCAAATATGCAGTTCCAGGTTTCACTTTGGAATGCCGCAGAAACTACCCAGATTGGCACGACACAGAATGTCACTATTAGTACCGTAAGCACGTGGTCAAGTGTCAACTTCACGGGGCTCACGCTCACGCAATCTGATCTTGACGGGTTGCGTGTTCGTACCACCTGTACTAAGCCCGGTGCGGGAGGTGCCACCAACTGTATCAACTACGCACTCTACGCGTATGTTACCTATACGCCAGTAATTAATATCACTGTATCAACGCAGGGCACGATGCAAAATATTGATGCGGGAACGAATAACGCGCATCTTGGTGGGAGTTTTGCAATAACTGAAAACTCATCCGTGAGTAACCGTGATGTGACTTCAATCACTGTATATGAACACGGTACTATTGACGCGTCCTCAAACCTTAAAAATATTAAATTATTCTACGAAAACGATACCTCATCGCCGTATAACTGCGCAAGTGAAAGTTATGCGGGTACTGAGTCTCAGTATGGGTCCACCGATGCGGATGGATTCAGTGGTGCTGACGGCTCATCCGTTTTTACCGCATCAGGTATAAATATCAACACCACAAAAGCGTTATGCGTATATGTTGTTGCTGATGTTCAATCAAGTGCAGGTGCGGGTGATACTATCGATATTCAGATGACCAATCCGTCTATTGATGTTGTGGCCGCAAGCTCACCAGTCATAGATCCCACAACAGCGCTTTCAATTTCTGGTGCAGGTACGGTGCAAAAAGTTGATTTGCGACAAATGCGTTTTCATTGGCGTAATGATAACGGAAGTGAATCGGGAGCTACTTCAGCAACAGGAGGCACTGAGAGCACGCACCTCTCTGCGATTGGCAAACTCGTGGGAAAACGTCTTCGTTTTGAAATATCAAACGAAGGAAATAAAACGTCGACCTCAAAACAATATCGCATTGAATACGCATCAAAGGTGTCTACGTGTTCCGCGGCGTCCGGCTGGACTGATGTTGGTGCGGGTGGAGGTGATTGGGATATGTTTAATTCAAGTAATATTACCGATGGAAGTGACACCACCGATATAGTAGTTTCAACGGGAGGAGTAACGAATGAGAACACAACATTTCTCACTCCTAATGGAGGAGTGAAGGACACTTCATCACAGGTGGGTGGACTCACGCTTACATCAAGTCAGTTTGCGGAATTAGAATATTCAATCTCACCAACTACCAACGCAACCGATGGAGGGACTTATTGTTTTAGGCTTACTGATGCTGGTTCAGCATCAGAGATTACCTACTCGGTGTACCCAGAAGCAACTGTTACCGCGGATGTCTTGGTTACCAGTGCTGGAACACAGCGCACAAGTATCGATATAACCACTTCAAATGTATACCTTGGAGGTAGTTTTAATATTGAGGCGCAGACGGCTGGCCCACACACCATTTCCGGTATAACCATTACCGCGAGTGGAACGGTTGATGTGGTATATGGACTCGATAATATCAAACTGTACTATGAGTATGATACTTCTGCACCATATAATTGCGCGAGTGAGTCGTACATAGGGACTGAATCTCAGTATGGTACAACTGACACTGATGGATTTTCGACCACAGGAACATCTACATTCGTCGGCTCAATCAGCGTTTCTTCGACACAGAGTGCGTGTATATATACAATGCTTGATATAACCGCCAGTTCTACAAATAATCAATCACTTGATTTACAAATCACTAATCCTAATACGCACATTAATGCAAGTGGTGCCAACGTGGCACCTAATACAAATGTTGCTGTACCAGGAGTAACGCGACTATATAAAAGTATACCTACGCAAACACACTATCATTGGCGCAACAACGATGGAACAGAGTCTGGCGCGACTTCGGCTACGGGTGGTACTGCTGATACGCCACTTACCAAAGTAGCACAACTTGATATACAGCGACTTCGTGTGCAAGTATCAAATGAAGGTGGCACCACTACGCAAGGTATCCAATACCGCCTTGAATTTGCGCAAAAAATCTCAACATGTAGTGCTGCAACAGGGTGGAGTGACGTGAGTACTGGAGGTGGTGCGTGGGACATGTCCGCGTCACAACTTGTTGAAGGCAATAACACCACAAATATTACCGTATCAAGTGGAGGTATGAATGACGAAAATGCCAGCTTCGTGACCTCAAATGGAGGACAGCGAGAAACAACATCTCAGACGGGTTCTATTACTCTCTCAGAAACTCAATTCGTTGAATTCGAGTACTCACTCAACGCAACCGCGTCATCAGTGGAAGGTGCCACCTATTGTTTTCGTCTTACAAACGCAGGAACGGCACTCCCCGCATACTCGGTCTATCCCGAGGTGACCATTAAATTACCCACTGACTTCCGAGTGCAGCGAGGTGTTTCGACAATTACTGGTGGCTCACTTACCATTAACGCAGGGACTGACTATGTAGCACCGAGTGCCTCGACCTCGGCATTTATTCGCATTACCAATACGCATAGTACGGGCGCAGGAGATTCTGGTGCGACTGGAAACCAGAACGCTAACGATGTTACGGTGTATATCACCAATCCCTCAAATATCACTAATAGTATCACTTTTCAAAGAAATGGTACTCCTTCGGGTGATACAAGAGTTGCGTGGGAAATTGTAGAGTACAAAGGAACTGCCGGGGGAGAGAATGAATTCATTGTGCGACAGCAGCAAGCGCGCGCGTACACCACGACAGGTACGACGCTTACGTCAAATACTGTCGCGGGTATCACTGATGATACTGATGTGGCAGTGTTCGTCACTGGTCAATACAATCCTGACTCAGGCCGAGCGGACTACAATACCGTACTTTCCACCGCGTCATGGGACGCGGGTGCTGACACGGCAACATTTACGCGCGGTGAAGCGGGGAGTGATGCGGTGTATGTAAGTTACGCGGTAGTAGAATTTACCGGCTCTAACTGGGTAGTTCAGCGCGCTGAACACACCTACTCATCTGCGGGAAGTACTGAAACTGAATCAATTACCGCAATCGGAAGTCTTACGCGAGCTTTTGTGCATACACAAAAGCGTGTTGGATCAGGGCTTGATTCGCATGCAAACTTTGGACACGAGGTGTGGCTTTCAAGTGTTGGACAGGTGTCGTTTCTTTTAGATGGCGCGGCAACAACACCAACAGGGCACGTATCAGTGGCGTGGATTATTGAGAATCTTCAGACGGTGGGCACCACGATGGTGGTCACCCGCTCAAATGGCACGCAGTCAGGTGGTACGGCTCCCTTTACTTCAAATATAAATATCGGTAAAACACTTGATGACGTGGGTATCGCTTCAATTTTTATGAATAACAGAAGTTCGGGGACGGGAACATCGTGGCCTGAACCAATGATTGCGACTCGTCTTATCTCTACGACACAGTATGAAATATGGATGAGTAATACGGGTGACACAAGAAATTACAGAACAGAGGTTGTTGAGTGGCCAACCGCACGTAGAAAGATATCTCAAAATTACTACAGACTCTATGTCAATAACAACGCTTTAAAACCTACGGATCCATGGCCAGTGGGTGCTACTGACCTTGGAGAAAATACGGAGATGACAGGGTTCGACACCCCGATACTTAATGGTGGAACACTGCGACTACGCATGTCACTCGCAATAAGTGCCGCGGCACTTATTGCGAATACCGACGCATTTAAGCTTCAATACGCACCACGAATCACCACGTGTAGTGCTATTCAAACAACTGAGTGGAAAAATCTGGGTGCGATTGGGAGTACTACCGCATTATGGAGAGGTACCTCAACTCCGATTACTGATGGGGCGGTACTTTCAGGAGACCCGCCTACGGGTGGTGATTTACTTTTGTCTGTTTCAGACGTCGCGGGAACCTTTGAAGAGCAAAACAATACCGCGCTCGCACCATATAAAACAAATGCCAATCAGGATATTGAGTATGACTGGGCAATTCAAAATAATGGTGCCGCTGATAGGACGTCATACTGTTTTAGGATGACTGAAGCAAATGGAACACTACTGACTGCGTATAATAATTACCCCACAATTCGCACGGTGGGATATGGTGCAGAATCAAAAAATTGGAGATGGTATGATGATGCGGAAAATGAAACACCCACAACTCCACTTGCGAATGAAACAGTGGCTCCCATTGACATTGATGTAAATAATCCTATTCAATTGCGTCTTACGCTCCAAGAATCCAACGGTGCCGTGGGGACTAATGTTCGATTTCGTCTGCAGTTTTCAGAATCACCTACATTTGCAACATCGACCTTTGTATCTGAAATGGGTACATGCACCAATCTTTCCTACTGGTGCTATGAGAACGGGGGTGGAGCAGATGACGTGTCTATACAAACAAAATTACTTTCTGATGTGGGCGCGTGTGTGTCACAAGTTGGTGTCGGATGCGGTACACATAATGAAAGTGGCACCACTACAAGCACCTTTGATCATCAAATAAATGCTGCAACTGAGTTTGCGTTTACATTGAGGAGTAGTGGCGCACGCGTCAATCGAGTGTATTATTTTAGGGCATATGACGCGACTAATAATAGCGTCGTGCCACTCGCGCAGGGAGAAACGTACCCAAGTCTTCTGACCAAGGGCGCAAGTCTGGTCTTTACTATGACAGGGATATCCTCTGGACAGACCATTGAAGGAATCACTACTGATATCGCAACAACACCGTCCACAATTCCATTTGGTTCAGTCCCTGTTGATACGTTTGTTGAAGGTGCACATCGTTTCACCATTGACACAAATGGAACTTCAGGATATCGACTCTTCACGACTCTTTCAGGGGATATGCTCACATCATTTGGTGAAAAAATCGATCAGGTCATAGGTACCAACGGTACCCCGACCTCATGGGCTTCAGGGTGTAACGCGAGTGCTCGCAGTTGTTTTGGTTACCACTCTGCAGATGATACACTGTATGGTGGCTCAACTCGGTTTTCAGCAGTCGATACATGGGCACGTATGAGCACAACAACACTTGATGAGGTGGGGTATAGTTCACAGCCGGTGGTGGGCGAGTTTATTGATGTTGTATTTAGATTACTCGTACGTCAAATGCAGGATGCGGGAACATACGAAGCACACATGCGATACATTTCAGTACCCGTTTTTTAGTATGAGATATTTTTACATCATAAGTTTAATAACACTCTCGCTATACACGACACCTGTCGTCGCATACGCGGCGCCCACCTTTTCGGTATCGCCACTGGTAATGGATATAGATGCAGAGGGAAGGGATATTATTCAAAAGGAAATTACTATTAAAAATACGGGAGCTCAACCAGCCACTCTTTATCCCTCCGTCAACAACATTTCGATTCAGGATGGTGGGACAATTGAAGAATTCCTGCCACCAGTTGAGAGTGACCGTACCACCTCACTTGCGTCGTGGATTGAAGTTAGCAGACTTGGCATCCTCGTGCGACCGGGTGATGAAATAAAAATCCCCATTACACTCCGTGTGCACCCAACCCCGTCACCAGGTACATATCATGCATTTATTGGATTTGGTCATGGTGATAATCGCGACGAGGCAGAGCGACTTGTGGCACAGGGTCAGGCACCAGGAACGATCATTAATGTCACCATTGAGGAGAAGAATACTGAATTTCTCAAACTTTCGGGGTTTGTTGTAAATCGCTTCATTACCAATGATTCTAATAATGTAGCCCGCTACACCTTTAACAATCCGAGCAGTGAGAGTCTTGTTCCTGAAGGAGAAATCATTATTTATGATAGCAAGGGCAAGGAAGTGGGGGTTGCCCGCGTCAATGAGGATCGCGTAGAGGTTCCTCCCAATGGTGAGCATGTATTCGAAACCAAGATATCGCGTGACGGTCTTTTCGGTAAATACAAGGCTTTTTTATCAGTTGAATACGGTTCAACACAGCGAGCGACGGTCCAAGACACAAGTTTCTTTTACGCCTTTCCGATAAAGTATTTACTCATACTACTCTCAGGCTTAATTACTGTGGTAATTTTTGGCGCGTGGTATGTTCATAAACGTTATTTCGATGATACTGATATGGATGACTCAGAGCGCCTTATGGTTCATGTGCGTGAAGGGAAACGCGACCCACGTCATCATGATATTGATCTAACACGTAACAACTTATGAGAAATGTACTTTTTAGATTCACACAGATCATTGGCACTTTTTTTCTGCTCATGTGCTCATCTTCGGTAAACGCTCAATCTTCGCAAATTTTGAGTGTCACCCCACCACTTTTTCAAATAACCGCGCTTCCCGGAGATGTGTGGCAAAGTACTATTAAAGTTGTAAACGGCAACCCATTCCCCATGACGGTATATGCAGAAGTGGTAAATTTTTCACCAACGGGCGAAAATGGGCAAGGTGAATTTTTTTCCGTCAAAAAAGATGAGGCACAAATTATCGATTCGCCAGATACCGATGGCGCAACACTTGCGGAGTGGGTTGAGATTCCCCCTGGGCCACACCAGATACAGCCAGAACAGACTCAGGAGATATCGTTCATTGTGGACATTCCAAAGAATGCGTCACCGGGAGGACATTATGCAGCAGTACTCATAAGTACCGAACCACCAAATAATATTGCAAATGGTCCTCTCGTCAGGACATCACAAGCAGTCACCTCATTATTTTTTTTGAGGGTCGAAGGTGACGTAATCGAGCAAGGTTCCATTCGTGAATTTCGACTATCTGATTCCATACTTGAAAAACCACAGGCAGAATTTTCACTACGATTTGAGAATAAAGGCAACGTGCACCTTCTCCCGCGAGGTGAAATACGTATCACTAATATGTGGGGTACCGAACGAGGAGTGATCCCCGTTAATTATCAGACCCAATTTGGAAACGTACTGCCGAAAAGTATACGTGAATATCATTATACATGGAGTAGTGACTTTAACCTTAGCGATATTGGTCGCTATAAGGCAATTGTTACCCTTGGCTACGGGACTGATGGTGTAAAGAGTGAATCCGCAACAGTATATTTTTGGGTTATCCCGCTGAAAGCGACGCTTATTGTTGTGTCTATTTTGACACTTATTATTTCGAGTCTTGTGTGGATGGTGCGTGCGTATGTACGTAGAATGCTCATACTCGCTGGTGTAGATCCAAAGGAGGGTCATGTTCACTTACACACCACACCACGAAGTATGTTATGGGAGAGAGGACAACCCAATACCCGCTCCGTACCACAAACGCACATCACCGCGCCGCTGCGATATGGTGTACTTGATTTGCGCGCGCGTATGCACGCGACTCGCGAGACAATGGATGTTATGGAGACAATCATAGGTTTTGTACGCGTGTACAAAAAGTTTTTCATATCCCTACTTATCATCATTATAATTTTTATTATCACCGTTATGTATATTGCAAAAGCAACTGAAGAACATAACCGCTATCAAATCACCGTTGATGAAGGGATGGAGTATGTTGAAGGCGTAAATAGTGCTCAGTAGATATATGGTATAATAAAAAATATTATCAGTACTAGTTAAACGTTATATGGGTAAAAATAATATAATTATAGCAACTACTATTTTAGTGCTTATTGTCGTCGGTATGTTTACGTTTACGTACATCAAAAAACAAGAAATGCAGGAAGATAAGAGTGAAACATCTCCTGTTGTTATTGATGAAACTTCTCCATACGGAGATATAATTCGCATTGATGCAAAACATTTTTTTATTAATGGAAAACATACCCTAGCTGGTGAGATAGCAATGCCGACTCCATGTGATTTGCTTAATTGGGATACGCGTATTCTTGAATCGAGTCCAGAACAAGTAATGATAGATTTTAAGGTTGTCAATCACGCACAAACATGTGCTCAGGTAGTGACACCGCAGAGGTTTTTAGTGTCGTTTGAGGCAAGTGAGCAAGCAAAAATACGCGCGTTCATTATGAGTAGAGAAGTCGAACTCAATCTTATCCCTCCCATGGAGGGTGAGACTCCTGAGGATTTTGAATTATTCATTAAGGGATAGGAGTGTATATGGGAGTGCATCTGCGGCAATATTGGAAACAGGTTACTCTCATCATGGTTGTGGTATGTGCCCTTGGGATGATTACCTTTTTGTCTGTGTCACCAGGTGGTTACTTGGGTGATCTTGAAAATGATCTAAAAGTCATTGAGCCAGATGATGGACAGATGTATACAGACCTCTCAGGAAATCCCGTCAATTTACACAATTTTCGTGGCAAGCCTATTATTATTAATTCATGGGCAACGTGGACACCATTTTCTCAAACAGAACTACCAATACTTGCTCGATTGGCACACACGTACGCGCAAGATATATACGTTCTCGCCATTAACCGCATGGAACAAGTCGGTACGGTACGTTCATTTCTGAGTGTGTATCCTGTATCTGAGGATATTCACGTTCTTTTAGACCCGAGTGATCATTTTTATACTTCAATCAACGGCTACGCGATGCCAGAGACTCTTGTGTACGATAAGGATGGCGTGAAGGTGTATCACGCGCGCGGTGTTTTCGACGAAGCAGAGCTTACCAGTATATTACAAACTCTCACACAGTAGTATGCACGAACTTTCACTTATACTCATGGTGAGTGCGTTTGCGGGTGGAGTCGTCATGTTTCTTGCGCCATGCACACTTCCCATTGTGCCGGCTTTTCTCGCGTCCTTGGTGCCTGATACGGTGCGTCACAATAAGCGACGTGAGATTACGATACGTACCATTACCTTTACGTTTGGTTTTAGTATTATTTTTTTTCTATTTGGTCTATTGAGTGCTTATCTTGGATCATGGACTCAGCATTACAAAGTAATTTTTTCTCAAGTTGGATCGGTGTTAATTATACTGTTTGGTCTTGCGATACTTGGAGTCTTTGAACTACCGCTACTTAAAAATACCTTTCAGCGAATTCGCGTGCCACATATGGAAAAAGGTAGATTTGCTCGCCCTTTGTTACTAGGAGTTGTATTTGCACTCGGATGGTCTCCCTGTGCCGGACCCATTCTCGCCTCAATCCTTCTCCTCGCGTCACAGTCTGCAACGCTTATGCAGGGAGGAGTATTATTACTTACTTTTTCATTGGGTTTGGCAGTCCCCTTTATTTTGACAGGTTTATTATATGCGCAGTCAGTCCACGCTTTTACAGGCTACGCACGCTATGAACGATATCTTTCAAAGTTCAGTGGAGTATTCCTTATTGTCCTCGGAGTATCGTTGCTCTCGTCACAGAGTATATTGATGAGTGACTTTGGTTTTCAGATATATCATTTTTTTGGATTGGCGCCACTGTGTGTTTATTAACCTGATCTCGCATGACTTCATCCTCCGTGTAGTTTACATATATAGCATATATGCTATACTGTATGCGGATACTGTTCTTAATCATTTCATATGCGCGACTACTGATTTTATTCAGACAACACATTCGTCCTGTGTTGTTATAGTTGCAAATTACATATGTATGTTTAAGTCAATAGGAATGATCTTGGTCATTTGGTATCTTTCGTCACTGTTCAGTGCGAGTTTCGATGCAGCAGATAGGGCAATATCAGCCACATTTAACGCGCTTGAAGCAACTGCGCGTTCAGCAAAGATTACGATACCAGCACCTACCCCCATTCCATGACATACAAGGTCAGATATATATCTGACCTTTGTTGATTATAGATATATAGTATACTATTAAAATATGATGGTAAGTCGTGAGCGTCTCATTACTGAATTATTCTTTTTTGTCTTGCTTTTTGTGGGTGGGTACCTCGTATGGCAACTTTTACTACCGTTTTTAGGCGCTTTGGCACTGTCGGCAATCGTGGTGACTATTTGCTACCCACTTCATACTTATTTTAAAAACCGTTTTCCGCGTCTTCGACCAAGCCTCCTCTCACTCATGTCAGTCGCGGTTGTTTTTGTGGTAGTTATCATACCCCTTATTCTTCTTTCGTACCTAGTTTTGGGAGAAGCGGTTGCCATTTACTCTCTGTTTAACAGCAGTTCGGGTGGCGCGTCATTTACTCACACAGTCAATCAAGTCGAACTGCTTGCGCGTCAATTTATTCCTGGATTTTCAATTGACATGGCACATGTCGCTCGTCAGACAGCCCAGTTTTTTGTTGAGCATCTTGTGGTGCTCTTTGCGGGAACCGCGTCAACACTTTTTTTGTTTTTTCTTGCTCTAATAGGAATGTATTACTTCTTTAAAGATGGCGATTATTTTGCAAAATATCTCATTCGACTTAGTCCGCTCAATGATACTGAGGACATGCACATCCTCAATCGAATGGCACGCGCAGTCCGATCGGTAGCACTTGGTTCTGTTGCGGTTTCGCTCATTCAAGGTCTTTTGACTTCCGTTGGGCTCACTATTTTTGGTTTTGAGAGAGCAATCCTTTGGGGTGCCATAGCTTCTATTGGCGCACTTGTGCCTGGTGTCGGTACTGCAATTGTCATTGTTCCATCAGTCGTATACCTCATTGTCACGGGAGCACACCTTTCTGCGCTTCTTCTTGCGCTCTGGGGTGTTCTCGCTGTTGGACTCATTGACAACATGATTGGTCCCCACCTTATGAGTCGAGGCAACAACCTTCACCCATTCCTTGTTCTCATTGCAGTCCTCGGTGGTATCGCAAAGTTTGGTCCACTCGGGTTCGTGTTAGGTCCTGTCATACTTAGTTTTTTCCTTGTAATTGTGGAACTCTACCACGCTCGTTCAAACTATCTCAATGAAGTGGGTTAGCACGCATCTTAAACCAGTTCGCGGATTCATATTTTTTTATGTGTCATTCATTCTTATTGTGGTGATACACATACGTCTGAATGAGAATAGTTTTGAGTACAAAACACACACCCAAGAAGCATCAATTTCAACGTCTGCTCAGTATGTGGATGTAAGTAGTGCCCCCGAACAAAAAACAAATATTCGTCTCTTATTCGTTGGCGACATCATGCTCGGTAGACATGTTGAAAAATTGACCGAAGTGTATGGACTTTCGTATCCTTTCAGTGTTCTACGTCAATACATCACTTCATTCGATTACGCGATTGCAAATTTTGAAAGTGCGGTACCTCATACACACGTGCCCACACCGTCTGGTACAATGCGTTTTTCAGTTCCCGCAACAACCCTCATGGGTATGAAAAACGTCGGTTTTGATATACTGTCAATCGCTAACAATCACTCATTTGATTACGGTGATGACGGTTTGCGCGCTACGCGTCTCTCATGTATTGATGCAGATATAGTATGTGTGGGAGACCCAACCAGTGTGTTGTACAGTGACGCGCAGATAATTGAAACTGGTACTGGTGTCCGCGTGGGGATTTTGCCTATACATGCAGTATGGTCATATCCCAAGGAAAGTGCGCAAGTGGCATTATTGAAACTTTCGGAGAAGACTGACATGCAGTTTGTGTACGTTCACTGGGGAAATGAGTATGAATTAACTCACAGTTCTAAACAAGAGGCATTTGCCCACGCGCTCATTGATGCAGGTGCCGATGTTATTGTGGGTCATCATCCACATGTAGTACAGGATGTTGGAATGTACAAGGGAGTGCCCATTTTTTACTCACTTGGCAATTTTGTTTTTGATCAGTATTTTAGTGATGAAGTACAAGAGGGCGCAATGCTAACGGTGCACCTATCAGCATCGACCACAACATTTTCAGTGGTAGGAGTTGAATCAAGGAGCACACGTTCGCAACCACGGCTCATGCCTCCTGATGGGCAGACACGACTCCTCGAAAGAATATTTTTGTCCATAAGTAATGATGCTGGTGTCAATTCGCATTTAGGTACTATCGTCACATCGCATGTACCGTGACGTGTCTACTTGCGGTATTTTGTACGGAGGTTATCATGTTGCCATAATCTGAAACAGTATGAAAGCAAGTAAAAAATTCGAAATAGTAGGTATTGTGGGGAGCGTACTCATTATGGTATGTGTCCTCAGCATTCTCAAAACAAAGACTGATATTCTTGGTGCTCGATATGCACTACCAAACGAAACACAAGAGGGGAGTGTAGCGCTCGGTACACAGAATACAAGCACAAGCAGCGACACAAAGATTACTGAACTAGAGCAGATTCTGAAAGACGCGCACTCAGTAAACGGTGAGCTCGTGAAGTTGGTTATTAATGACGCACATTTAGGGACGGTTGGGGAATCAGTGAAAAATGGTGATACGGTAACGGTACACTATGTTGGAACACTTCAAGATGGCACTAAATTTGATAGCTCATACGATAGAGGTCAAACATTTACATTCACAATAGGGAAGGGAATTGTTATTAAAGGTTGGGAGGAAGGACTCATAGGCATGAAAGTGGGTGGACGACGTATTCTCGTCATACCGAGCGACATGGCGTATGGCAACCGTCAGGTTGGGAACATACCGCCCAATACACCACTTATCTTTGCAGTTGAACTCCTTGAAATTAAGAAGTGATGACGTCTCCAATTTCATTTGAAATACAGAAACGAAAGCCTGGGTCACTTGCTCGAGCGGGTGTTATTCATACACCGCATGGAGCAATTGAAACTCCTGCATTTGTGGTTGTGGGAACAAAGGGTACAGTGAAGTCACTTAAACCTGAAGATTTGGAAATGTATGTTGGAAATCAGGTGACGCTTGCAAACACCTACCACCTCTACCTTCAACCAGGACACGAGCTCATTCAAAAAGCGGGGGGGCTCAATACATTTTCAAACATAAAAACTCCTACCATGACTGACTCCGGAGGATTTCAGGTATTTTCGTTGGGTGCAGCATTTGGCAAGGGGGTCACAAAGTTCGCCACATCAGAACATGAGCGTGAGGATGCTGAGGAAGGAGCGCTCCACCCATACTCGAAAGAATTAGCGCAGAGTCATGGAAAATTATGCGTCATAGATGAGGATGGGGTTACGTTCACTTCACACATCGATGGATCAATGCATCGCTTCACCGCAGAGCGTTCAATCGAAATTCAACACGCAATTGGAGCGGATATTATAGTGGCTTTTGATGAGTGCACGTCACCGACCGCTGATAAGCAATATCAGGAAGAAGCAATGGAACGGACTCATCGCTGGGCTAAGCGCTCTATTCTAGCTCACATGCGTAATTATGATGCACGAAAAACGCAAGGTTTGTATGGTGTCATTCAAGGTGGGCGGTATCTCGACCTGCGTGAAAAAAGCGCACGAACTTTGCGTGACATGGATTTTGATGGATATGGGATTGGTGGTTCATTCACCAAAGACGATCTTGGTGATGCGCTACGTGTCGTGAACGAAGTGTTGCCAGAAGAAAAGCCACGACACTTGCTCGGTATCGGTGAGCCGCTCGATATTTGTGATGGAGTAGAAATGGGTTGTGACACATTTGACTGTGTCGCACCAACACGCATCGCCCGCAATGGAAGTATTTACGCACATACACACGAAGGTATTGTTCGCATCAGTCTGCGAAATAGTCAGTATCAAAATGACTTAGGTAAGCCAGATGAGGGGTGTGATTGCTATGTGTGTACCCACTATACGAGAGCATACCTAGCGCACCTTTTTAGAGCAAATGAAATGTTGGGCGCACATCTCGCATCTCTGCATAATTTATACGTAATCGTACGGCACACGAAGCAGTTGCGTGAGAATATTTTGCTTGGATTGTAACCAAACGTAGAGTTTTTCTTTACGCTCACACTAGCGTATACTCAGTACATGCGATTTGAACTTTCTTCTGAAAAGCAACCGGCGGGCGACCAACCCAAGGCCATTGAATCACTGGTGGCGGGAATCCAACGAGGAGTCCGTCACCAAACACTTCTCGGGGTTACGGGATCGGGAAAGACTTTTACGGCTGCAAATGTTATTGCGCGCATACAGAAACCAACACTCGTAATTGCGCACAATAAGACACTCGCAGCTCAGCTTGCGCAAGAATATAAGGACTTTTTTCCACATAACGCGGTGCATTATTTTGTCTCCTATTATGATTACTATCAACCGGAAGCATATATGCCGGGAAGTGACACGTATATAGAGAAGGAAGCAATGATCAATGAAGAGATTGATCGTTTGCGACATGCCTCAACACAAGCACTTTTAACACGGCGTGACGTTATCATCGTCGCATCCGTATCATGTATCTACGGACTCGGCTCACCCACTGAATACGAAAAAGTTCACAAAAAGATTGAGAAAGGTTTCAATACCGACAGGGCGGGGATTATGCGCTTGCTTGTTGAGATGTATTTTGAACGCACGAACGCAGATTTAAAACCAGGTCAATTCCGCGCGGTGGGTAACTTTGTTGAGATTATGCCCATTAATGAGCGCGTAATCTACCGCCTGCACTTCGACGGAATGTCGGTATCTGAAATTACACAAATTGATGCACTAACTCGAGTCCTTATAGGTAGTATTTCGGTATTTTACCTTTTTCCCGCAAAGCACTTTGTAACACCTGAACACGAACGTGCTCGCGCAATTACTGATATTACCGCAGAACTTCACACGCAACTTGATGTATTTAAAAGAGAAGAAAAACATCTTGAAATGCAACGACTGAAACGTCGTACAGAACATGATCTAGCACTCATTAGGGAAGTTGGGTATTGCAATGGCATTGAAAATTACTCACGACATTTTGATGGACGAAAAGAGGGAAACGCGCCATTCACATTACTTTCATATTTTCCGCACCTTCCTGATGGGACACCTGATTTTCTTACTATTATTGATGAGTCACATGTTACCATTCCACAAATTGGAGGTATGTATGCGGGTGATCGCTCTCGAAAACTCACCCTCATAGAACACGGGTTCCGACTTCCTAGCGCGCTTGATAATCGACCACTTAATTTCGCAGAATTTGAGCGCAGTGTCGGACAATGCATTTACACGTCCGCAACGCCAGGCACATACGAATACGAACACTCAGCGCCACCGCACGGAAATCTCGTGGAACAGATAATTCGACCGACCGGACTCGTTGATCCGATTATTGCAACTCGTCCCGTGACTGAGCGAGGTGCACATCAAGGACAGATCAAGGATTTTATTGACGAAGCAGTCTCCACCATCGAGACTGGGGCTCGAGTTTTGGTGACTACGCTCACAAAACAAATGGCAGAAGACCTTGCAGATTTTCTTACTGAACGTGGTGTTTCGGCAAAGTATGTCCACAGTGATGTAAAGACAATCGAACGAATACAAATTTTGACTGATTTTAGAAAAGGCATTTTTGACTGCCTTGTGGGGGTAAACTTACTGCGAGAAGGACTTGACTTACCTGAAGTGGCACTTGTCGCTATTCTCGACGCTGATAAAGAGGGTTTTTTGCGATCACAGACCGCGCTTATACAAACTATTGGACGAGCGGCGCGGAATATTCATGGAAGAGTGTTGCTTTATGCTGATGAGATGACACCTTCACTGAAATACGCAGTTGAGGAAACTGATCGTAGGCGTACACTCCAACTCGCACATAATAAGACACATAACATTACCCCAAAATCAATTTCAAAAGAAATTAAGGATATTACCGAACACATCAAGTCCGAACATGAAAAGACTCTCGACACACTGATTACCATTGATTTAGAACAATATCGTAATGACCCAAAAGGTACTATTCGAGAGAAACGACAACAAATGGCTGAAGCAGTTAAAATTCTTGATTTTGAAACAGCAGCGCTCATACGTGACGAGATACAACGATTGGAAAAGAGTGGCATCACTAAAAAAACTAAAGCAAGAAAATAGTTATCGACATGTGTGGCGCGTACGTATAAAATTATGATTTATACTGTACACATATGGTAAAACCTGCACCCAAAGCAGTCCCTCGTTCGAGCGCGAGCGCTAAGCATGTGACACGTAAGCGTATCGGCATTAAGTCGCGTGAAGAAGTTAAACGAACTTCCAAAGTCATACCGACACAAAGTCTCAAAAAAACAATGAGACGCACTCCCACGCACACTTCACGTTCAAAGATTAATCAAAACGAGTTACCTAAAAAATTAACACTCGCACGTCTTGAAGGTAAGAGGCATGTTGTTAAAATTTCAAATAACACGAAGAAAGTGGTTGAGACTAAACTTCATAACAGCACCTTATTATCAAAAAAGAAGCGTCAGTCGCGGAAAGGAGGGGTGCTCATGAAGCGACCTGAATTTAGGGTTTCTATCCCCTCAATCACTCGATTTCCTGTTATTCAGAATATTACTATTTCACAGTTTTCCCGCACCGCGGGGATGGTGGTCCTACTCATAGGGGCATTTTTAACCTCAATCCACTTTGGTTTTATCAATAACAATTCAGAAATTGAGGATTATGCTCGTGGATACAGGAACACCGCAAGTCTGATAGCAACGTCATCACCTGAAGATTCGGGTGAACTCACTGATGTTGATGAAACACCTTCTGCGAATATTAGAATTGATGGGCAGGTGCCACTTCATGATATCGTACCCATTATTATTACGGTACCTTCTGCAACAAATGTTACCGTGTATGCTAAGCACATTGACACAAGCACAACTCATCCGCTCGGCACAGCACATAAAGTAAATGATCTAGAATGGCAAATCAGTTGGGACACACATTACTACCTTAATGGGGAATATCGTATTTCTGTAAATATTTCTAATAGTTTTGGTTCATATAACCAAGGTTTTTCCGAGACGTATACAGTTCACAATGAGCTCGCTAGTGTTCTTGATCAAGCGCCTTCTGATTCAGATTCTAATAACGACACTTCTACATCGACGCGAGTTAGTCTCACCATTGATGAACCATCTCCACTACGCGGTGACGTGTCTATGAAATTATTATCTAGTACAGATGCATCTAAGGTTACAATTTACGCACTTAATAAATTAAGTGGTACGCAATTTCTCATAGGTAATGCAATTAAGAAAAGTATTGACGAGTGGCGATATGTATTAAATTCAGAAACACTAAATGACGGTACGTATTACTTTTTCGCAAAAGGGTATTACCAAGACAATATCATTGAGAGCAACAAGGTGACTCGTACCGTAGACAACGTTGATGAGATTTTAGATAATGTTACAGATGCTGTGGTTGCTTCTTCCACAACCACTATTGCTACGGAGGGAAAAACTCCTCAAGTTAGTGTGTCACTTTCAAAGCAAAGTCCACTCTCAAACTTTGTAGAAATTTCGTTATTCGCGCCTCTCGCGCGCAAAATTGAGTTATATCACACACCCAATAACTCATTACGTGAAATATTTATTGGTACTGCATTTAAAATTAGCGATACAACGTGGAAATATGCGTGGAATACGAATAATTCACCAAATGGTGAATATATACTATTTGCACGTGTTAAGAATGAGTATGGAGAATATACTTCTGATAAAACCGGTATACGCATATTTAATGTTTCTGAAATTGAGTACACACCTGAACAAGAGGAACTTATAGAAGAATACCGAGCAGTTGATGCGGAACTTACAAAAACAACTCAGAGTACACCATCAGTTTCACCCGCGAACGATGCAGATGACGCCGAAGGTGCTGAGAGTGTTGCAGTGTCTGACAAGAAAGTCACATATATACAGTCTGTGGAGGATTTTACCCAATCATTAAATAGTTCCTTAGATGAAGGTACACATACGAGCACGGAGGTCAAAAATCTAATTCTTGAGTATAGAAATAAGCTTAATGAGTATGTGACACAATACGCTCATGCAATACGAACAAATGACACTGACGCGACCCGCGCTCTTAAAAGTACAATTGAATCCTTTCAATCTGACACAATTTCAAAATTATCAGAGATTTTATTAGATAAGAATCTCATTGACTCCATCAATACATATGTATCTCAATTGACTTTTAACGTACTTGACACGGCAGAAAACAATGAGCGCATCATCGCAGACCGACTCGCCAACAGAGCACATATTGATTCTGACAACGATGGTATTCTAGATTTTGATGAAATTAATTTATATAAAACAAATCCATTTGTTGCCGATACAGATACTGATGGTTTTTCTGATGGTGCAGAAATTGCGCGTGGATATGACCCAAACAATCCAGAACAGGAGTCATTACTTGCGTATGAGTCCGCAAAAGAATCAGGAATTGTTCGTGATGATGTTCTTTCAATTGCGTCAATTTCTACAATACATCCAGATTCAGCGACAGGTACTCCAAAAGCGCTTATCACCGGCAAGGCATTACCGCATAGTTTTATCAATCTCTATATTTATAGCACACCAATAGTAGTTTCAGTTAAAACTGACGCGGAAGGAAGTTGGAGTTATATTTTTGATAAAGAAATAGAAGATGGTGATCATGAGATCTATGTTGGTATTACCGATAATACTGGCGCCATTGTTGCAAAAAGCGCTGCATTTCCTTTTGTAAAGACCGCTGAAGCGTTTGCGCAGACAAATCCATTTGTAAATGATTCGTTTAGCGAACTCACGCCATCATTCCTCACCGGAAATATGCTCTTACTCATTGCTTCGATTTCAATAGTTTCACTGGGGCTTGTTCTCATGCTTCTCGGCATGTATGCGACAAATCGTAAACTCCCCAAGCCAATTGACAACGTTACCCTATAATGTCGCATTTTATCACCCCGTTAAAAAGTAGTTACGCGTATATCCATAAGCACCCCCAGGTGTTAATGACGATGGTTCTCATCGTTGTGATACCTGTTGCATTCATAATTTCTGGACAAAAATTCCTTGACGCTGGCAGACAAAATCAAGAGCGCTTAGAGAAGGATAGGATTGGCATCATGCATGATGTATTCGCTTCATATGTTGAGGCAGTTAATTTTGATCCTGAAATTATTAAGCAAGAGATAGACACACTTACTAAATTAAATCCAGATATTCGAAGATTCATTGTTGCAAAGGAAGGAATTCCTGATGTTGAAGTCATTGTACACAATGCGGATGCTGATACAAGTGATATTTTAAGCACAAATTATAGAATTACGAACACACATCCAGATGAAAGTATCATCACACCGTATGCCGAAAATGGAGTACGTTATTGGAGGAGTTATCGACTCGTACGGACTGATGTGGGTGATGTGTACTATATTTTTACGGAAACCTCACTCAGTCACATAGATACCCTTTTTGCAAATAGAATTATAGAGGCTGTATATTGGCTTATCGCAATGCTCATTGTGATCCTCGTACTAATTATGCGACACATTCGTTTAATTGATTACTCATATCTCTATAAGGAAACAAAAAAAGCAAGTGACGCAAAAGACATGTTTACTAATATGATAGCTCATGAGCTGCGTGCACCACTTACCTCAATGCGTGGTTACGCGAGTATGATTCGACAAAAAGATGACGCCACTGATGAGGTGAAAAAGTTTGCTGAGCGCATCGAGAGTTCGTCAGAACAATTGGTGATCCTTGTGGGTGATTTGCTTGATGTTGCACGCATACAATCCGGCAAACTTGAAATGCAACCGACGCGAACTAATATTCAACCTATTATTACTGCTGTACTTGATATTATGAGATTTCAAGCTGAGGCAAAAAACATCACTCTTAAAAAGGAAGGACTTTTTGGTGATGTCATGATTAATATTGATGGTAAACGACTACATCAAGCACTTACAAATCTTGTAAGTAATGCCATTAAATACACACCCAAGGGTATTATTACCCTTGAAGTCTCTGATATCGGGCCATCAATTGAATTACGTGTTAAGGATACTGGAATGGGAATTAGTGCTGAAAATCAAAAGAACCTCTTTGCACCTTTTTTCAGAGTTCGTAGGACAGAGGTGGATGCAATTGTGGGTACGGGACTTGGTATGTGGATCACCAAACAACTTATCGATCTAATGAATGGTTCAATTGGTGTAGAGTCCATCAAAGGAGTTGGAACTCAGATTGTCGTCACACTACCTAAATAGCTCGTTTCTTAAATTGCGGTTTTAAGCTATACTATGCTTCATGGTGCACAAAAAAGACTCAAAAAATAAGGCTGCATGTGATGGTCCACATGATGAAAAAATTACGATTCGCGGAGCCCGTACCCACAATCTAAAGAATATTGATTTAGAAATTCCAAGAAATAAGATGGTGGTATTTACCGGACTTTCTGGAAGTGGCAAATCATCACTTGCGTTTGACACCATCTTTGCCGAAGGTCAGCGACGGTATGTCGAATCACTTTCATCGTATGCTCGTCAGTTTCTACGGCAAATGCAGAAACCTGATGTTGATGAGATACGCGGACTTTCGCCCGCAATATCAATTGATCAGAAATCAGCGTCACGCAACCCTCGATCGACCGTTGCGACAATTACTGAGATATATGATTATCTTCGTATTTTATACGCGCGCATAGGTCAGCCATACTGTCTCGACGTTGATATTCCGATTCAGAAACTATCACAAGACGAAATTCTCGGAATTATTCAAAAATCAATTGAAGATAGGGAAGTCAAACGATTAAAGTCCGATGTTACCAATGTACTTGGTGTTGAAGTGAGTTCAGCACGAGTCTCAATCTTTTCACCCGTTGTCGTTGGTAGAAAAGGTGAGTACTACCAACTATTGTATGATTTGCTTTCTAAGGGATACGAAACTATTCGAATCGATGGTGAAGTAAAGCAACTTCGTGAAAAAATTATACTTACTAAGACAAAGCGTCATGATATTGACGTGCTTGTTGATGAAATATATGTGAGTGAATTTGAACACTCACCCAAAAATGCAAGAGAACGACTTTCAGAAGCGGTAGAATTAGCACTTCGTGAATCGGGTGGACTCGTAAAAGTGCGTACACCGGATGGCGATGAACGTATGCTCTCAGCAAAATTTATTTGCCCAACTGATGGTTCATCGTTTCCAGAAGTTGAGCCACGCCTCTTTTCATTTAATTCACCGTACGGTGCTTGTTCTGAATGTAACGGACTTGGCACGACAGGCATTTTTAATACTGACACCTGTTCTGCGTGCAATGGTGCTCGTCTTCGACCAGAAGCGCTTCGCGTATATATTGGCGGTGACGCAAAACACCTTGGAAAAAATATTGTTGATTTTACTAATATGACCATAGCGGAGGCTGTAGAATTTGTTTCAGCACTCAAACTTTCAAAAAAAGATCAGGAAATTGCGTGGCCAGCTCTTCGCGAAATAATTGAGAGACTTGATTTTATGATAAATGTTGGCATTGAGTATCTCACACTCAATCGGCGAGCAAATACTCTCTCGGGAGGCGAGGCGCAGCGTATACGCCTCGCCTCACAACTTGGTTCAGGGCTTGTGGGTGCAATGTATGTCCTTGATGAACCAACCATAGGATTACATCAGCGTGATAATGCTCGACTTATTAAAACACTCACCGAACTTCGTGACCTCGGTAACAGTATCATTATTGTGGAACATGATGAAGATACGATATTCGCATCTGATTACATTGTAGATATTGGACCAGGAGCAGGTATACATGGTGGGGAAGTGGTTGTTTCAGGATATCTAAAACCTCTTCTCGACGCACCTTCAAATACTTCTGGCTCATGTACCCTTGATTACCTACGTGGTACTAAAAAAATTGAGGTACCTAAGAAAAGACGTGATAGCGAAAAAGGCTCACTCAAAGTAAGAGGTGGAAAGGCATTCAATATTAAAAATATGAATGTGGATATTCCTCTCGGAAGGCTCGTGGCCATTACCGGAGTTTCAGGGAGTGGCAAATCTACTTTCATGTATGAAATTGTACATCGTAACCTCCGTTCGCGCCTTGATAAAAAATTTAGGACTCCACATACCTACAACGCAACATCATTTAACGGTACAGAATATCTTGGCAGGGAAATTCTTATCGATCAATCACCAATTGGGAGAACGCCACGCTCAAACCCCGCAACATATACGGGGGCGTTTACCCATATACGTGACCTTTTCGCACATTCAAATGAGGCACGCGCGCGAGGTTGGAAGCCAAATAGATTTTCATTTAACGTAAAAGGCGGACGCTGTGAAGCATGTCAAGGAAACGGTGAAGTTGCTGTTGAAATGCATTTTCTCCCCACCGTATTTGTGACCTGCGATGTGTGTGACGGCAAACGGTTTACCAAAGAAACACTTGAAGTACATTATAAAGGCAAAAATATTGATGAAGTGCTTCACATGACCATTGAAGAAGCGGGTGCATTTTTCAATGATGTACCCGCGATTCATGATCGCTTACAATCGCTCCTTCATGTAGGACTTGGGTATTTAGAGCTTGGACAAAGCGCCACAACTCTCTCTGGGGGCGAGGCGCAGCGTGTAAAAATCGCTTCCGAATTGTATCGACCACATACACAAAAAACAATATATCTCCTGGATGAACCAACTATCGGTCTTCATTACGAAGATGTGCGGAAACTTATTGAGATATTGCAGGAACTTGTTATAAAGGGAAACACGGTAATAGTGATTGAGCATAATCTTGATTTAATAAAGTGCGCAGATTACATCATTGATATTGGTCCTGAGGGCGGGAGTGGTGGCGGCTCATTGGTGGCAAAAGGAACTCCCGAAGAAGTTGCCCATAATCAAAAATCTCATACAGGAACATATCTTAAAAACATTTTGTAACGTAACCATAGTAGTGGTATGAATCTTGAAATGTTTCAAAAACTTAAAATCCCCAATGCCCCTGGTGTTTACTTTTTTCTCGATACTCAAAAAAAAATCTTATACATTGGCAAAGCGACTTCACTCAGAACACGTATCCGGAGTTACTTTGACAACTCGATACATGAGAAACGAAGTGTCCTCATTGAGAAAATGGTGCGTGAAGCCTGTACTGTCGAATGGGAGATAACCGACTCCGTCCTTGAAGCAATGCTTATGGAGGCAAACCTCATACGCACACACAAGCCACACTACAACACACGTACAAAGGATGACAAAAGTTTCAACCATGTAGTTATTACAAAGGAATCATTCCCTCGCGTACTCATTGTGCGTGGAAAAGATCTTGCCAATGATGCAGATAGCACATACAGCCATATATTTGGGCCATTTCCCAATGGTACGCAATTTAGGGAGGCAATGCGCATTATTCGAAAACTCTTTCAATTTTTTGATGGTAGCGTATCAGCGAAAGCACACACCACGAAACTCGACAAGGGAAAACTCAATTTCAATACGCAAATTGGGTTGTATCCAAAAAATGTAAGTAGTGAAGCCTATGCGCAAACTATACGTCATATACGACTTCTGTTTGAGGGCAAAAAGAAGCAGATTATCACTGAACTTGAACGAAACATGATGCGTGCCGCAAAAAAAGAAGCGTTTGAGGAGGCTCAGCAACTTAAACGAAGGATTTTTGCTTTGAGACACATTCAAGATATTGCGCTCATCCGTGACGATCTGCGTGACTATAAGGATGCGTTATCCTTTCGCATTGAAGCATTTGATGTCGCGCACCTTCAGGGTGACGACATGACGGGAGTAATGGTGGTCGTAGATAGGGGCGAACGCAAGCAATCAGCATATCGCGCCTTCAACATACAGTCAGTCAAGAAGTCACACGACACGCAAGCATTAAAAGAAACACTCACGCGTCGCTTTAAACATACAGAATGGGAGCATCCGGGGTTAGTTGTGGTAGATGGCGGGGTTGCACAGATACGAATTGCTGAGTCAGTGTTAAAGCAAAATAAACTTGTCATTCCCGTCGTCGGAGTTGTCAAAGATGAACACCACAAACCGAAAGATATACGCGGTGATGAAAGAATAATTCAAGAATATCGGCAGCAAATCGTCCTCGCAAATGCTGAGTCACATCGTTTTGCCTTATCATTGCACAGGAAGAAAAGACGTGCTCGCATAAAATAAACATAAGCACATAGTAACTTGCATACGTGAGTGTTACACTATATATACATATTACTATGCAAAAAATTAGAGTTGCAGTGCTTCGTGGTGGTCTCAGCGATGAATATGAAGTGTCGTTGTGGACGGGTGCCACGGTGCTCGAGTTTATTGACAGGACACATTTTGACCCAATTGACGTCATCATCACAAGACAAGGTGAGTGGCTCTGTAATGGTAAAGTGTGGCTCCCAGAACATATTTTTCAGTCTGTTGATGTCGTTTTTAACGCGCTACACGGCACGTATGGAGAGGATGGTGTAGTGCAACGACTTATGGACAGGTACGGTGTTCCCTATACAGGCAGTAAGGCATTTTCCTCTGCGGTTGCAATGAATAAAGTGACTACGAAGAAATTTCTTGAACAGACAGGGATTCCTATGGCACCACATCTTCACATTTCTCGAGATTCACTTGCTGACACCGCGCGCATTGCTGAAAAAATAGCCGACATGTTCGGACCTCAATATGTGATAAAACCCACATGTTCTGGATCGTCCTCGGGTACCATGATGGTAAAAAACCCACTCATGCTTTCACAAGCAATTTCAGACGCACTTTCGCGCTATGACGAAATAATGGTGGAGGCACGAATACCAGGAAGGGAAGTTACTTGTGGAGTCATAGAACGTTTTCGCAATGAAAATCTCTACGGACTGCCACCAGTTGAGATTGTTCCCAAAGGTGATTTTTTTGATACTCAGAGTAAATATGATGGCATGACTGAGGAGATATGTCCCGCACGATTTAGTCACGAGACAAAACGCGAGGTTATTCGTCTTGCAAAGCTCGTACATCAGACGTTAGATTTATCCCAGTATTCGCGCTCTGACTTTATCATTGCAAACGATACTATTTATTTTCTTGAAGTAAATACGCTACCAGGACTTTCTATGAAATCGATTTTTCCAAAAGCACTCACCGCAGTCGGTGCGCAATATCAGGATTTTATTACACACTTAATTACTGATGCGATGCGAAGGTCGTGATACTATTACACCATGAAGAGACACAATACTCAAAAGGTGGGCGCTGACACAGAACTTTTATCTGGTTGGGTCTTGAATAAGACTCATTCAAGACTCAATAAGTCGTTTGTGGTTGATAGTTACATCGACGCGCTTGCGCATGTCGCACGCATCGCGGTGTACGCAGAAATATACAAGCACTACCCAGTTGTGCAAATACAACACGATCAGGTATCTGTCACGATTGTAAAAAAAGATACGTCACAAAAAATTTCAAGAGATGACATGCGTCTTGCACTAAAAATTGAAACAATTTTTAAGCATTGACAGCGATTTGTGCGTGTCAGGCTACTGGGAATTGAACCCAGTCTACATCCACCCCATGGACGCGTACTACCGGTATACTATAGCCTGTGATACGCGCTAGTATATCAGATTAGAATTTTTTTCACACTGGTACGTATGCGCAATTCGCGCACTATGTCATTAGAGACTAAAAAATCACTCAGTCAGATAACTGAGTGATTTTTTTGTGGACCCGACTGGACTTGAACCAGCGACCTTCTGAGTGCAAAACAGACGCTCTAGCCAACTGAGCTACGGGCCCGAAGTATGTTCTATACGATAGAACCCACGTATACTACCATTTTACGGCAGTGCGTCAATATCACGAGCGTATATGATATTTTTTATTTTGTGGATAAATCACAGAACAAAAACAAATCTTTCTTGTTTTTATAAAATTTTTTGTTAAAATGCGGGCGTATTTATGTTTTTAGCACAGACTGCATTTGCGGCAAGTGAAGGGGGGATTGAAATTCACCTTGCTCCCAGTATTCTTGGGTACGCTTTTGGTGTACCTATCACAAGCACGCTTATAATGTCATGGTTTGTGATGGGTCTACTTACCGCACTTGCATTTGCTATATATCGAAACATACGCCTCGCCCCTAGCAAACTCCAATCTTCAATGGAAATCGTTGTGGGTGGTGCGTTTGATTATGTTGCTGATACTCTTGAAAGTAAGAAACTTGCGCGAAGTTACTTTCCGCTCCTCATGACAATATTTATGTTTGTACTCACCCTTAATTGGGTTGGACTCCTTCCTGGTGTTGATTCTATCGGTATTATAAAGGGGGTACATGGAGAAGAGACACTTGTTCCTTTTCTTCATCCGGCAAACACTGACCTCAATATCACCATCAGCTTCGCACTTGTTGCCTTTTTCGCCATTGAAATTATTGGAATTATTTCATTAGGATTTTTTAAGTATGGATCAAAATTTATCAACTTCTCATCACCTCTCGCATTTTTAATTGGTATTATTGAGTTATTTAGCGAGCTTGCGCGCCTTGTGTCATTTTCATTTCGTTTATTCGGGAATATTTTTGCTGGCAAAACATTACTCGTTATTGCAATGTTTTTTGTACCATTTGTACTTCCTGTCCCCATCCTCGCGTTTGAAATGTTTGTGGGGTTCATACAAGCATTCATATTTGCGGTTTTGACGCTCTTTTTTATTAAACTTGCAATTGCGGAACCGCATTAGTCTAGTGGATAACTGATGGTGCGTGAGTATCGCGCTTCATCAGTTATCCAGTATGCTTGAGATAACATTATAGGTAATAAAATTTTATATGGAAGCAATGAATTTAGAAGGAATAAAGGCTATTAGTATGGCAATTGTTGTAAGTCTTGGTATGATTGGGCCGGCACTTGGTATCGGCATTCTTGTATCGAAAGCACTCGAAGCAATTGGTCGCAATCCTGAGGCAGCAGGCAAGATTCAAACCAATATGTTTATTGGTATCGCGTTTACAGAGGCACTTGCAATTTTTGCGATTGTGGTAGGATTTATCATTAAGTTCGGATAAAGAGAAAACATATGGAGGAAATACTACATGCATTTGGTATAAACGGAAAATTAATTGTTATTCAAATCATTAACTTTGCAATTCTCGCAAGTGTTTTAACGTATTTTCTCTATAACCCAATTCTAAAAATCCTCTCAGAACGCGAAGCAAAAATTAAAAAAGGTCTCGAAGATGCGAAGAATGCTGAACAGGCACTCGCACGCGCTGATATTCAAAAAAATCAAATACTTAGTACCGCACATCAAGAAGCAGAAGCGATTAGTGTGCGAGCAAAGCAGTACGCGGAAGCTACCTCACAAACCTCCATTGACGAAGCACATCATAAAGCGAAACTCATCATTGAGGGTGCTGAAACACGAAGCAGAGAAATTCAAAAAAACGCACAGAAAGAGAGTGAGGCAGAGATTGTAAAAACAGCCATACTTATGGCAGAAAAAATATTGCGGGAGAAAAATGTGTAATGATATATGAAAGATAGATATATCAAAGCAGCACGTGAAGCACTCAATACGCAACCTATTGATTCAGTTATTGAGGGTCTCACATACACTCTGCGCACTCGTGGACACGAAAAACTTCTGATACCTGTACTACGTGGTCTTATGTGTGAAATTAAAAATTCAGAATCAAGCAATAAGGCACATGTTACACTTGCACGCGCGGATGCGCAGAACATTGAAGCAAATTCAATAGCAAAGTTACTAACAACACTTGGTGCAAAGGATTATGATATAGACGTAGATGCGTCACTTATTGGCGGTATGCGTGTACAGTATCAAAATCGCGTCATTGATACATCATTCAAAAAGAAACTTATCCACCTCTACAAAACTGTTATTCAATAATTTTAGCAACCACATACCTATGAGCACAACAATCATTGAGACGATAAAGAACGAAATTGCACGCATGGAAACTAGCGCTATTCCAGAAGATGTTGGAGAGGTTATTTCGGTGGGTGATGGTATTGCTGAGATTTCAGGTTTGCGGACGGCACAGATGATGGAAATGGTGGTATTTGATGATGGAATGGGAAAGTCGCTTGAAGAAGTTATCTCAAGCAAACAAGCACTCGTAGGACTCATTCTTAATCTTGAAGAAGATGTCGTCAAAGTTGTGGTGCTTGGAGAAACGAGGCGTGTAAAAGAGGGTATGCACGTATATCGTACAAAAAAACTACTTTCAATCCCCGTCGGAGAGGGAACAGTAGGTCGTGTCATAAATCCACTTGGAGAACCAATTGATGGTAAGGGTGCAATCGCCACCCAGGCAGAAATGCCTATCGAACGGGTTGCGTATGGTGTCATGGATCGATCATCAGTAAATGAGCCCATTCATACCGGTATCAAAGCAATTGATGCAATGATCCCCATCGGACGGGGACAGCGAGAGCTTATTATTGGTGACCGAGGTACAGGCAAGACGACTATCGCGATTGATACGATTATCAATCAAAAATATGAACCTAAGGAAAAACGCCCATTATGTATTTATGTTGCCATAGGACAAAAACGTTCTAAAACCGCAACACTTATGGCGAAGCTTGAGGATGCGGGGGCAATGGAGTACACAACTATCGTTGCCACCTCAGCATCAGAAGCATCCCCTCTTTTATTCCTTGCGCCTTTTGCAGGTATGGCAATTGCTGAATACTTCATGCAACAGGGTAAGGACGTTGTTGTGGTACTTGATGACTTATCAAAACACGCAAACGCGTACCGACAGATGTCACTTCTTTTACGCCGTCCGCCAGGTCGTGAAGCATACCCTGGTGATATTTTTTATCTTCATTCTCGACTCCTCGAACGTTCAGCAAAACTTTCAAAAGAACGTGGAGGAGGTTCAATTACCGCACTTCCTATTATTGAAACACAGGAAGGGGATGTGTCTGCGTATATTCCAACAAACGTCATTTCAATTACTGATGGACAAATATTCCTAGAAACTGACCTCTTTAATAAGGGTATCCGACCCGCGCTCAATGTCGGTATCTCAGTGTCACGCGTAGGATCATCAGCACAGACAAAAGCAATGAAAAAAGTTTCAGGTAAAATTCGACTTGAATTAGCGCAGTTTCGTGAACTTGAAGCATTCATGCAGTTTGCGTCTGATCTTGATGAGGAAACCAAAAAGCGCATTGATTCAGGACGCACGTACGTTGAATTATTAAAACAGCCACAAAATCAGCCAGTGCCATTCTTTAAACAAGTTGTTGCTATTTTTGCGGCAAATAACGGCATATTCAATGGCGTACAACCTGAAAAGGTGCGTGCAGTAGAAGAGATGTTTATCGAATTTATTGAGCGTGATCGTACCCATATTCTTGATACGCTCGAAAAAGGTCGCGAACTCACTGACGCGCTTATTTCTGACATTACAACATCAATTGCTGATTTCAAGAATGCACATCAACATTATTACGCAACCACCACCTAACTGGCTCCATGGCACTAAAACACGTTAAAAACAAAATAATCGCAACACAGAAAACAGGAAAAGTCACCAAGGCAATGGAGGCGGTTTCTGCGGTTAAAATGCGCAAAAGTCAGCAACGAGCGCTTGAAGGACGTCATTTTGCCGAGGCGGCGTTTCGTATTCTTGAAAACATTTCTCGCAGCCATGACGCACAGTCGCACAGTTTCCTCACGCCCGGTGCGGGAACGCATCATTGTGTAATTGTTGTTACGTCAGATAAGGGGCTCGCGGGAAACCTCAATAGTGCGGTCATCAAGGAGGCTGAGTCGCATATCTCGCACTACAATAAAAATGAAGTTGAAATTGTTGCTTTTGGGAAAAAGGGATACGAGTACTTCAAAAATCGAGGATATGTAGTACCGCGACACTTTATCAATATTTCTGACGACATACAGATTACTGACGTGCAATCAACCGTAACACACATCCTCAACGCGTTTTCTTCGAACACATATCATACCGTACACATAGTATTCCAAAATTTCATCTCAACATTTGAACAGCATCCCCGAACGCATCAAATTCTTCCTGTGGTGCCTGATGAAGTAAGAAGGATGGTTCACGATATTCTTCCACGAGAAGGTAGATATAGTAATGATGCGTCACCATCCTCACCTGTTGTGTACATTACTGAACAGCCACCCACCGCACTTTTCGATGTGATATTTGCACTTATTGTAGAAATTATGGTGTATCACGCGCTTCTCGAAAATAAAGCCTCGGAGCATTCAGCGCGCATGATTGCAATGAAAAACGCAACTGATAAAACAAAAGATATGGTGCGTTCTCTGACGTTACTCTACAACAAAGAGCGCCAGGCAATGATTACCGCAGAGGTGTCAGAGATTACGGGAGGTATCGAAGCGATGCAGCGATAGAATAAACACTGTTCCGACACACCACACAGGTGATGTGTCGCATACAGCGTTTATGAGACGCAAGGAAGGTTATTATAAGACAGCAAAGAGAACGTATGAAAAAAGGAATCATTACACAAATTATTGGCCCTGTCGTTGATGTTCATTTTCCTGAGGGGGTACCCGAGCTTCTTAACGCTCTTCGCGTGAAACATGGCGACTCAGAGATTGTGCTCGAGGTTGCTCAACATCTAGGTCTTGACCGTGTGCGCGCCATAGCAATGGAAGACACACAGGGCTTAGAACGAGGGCTTGAGGTGTTGGACACAGGAGGTGCAATTTCTGTCCCAGTTGGTGAACAGACGCTGGGGAGACTTTTTAACGTTCTTGGACAAACACTTGATGCTGGGAGTAATCTTTCTGCTACTGAGACACGGGGAATTCACCAAGAAGCTCCCGCGTTTATTGAACAGTCCACCTCAATGGAGGTTTTTGAGACCGGTATTAAATCTGTGGACCTACTTGCTCCTTTTATTAAAGGAGGTAAGGTCGGTCTCTTTGGAGGCGCAGGTGTAGGAAAAACCGTACTTATACAGGAACTCATTCACAATGTCGCATCTGAACACGGAGGGTACTCAGTCTTTGCGGGTGTAGGCGAACGTGTCCGTGAAGGAAATGATTTATACCATGAGATGAAAGATTCAGGCGTACTCGACAAAACCGCACTTGTATTTGGGCAGATGAACGAAGTTCCTGGTGCACGCGCGCGCGTAGGACTTACCGGTCTCACCATGGCTGAGGCATTGCGTGACCTCGGTGGTAAAGACGTGCTCTTCTTCATGGATAACGTGTTTCGCTTTACGCAGGCAGGACAAGAGGTTTCATCATTGCTGGGCCGCGTTTCTTCAGCGGTAGGATACCAACCAACACTTGCGGAGGAAATGGGTAAAATGCAAGAACGAATCACCTCAACAAAAAAAGGTTCAATCACCTCAGTTCAGGCGGTATATGTACCTGCTGATGACCTCACTGACCCCGCGCCCGCGACAACATTTTCACACCTTGACTCAACAGTGGTACTTTCTCGCGCACTTGCTTCACTCGGCATTTACCCCGCGATTGACCCACTTGAAAGTAACTCGTCGGCACTTGATCCTCAAATTGTGGGTACTGAGCACTACCGCGTGGCGCAAGGAGTCAAACTCATACTGCAACGCTATAAGGACTTACAAGATATTATTGCGATTCTTGGAATCGAGGAACTTTCCGATGATGATAAAGTTACCGTATTCCGAGCTCGGAAAATTCAAAAGTTTCTCTCACAACCTTTTTCTGTTGCTGAAGTATTTACGGGTGCGCCGGGTGCGTATGTCTCTCTCGCGGAAACTATACGAGGATTTGGTGAAATCCTTGATGGCAAACATGATGACCGAAATGAGCAAGATTTCTATATGAAGGGTGGTATAGACGAGGTTCTTGCCACAGGCAAATAGTATGTCAGATGTAAAAAAATTAAGACTTGTCATATCAAAAGTCGATTCACAACTATTCTCAGGTGATGCAATTTCAGTGACTGTCCCCGGAAGTGAAGGAGTGATGACGATACTCGCCCACCACGCACCACTCATCTCTATGCTACGCGAAGGTACCATCCGTGTCGTGACTCCTGATACTGAGAGAACCTTTGAAATTCAAAAAGGAGTGCTTGAAATTAACTCAAACAAAGTCACTATACTTGTGTAAGTTTTAAAAATAAAAAAAACACCCCCTTGTCACCTTGTGTAAGGGGGTGTTTTTATCACAAACTTCGCTCTTGCCTTGCGCTATACCACGCTCGTGCAGAGTGTGGCTTCCCATAGGAGCGAGTTTCAGGCGAATCTTGCCCAAGTACGCCCACAATGGCACCATTCTTTAACGCACACGCCCCACACACACCATCAGTGTTCGTAAGTCGTAGTGGACGACCGCAGTCGCACACGGTTTTGCGTTGCTTAAAATTCAAGGAACTCCCCGCAGTCATTAGAACCTCCATTAAAATAAACCCAACAAAATATATCACGTTTTAAGTACCTGTAAAATACACAAGCAGGATAGAGCGTAATAACTACAAAAACATAATAACGAGTACTTTGTGTACCGCGTACTTTCTGATATAATTTACATCTATGTTAGGTAAAGCAAAAAATTTCATGATGCGTAAACTTCTTGAGAAACAACTCAAGGATGTGCCAAAGGATCAACAAGAACTCATCATGACTATGGTAGAAAAAGATCCAAAATTATTTGAAAAAATCGCTCTTGAAATTCAGGCAGAAATGAAAGGTGGAAAAGATCAAATGGCAGCAGCTATGAAGGTGTTACCAAAGTATCAAGCAGAATTGCAAGCACTCATGGGTGATAAAATGCCACAAACGCAAAATCGAAGCGCTACACAATTCAACCCTAATGGCACGATACATAGATAATATATCCACAATACACACGAATACATCTTTTACGTTTCTTACGTATGATAAGATGTTGTAAATTGTTATGAAAAAAATTCTAGTTTTTCTGGGGAATCCTCACACCGATTCTTTTACGGGTAAGCTCGCAGATGCGTATGTGAGTGGCGCGAAAGACGCCGGTTTTGATGTTGAACGAGTAAACATAAGTGATCTTAAATTTGATCCAATTCTTCACGCGGGATATCGAGAAATACAAGCACTCGAACCAGACCTCATACATCTTCAAGAGGAAATTATTCAGGCTGATCATGTCGTCTTTATCTATCCAAACTGGTGGTGCACTATGCCCGCAGTTTTAAAGGGTCTTTTTGACCGCATGTGGTTACCTGGATTCGCATTCAATTTTGACAAACAAACTAAAAAACTTGTTCAAAGACTCAAGGGCAAAACAGCGCGAGTAATTGTTGTCGCTGGAACGCACTCACCATTTAAAACATGGTGGAAATTTGGTGACTTCACTAACGAAATTACACATGGCATTCTTGGCTTTGCAGGAATAAAAACACATGTAAGTGTTTTCGGTCCATCCGAACGTGTTGAGGAAAAAATACTTAATCGCTGGATTGTTAAAGTCCATCACTTAGGTACAAAGGGAATGTAGCGATATTTATTTTAAAAATTAAGTCCCCCGGCATTTTGTCGGGGGACTTGTAGTTATGCGTTTAAAATGACTTTTTTGCGTAGTACCACGGAAACAAACTAAAGAGTATTCGGTCGCCTCGCGTGACGTCTTCTTTTCCCCATCGCGAGAGATTAATGATTTTTGAGTGAATATCTTTTCCACTTACAAAGTGGAGAAATTCATTTTCTCGTGCCACATAGCTAAGTACTACTGATGGCATACGTGGTGAAATTACGTCGCGTTCGCAGTGGTTGTTGAGTGATAGATGTGTGGGTGAGGAAAAAATTATGGAACGCCTCTCGCATTCACTGCTGAGTTTAACATTCATTACAGCTGATGTTTTACCGTACTTCTTGATTGCGCGTTCAATTGTAATTTTTCTACCTTGACGCTGACTAGAAAGTGACCATTCATATCCCGCGGTGGCGTTATCAATGTCCATAAAAAAAATGGGCATTTCGTGACCATGTTGGGTGAGAAATTCCTGTAATTTATAAAGGCCACCGAGTGTAGGAGCGTACCCCATGTCATACCTCACTTAGTTATAAAGAACAAACTGAATGTACAAATTTATAAAAAATTATCACACGATTGTATTGAAGTCCACTGTATTTAGGTTGATTAAAAAAGAGCACACTTTTGAATTATTTTAAACACTGTATTTTTATTTGAAATTCTGGTAGTCTAGCACCATGTCACTATCAGTCGGAATTGTCGGTCTCCCAAATGTGGGGAAGAGCACTTTATTTAATGCGCTTACTAAAAACTCAGTACCTGCGGAAAACTATCCGTTTTGTACTATCGACCCCTCTGTCGGTATCGTTGCGGTACCCGACCCTCGCCTCGCGACACTTTCAAATCTTTCAGGGTCAGAGAAAGTCATACCCGCAATTGTTGAATTTGTTGATATTGCGGGACTTGTGAAGGGTGCATCCGCAGGAGAAGGACTTGGTAATAAATTTCTTGCAAATATTCGTGAAGTAGACATGATTGCAGAAGTGGTGCGCATTTTTGAGGACTCAGATGTAGTACACGTCTCGGGTGCGGTAGACCCCATGTCAGACATTGAGGTAATTAATCTTGAACTCATTATGGCGGACGCGGAAACGGTTTCAAAACGCCTTATCAACGTGGAGCGTGACGCAAAGCGCGGCGACAAGGATGCGAGTACTGAATATGAACTTCTCACACGCCTTGGTCGGCACTTGGAAACAGGGAGACTTGCGCGCTCTTTTGAATTTGAAGATAGTGAGCGTAATAGTATAAAGCACCTTCATTTGCTTACCATGAAAAAAATACTTTATGTACTCAATAAGAAACATGGCGCGTATAATTTTGACGAAACTAATGATGAGCGTTGGGTAGAACTTATGAATTTCATGGATGAGACCAACTCTGAGTATGTCATTATTGATGCGGGCGTGGAGCATGAGCTTAGGGATCTTGATGAAGAGGAAAAAGTTATGTTTCGTCGCGAATACGCGACGCTAGACTCGGGTATTGATACGCTCATTCGCGCGTGCTACCACCGACTCGGTCTCATGTCATATTTCACCACAGGCGAGAAAGAAACGCGCGCGTGGACCGTTCCTATCGGAGCGTCAGGTCCTGAGGCGGGAGCTGCAATCCACACTGATTTTAAAACGCGATACATTCGCGCTCAGGTTGTAACTTTTGATGACTTAGTGCGTGCGGGCTCATTTGCAAAAGCACGAGAACAAGGAAAATTACGCACCGAGGGCAAGGAGTATATTGTACATGACGGTGATGTGATTGAGTTCATGGTAGGATAATATCTCTTACAGTAAACAGTTACATTGCAGGTACGAAAAATAAATGCAGTATACTCAATGCATGTGGTACGTATACATCATTAAATGCAAGGACGACACGCTTTATACGGGAATTTCCACCAACCTTGAAAGACGTTTTAGGGAACACCTGAGCGACAAGCATAGTGCAAAATACACACGTACTCATGGAGTCAAAAAAATGTTTCACGTATCGTACGCACTCACGCGAAGTGAGGCGCAAAAAGAAGAAGCTCGCATTAAAAAACTTTCGAGGAAACAGAAGGAAATACTAATCAGAGACCTGGTCGCCGTACGCGAGTCCTGAATGTATAATTTTTTAGGACTTTATGTTGAGAAAGTGTGGCATAAATATAAGGAGCAATGTCGGGGTTACAGTGCACTGCGACTTTTTGGGCTCCCTGACCCACAATAAGTAACTCCATGCCAGCATTAGTAAATGAGGCAGTGATATATCGCTTTCCACCTTTCGAGCGCTCTGAACTTATAACTCCGGGCGCTATTTTTGTAACACCAGGGATTAATGTGAGTACGCGAACCACTTCTTCCGAAGTTTCAGTAAGGGTCGTATGCGTCCCACCGCGAATTTCGCTCATAAGTATATTTTACCATATCAATACCAGAAGGCGATAGTTTGAACTTGACGAAAATACGTATTATTAGTATTATAGAGCCATATTCCAGCCCGAAACGGGCATTTTTATTTTATGTCACATACACAAGAAACACGAAATATCGCTATCATTGCGCACGTAGACCACGGAAAGACAACACTCACTGATGCAATCATGAAGCAAACAGGCGCACTCTCGGATGAAACTGCCTCTATGGATTCTAACGCGCTTGAAAAGGAACGCGGCATCACCATTTACGCGAAAAATACTTCGATTACCTATAAAGATACTAAGATAAATATTGTTGACACTCCCGGACACGCTGACTTTGGCTCAGAGGTAGAACGTGTACTTCGTTCCATAGATTCTGTACTCCTCGTCGTAGATGCACAAGAAGGTCCGATGCCACAAACGCGTTTTGTACTCAAAAAATCACTCGAACTCGGCCTTAAACCAATTGTAGTAATTAACAAAATTGATAAACCCGCAGCAAACCCCGCTCACGCTGAAGAATTGGTGCTCGAACTTTTCCTTGAACTTGGCGCAAATGATGAGCAGGCGGACTTTACTGTTGTGTACGCTATTGGTCGTGATGGTGTCGCGATGCGCGCGCTCAGTGATGAACGAAAAGATCTCACGCCACTTCTTGATACCATTCTTGAGAAAGTACCACCCGCACAGAGTTATGTAGAAGGATCTCCGCTCCGAGCGCAGGTATTTAATCTTGGCTATGATAATTTTCTTGGAAGACTTGCTATCGCACGTATTTATGAGGGCGCAATTAAGAACGGACAAAACCTATTCATCATTCATGATGGTGGCTCATTTCGAAAAGGGAAGGTTACAAAACTTTTTACCTTTAAGGGTATCGAACGCGTTGAGTCTGACGTTGCCTACGCAGGTGATATTGTTATCGTGTCTGGATTTGAGGATATATATATTGGCGAGACTCTCACTGACACCGAGAGTGCCACTCCACTCCCCGCGATAGCGGTCGATCAACCGACTATCGCACTTGATTTTCTTGTCAATAATTCTCCATTCGCAGGGAGAGAAGGAAAGTTCGTGACCTCACGACAAATACGCGAGCGACTTGAAAAGGAGCTAGAAATTAACGTTGGCCTCAAAGTTGATTTTGGTACCGGCGATATTTTTAAAGTATATGGACGTGGAGAAATGCATATATCCATTCTTCTTGAAAACATGCGTCGCGAGGGATATGAATTGCAAGTCTCACAACCACAAGCCATCATTGAGGAGCGCGCAGATGGGAAGTACGAGCCTTTTGAAGAAGTGACTGTCGATATACCGAGTGAGTATCAAGGTGCGGTAATTGAAAAACTTGGTAGACGAGGGTTTATTATGACCAATATGATTATGCACGGAGACCAGGTGCGCATTATCCTCGAAGGACCTACGCGCGGACTTCTTGGGTATAAAAATCAATTTATTGTTGATACACGCGGCGAAGGCATTTTATGTTCAACCGTCATTGGCTTTAAGCCATACGCGGGTGAGATAAAGAAACGACAAACGGGATCAATGGTCTCAATGGCATCAGGGAAGGCACTTGGATTTTCGTTATGGAACCTACAAGATAGAGGTGAACTCTATGTAGGACCAGGCGCTGAGGTATACGAAGGCATGATAATTGGCAATACTTCAAAAGGTGAAGAAATGATGGTAAACCCCACAAAGGGCAAACAGCTCACAAACGTTCGTGCATCGGGTTCGGATGACGCCATTATGCTCACCCCTCACCGACCATTAAGTATTGAAATCGGACTTGAAATTATGAGTGACGATGATTATCTTGAAGTAACGCCACAGTCAGTACGACTTCGTAAACAGGTTTTGAAAGAGGGAGAGCGTTCACGCACTCGGAGAGGGTAGTGATGTGTTACTTGTATATTCATTGTGTATGATATACTTACGCATATGAAAACAACACACATATACATTATCGTGGCCATTCTTATAGTGGGCGGAGTGATTGGCATTAAAACACTTTCAAATAAAGAGTCCGATACCGCGACAAATTCAGTGACTCCATACGACACATTCGCGCAGTGCATTGGAGATAGTGGTGCCACATTCTACGGAGCATATTGGTGTCCACACTGCCAGGCGCAAAAGAAACTTTTTAATAATTCAAAGAAATTACCCTACGTAGAGTGTTCAACGCCAGATGGCAAAGGTCAATTACCAATTTGCATTGATAAGGAAATTACGGGGTACCCTACGTGGGTTTTTGCTGATGGTTCACGAGAGAATGGGGAATTAACATTTGAAAAACTTGCTGAAAAGACGGGGTGCGTGATACCCACACCTCCACAATCTTAAACCAGTATGGTGACCATCGAACTCATCCAGCAGACAAACATTCTGCTTGCGACTACGTCACTTATACTAGGGGTATTTGGAGTGCTCCTCTTCATTGATTTGCGTACTAAGCAAAATTTTCGCGAGATTATTGAAAAGGTAGGTATGCATGGGGCACTTTTTCTTACGTTTTTCGCTACACTTCTTACGCTCCTCTATTCTGAGGTATTTGGTCTTGTCCCGTGCGGATTTTGTTGGCTTGAGCGAATGATGTTGTGGACACAAGTGCCACTCGTACTCACCGCCCTATATTTTAAGGAGCGCTTCATGCCTCGTCATGGAATTGTACTCTCATGGATTGGGCTTGTCATATCACTGTATCATCACTACATACAAATGGGTGGGTCTTCATTCATAGCTTGCCCAAGCTCGGGAGGAGATTGTGCGAAGCGATTTATGTTTGAGTTTGGTTTTGTTACCTTTCCACTTTTGGCAGCGATTCTATTTGCATTTCTCGTTGTGTGGTATACCTACATTTTGAAAACAAGAACTAATACACATCCCACCACTTAATCAAAACTCCACGCATACGTGGGGTTTTGATACAGCTAACTTAAATCTCCTGGGGGCTTGATGTGTTGCACTGGGCTCACAATATTCGGGTTCCATTCAGCACTAATGACATCATGTGATTTCTCATATTGTTCTATCTCGTGCGCAAGATACTGTTGGAGTCGCTTGGCGTGTTGAGGTGTGAGTGAATAGATGGTTGCTTGTGATCCCGAACTAAGCCCAAGTACAAAATATTCTGGCGTAAAACCTATCTTAATATTCTCACAAAACATCTTTGGTGCTTTTTGTAGGTCATCTGATTTCATGAATATGCATTTATTAAATAATGATTTTCGTAATCATACCACACTCGCCACACATCAGTGGTCTGTTTACAAAAATGAGTATCGGATGCACAATACAATACATGGAACACAATGCAAAGAACTTCGCGATCCAGTTAGGCGCTCTCATCTCGCTTTACGTGTCGCTCACTGCGCTCATTATGCTCTTTTTGGGCACTATAACCATTATCTACCCAGATGAGGTAAATGCTTATTGGGAGTATGAGAGCGCAGCGTCAAATATACGTGTTGCTATTGCGATGCTCATAGTTTTCTTCCCAACGTATGTTTCACTTACGAAACTTGTAAATCGTGCACGACGAGTACATGATGGCTCATATCTTTCACTCACTCGCTGGCTCATGTACTTATCGTTGCTTATTGGTGGCGGGGTATTGCTTGGTGATCTTGTTATGATTATAAACACTTTTCTCAATGGTGAACTCACTGTGCGCTTTATCCTTAAAGCGTGTGTATTTCTCGCGGTTGTGGGGAGTGCATTTACCTACTACATTTTTGATGTGCGCGGATACTGGCAGACACATGAACGTGATTCACAAAAATATGGCATCATGGCATCGATATTTGTTATCGCATCTATTATTTTCGGCTATACAAATATGGAAGGACCTGCGGAAGTTCGTGAGATGCGGCTCGATGATAAACAAGTGCAAGATCTCATAATTATACAATCACAGATAGAAGTCTACTACTACACAAACAAAACACTTCCCACTAATCTAGAAGCGACTTTTGTGGGTATCGAAGTACCGCACGCACCGAAGACACGTACACCATATACATATGACGTAGTAGATGAAAGTACCTATAAACTTTGCGCTCAATTCTACACATCATCAAAACTTGGTGAAGAATACATAAACTATTCAACGCCACTTGATTCGCTGAGCAGGCCAATTACCTGGGAACACGGCAGTGGTGACTGGTGCTACACTCGCGTAATTACCGATACTTCTATTCTAAAATAAGTCATTACAGTGTAGTATTTTACAAAATTATCTTTATTTTAAGCGTTATTTAGTATGCACAAGAAGTTCGACCACATTTCCATTGAACAGAAATGGCAGAAACAATGGAAGGAGCAAAGAATCTATGACGTTGGTACTCGCGACAAAAAAAGGGAGAAAGAATATATACTTGTCGAGTGGCCATACCCATCTGGAAATCTTCATATAGGTCACTGGCATGCGTTTGCGGTGGTAGATATTTATGCGCGCGCTGCACGCATGAAGGGGAAACAAGTTCTTTTTCCCATTGGCTTTGACGCGTTTGGACTTCCTGCGGAAAACGCAGCGATAAAACATGGTAAGAATCCTGATATATGGACTACTGAAAACATCACCTACATGACTAAACAGTTGGAGAGCATGGGTAACTCATTTTCATGGGATAAAACCACACAATCAACTGATCCAGAGTATTATAAATGGACACAGTGGATGTTTACGCAATTTTTTGAAAATGACATTGCGTATCGGGGTACGGCAATGGTAAATTGGTGTCCTGGATGCAATACCGTTATTGCCAACGAACAAGTCCATAATGGGTTATGTGAACGTTCAGGTGATGAAATTATTCGAAAGGAGATGCCTCAATGGATGCTTCGCATTACGCAATTTGCTGATGCGCTCATTGATGATCTCGACACACTCACCGAATGGCCTGAATATATCAAGGAAGCACAGCGTCAGTGGATTGGGAGAAGCAGAGGCGCGGAAATAGATTTTCCACTTTCTACAGGAGACAGTGTAACCGTATTTACCACTCGTCCCGACACACTCTACGGTACAACGTATCTCGTTCTCGCACCCGAACATGACCTTGTACAGAAGCATAAAGCAAGCATTAAAAACTGGGATGCGGTCGATGCGTATATACGCGCGACTGCCACAAAGGATGATGTTACTCGAACCAAAAATGAAAAAGAAAAGACAGGAGTGTGTCTCATTGGAATAACCGCAGTAAACCCCGCAAATGGAGAGTCGATACCCGTATACATCGCAGACTACGTACTTAAAGCATATGGCACCGGTGCCATCATGGCAGTCCCTGCGCACGATGAACGTGATTTCGCTTTTGCTAAAAAATATAACATTAACATCATTTCAGTAATTGACTCTGAAACTATTGACGAATTACCCACAACTCGTGTGGGCGTGCTCAAAAATTCAGGCCCCTATGACGGCATGCATTCAGAGCAAGCAAAAAAAGCAATAGCTGAGCACGTGGGAGGAAGACTTACAAACACCTATCGTCTTCGCGACTGGTCAATTGGTCGCCAACGGTATTGGGGTGTGCCGATACCCATTGTATATAGCCCCGAGGGAGTACCTCACTCGATTCCTCGCGAGCATCTTCCATGGCATTTGCCCACTGATGTTGATTTCACCCCCACAGGCGAACCACCACTTGCGAAAAGTTCAGAATTAAAGGAACGCACTGAACGCATATTCGGCGAGGGATGGACGCCTGAGGTTGAAACTATGGATACTTTTGTTGATTCTTCGTGGTACTACCTGCGCTATCTTGACACCCATAACAATGAAACGTTCTGCACACAAGAAAATCAGGATGCGTGGCTACCGATTGATGTCTACTTTGGTGGATCTGAGCATACCACCATGCACCTTTTGTATTCACGATTTTGGCATAAGGCACTTTACTCACTTGGATTAGTTGCTGAAACGGAGCCGTACCGCAAGCGCGTGAACCGTGGTCTTGTGTTAGGTCCTGATGGTAATAAAATGAGTAAATCAAAAGGAAATGTTATCGATCCCGACGCGCAGGTTACTCTCCTTGGTGCGGATACGGTCAAAATGTTTCTTGCGTTCATGGGTCCCTACGGGGAGCCAGGAAGTTATCCGTGGGATGTGGGTGGTATAGCGGGCATCAGACGCTTTCTTGAGCGTGTAAACGGATTACATGAACACAAAATAAGTACTCAGGAGAACACTGAAACAACGCAGTTGCTTCAAAAAACAATTCAGAAGGTAACGAGTGACATCATGCTTTATAAATTTAATACCGCAATCAGTGCACTTATGATTTTTGTAAATCACGCGGAACAACATGGATTAAGTCATGATTCATATCAAACATTCCTTCGCATGCTCGCGCCATTTGCCCCTCACCTAGCAGAGGAACTGTGGAGCAATGAAGGAAATATAACATCAATTCATAACGAATTACTACCAGTTGCAGACGTTACAAAAATCATCACAAAAAGGACCACTATCGGTGTCCAAATCAACGGTAAAATGCGTGGAACTGTTGAGGTAGATACTGACGCACCAGAAGAGGTTGTTTTTGCCACAGTAACGCAAGATTCGCTTTTAAATTCTCGCCTTACCGGTGAGGTGAGGCGCGTAGTTTTTGTCCCTAACAAAATTATCAATATCATTGTCCAGTAGACTGGTACAATCTGACTGAGTTATTAAAAACTTGACGACAGAAAAATACTGTGATAAAAAGATGGATATTTTGATGAAAGAATTTATGATCACATTCAAACCAAAACAGGTGACGAAGAAACTTCTTTCTGTTCTTCCCGACAGAGCGCGAGATGTTCTCGAAAAGAGGTACGGACTTGGCGCCAACTCTGAATCACAAACACTTGAAGCAATTGGAAAGATATATGGCATCACCCGTGAGCGAGTGCGTCAGATCGAAAATTACGGTATTCAGTCTATTCAGAAGTCATCGGTATACCGCGAGTTTACTCATACGTTTGAGGAACTCAAGGACGCAATTCAACAGCTTGGAGGCGTAGTAAATGAGAAAGCGCTTTTTGACGAACTTACGAAAGATTCTTCACTACGAAATCATCTTTTTTTCATTCTTATGGTTGGTGAGCCATTTCGTCGCATCAAGGAAGACAGCTCGTTTAACTATCGATGGTGCTTGGAACAAAAGCTCTCTGGCACCGTAGAGAAAGCGCTCAAAAATATTTTTGACTCACTTAGTGAAGATGACCTCATAACAGAAGAAGAGATTATTGCGCGATTGAAGCACGAGCTTGGAGAGGTTGAGGAGTGCTATCGCGATGAAGCAATATTTAAGCGATGGCTCAGCATTTCTAAACAAATTGATAAAAATCCGCTTGGTGAGTGGGGTCACGCATCGAGTCCTAATGTACGTGCGAAAGGTATCAGAGACTATGCGTATCTCGCGGTAAAACGTCATGGTTCACCCATGCACTTTAAGGAAGTTGCGGACTCAATCAAATCACTTTTTGAAAAAAAGGCACACGTTGCTACTACTCATAATGAACTCATCAAAGATGAGCGATTTGTGCTTGTGGGAAGAGGTTTATACGCGCTCACAGAATGGGGGTACTCTGCGGGAGTTGTAAAAGACGTACTTCGCGATGTGCTCCAAACTCATGGGCCACTGACACGTGAGGAGATTATTGATAAAGTGCGCCGCGAACGTTACGTTAAGGACAACACTATTATTGTAAACCTTCAAGACACAACTCTCTTTAAGAGGTTACCAGATGGTAACTACATCCTTGTTGCGTAGATGCATCTATATCAGAGAAACCCCCAGAAAAACCTTCGGTTTTTCTGGGGGTTTCTAGTAAAATAAAGACATGGACGCATTTCTAAAATTTTTTGAGGGGTTTGGCATAGACAGTAAATACATACTTGCGCTTTTTGGTATTCTCCTAATGGTATTTGTATTTGTAAATTTTATTGATGTCCCCACTGAGTCACTCGGATTTATTGTCGCCACCGCCCCTGTATGGCTCCCTTTTACACTTTTTTTTCTTTTTTTTGAGGCATGGCTTGATTACGTACGAAAAGAATTTGACTGGGCGCAAGGTCGCACCACTCTTGAAATTCGACTACCACAAGAAATTCTTAAATCACCAGAAGCGATGGAACTTGTGCTCGTTCAAATGCATCAGACTGCAGGTCCTGATAATCATATAGAAACGTATATTGATGGAAAAAAACCTCCAACGTATGGTCTGGAAATAGTCTCGCGTCATGGTGAAGTTTCATTTTATATTAATACACCAAAAAAGAAATTTAAAAATCTTATCGAGACACAACTATATGCACAATATCCTGGTATAGAGGTATACGAGCTCGATATTGATTATACCGCAGAGATACCGTGGAATCCTAAAAAATACTCTATGATGGTATTTCATTATGGTCTTAAAAAAGCGGACGCGTATCCTATCAAGACATACATTGATTACGGACTCAAGGATATGCCGAAGGAGGAAGAGAAGGTTGATCCAATTGCCACAGTCCTTGAGACCCTTGGATCAATAGGTCAGGGCGAGTACATGTGGATTCAGATACTCATTGACGCAAATCGTGCCATGACGTTTAAAGAAGGATCGCTCCATAAAACATCTGATTGGACCGGGCCCGCGCGTGATGAAATTAAAAAAATTATCGAAAACGCAGTCAAGCGTGCTGGCGCGGAGACAAAGGGAAATGCAATGCAGTTACTCACCGACACAGAACGTGACACCGTAAAAGCAATAGAGCGGAGTCTTGCGAAGCCAGCTTTCAATACAGCGATTCGCGGTATTTATCTCGCTCAAAAAGAAAACTTTCAACCTGGAGAGAGAATTGGCGCGATGAATACCATGTGGCGCACATACGATGACCTCAACCGTAATGCCATTGGGGTGCGGTGGCGCTCAGGCGTTGATTGGAAGTGGTGGCAAGATAGAGGTGAGCGAAATTCCTTAAAATGGAAGGAGGAAGAACTCGATCGACACAAACGACGAGCGTACGAAAATTATAGTGGAGCAGACACCAAAAAAGTACTTACTACCGAAGAGCTTGCAACCATCTTTCATTTTCCTGGAAAGGTAGTCACCACACCAACACTTAATCGCATTCCTTCAAAACGATCAGAAGCACCCTCAAATCTTCCCGTTGGCTAACTATGGAGTTACATACTGATTTTTTGCAACAGCATCATAAAATTCCCTCACGTAAAAAAATTTTCGCGGGTGTTCTTTTTTTTGTACTCATTATAACGGTATGCTTGCTTATACTTAGGAGCACTAATACATCACCTCGGGAGTTCCCCACGCACATTTCCATAGAAATTCCTGAGGGCGCGTCACAACGGGAGGTTGCTCATATTCTTGCCGAGAAAAAAATTATACGCTCACCGCTACTTCTCAGATTCCAACTCCGATTACATGCGCGTGATATTCATGTTCAAGCAGGAAATTATATTTTTACGCATCCAATTTCATCATATCGTGTCGCGCGGGCGCTTATAGCGGGCGAGTACTACACACCAAGCCTCATACTCACACTCCCGGAGGGTTTCAGCGTGCAAGACATTCAAAAGTATTTTCCAGAAGGCTATCATGGAACTTTCGATACAATCGACCACGCAGAGTATGAAGGATATCTCTTTCCAGACACATACTACATTGCGAACACTATGAGCGTTACAGATATCTTGAAAATACTCACTGATACCATGCATGAGGCACTTATCCCACTACGTGAACAAATCGCATCATCAGGACTCACGACACACGAGGTGCTCACCTTTGCGTCAATTCTCGAACGAGAAGCAAATGATGAGACGTCTATGCGTAGGGTCTCGGGAATACTCCACAACCGCCTCAACGCAAACATGCCACTACAAGTTGACGCGACACTTACCTACTTTCTCAAAAAGACAAGTGCGGAACTTACCATCGATGATCTTGCGGTCGATTCACCGTACAATACGTACCTATACAAAGGACTTCCACCCACACCCATTGCAAATCCTGGTATCATGGCAATTGACGCCACACTCAATCCCATAAAAAGTGATGATTACTTCTACCTCACGGGAGACGATGGGTATTTTTATTACGCAAAGACATTTGAAGAACATGTGCGTAATAAAAAATTATACTTGAAGTAAGGCTTTTTATCATTTATGATGCGCGCATGAGCAATGCAAAAGATACGGTGTGTGTCGGACTTTCAGGGGGAGTTGATTCAAGTGTGGCAGCACAAAGACTTCTCAATGCTGGATACAATGTCATTGGTGTGTTCATAAAGACGTGGCAACCTGATTTTATTCGTTGTACCTGGCAAGCAGAACGACTTGACGCTATGCGTGTAGCCGCCCACCTGGGTATTCCATTTTATACCTGTGACGCCGTGGAAAATTATCGCGATGCTGTTGCGATGTATATGATTGATGAGTACCGCAAAGGTAGGACACCTAATCCTGACGTTATGTGTAACAAGTATGTGAAATTCGGTACGTTTCTTGATTTTGCGTCTTCATATGGTGCTACAAAAATTGCAACAGGGCACTACGCGCGGGTAATCGAACACGGGGGTGCCTTTCAGTTACACCGTGGTGTAGACACAGACAAAGATCAGTCGTATTTTCTTTGGACACTCACGCAAGGACAACTTGAGCGTACGATCTTTCCGGTCGGTGATACGGTAAAGCAACATGTACGCAGTGAAGCTGAACACGTAGGTCTTGCAACTCACAAAAAGGGAGACAGTCAGGGTGTTTGCTTTCTGGGTGAAATAGATATGAAAGACTTTCTCTCACACTACATTGACGTGCAACCTGGTGATGTGGTTGATGAAAAGGGAAATGTTATAGGTACGCACGATGGGGCGCTTTTTTACACACTCGGGCAGCGACAAGGTTTTAGGATTCACGCGCAGAGCGCCTCAGAAAGTGCACACTATGTCATTTCACGTGACATAGAACGTAATACCATTACCGCAGGAACTGCGCCGGTACATCTCCGCGACGGCGCCGTAGTACTACTTACTGAATGTAACTTTATTAGTGAGCTTGATACCAATTCATACACCGCTCAATTTCGATACCGACAAAAGCCTTTTCCTATCACGCTCACACGCACAGGAGAGACCACCGCTCGGGTTACATTACCCAACAACCATGTCGAACTTCCTTCACTAGGACAGTCCTGTGTCTGGTACAAAGAAACGCAATGTATTGGTGGTGGCATAATTGACAGTATTGAAACTGAGAATATGTGACCTCCACTTTGTGCGTGCTATACTGTGTGAACATGAAAATAATCAAAGCAGATGGAAATACTGAAGATTTTAGACCACAAAAACTAATCTCTTCACTTCGTGGTGCGGGTGCGAGTCAGAGCGAGGTTCAAAATATTGTTCATACCATTGAATCTGAATTAACGGAGGGTATGACCACGCAGCACATTTATCGAAGGGCATTTGAATTATTACGAAATAGCGAGGATCCCGTTGCGGCCAAATACTCAATGAGACGTGCAATTTTTGCGCTGGGACCAAGTGGATTTGCTTTTGAAGACTATCTTGGTCGTGTATTTCAATCCGAGGGATACAAGACGAAACAGCGACTCATGATAAAAGGGAAGTGTGCGGTGCATGAAATTGACGTCGCAGGATACTCTCCTGAGCACAGTTTCGTTGCTGAAGCAAAATATCACGCGCAACCGGGCATAAAATCAGATCTTCAAGTGGCAATGTATTCATACGCTCGTTTTCTTGATCTACAATCCTTGCAAGTGTGTAAGGATGATGTGTGTGGCATTGTCTCATTGTATGTTGTCACCAATACAAAGTTTACGCTCGCGGCGACAAAATATGCTGAGTGTGCCGGCATCAATCTACTCAGTTGGAATTACCCTAAACATAACTCGCTCAGAGATAAAATTGAACGTAGCGGATTATATCCCATTACGGTCTTGACGCACATTTCTAATAACCAAAAACAAACACTTTTGAAACAGGGGACCATCCTCTGTGCTGACATTGTGCGGAAACCACATCTGCTCCATACACTCCATTTGTCAAATGCCAAGTTTGATGCTGTACTCCGTGAAGCATCAGCACTTTGTGGCTCAAAATAATAGTTTTTGACACAAAACCGCATATCTCGTCGAATGTAGTTCCTGTATTTTAAGGATATTTTAGCGTGATATAATCAAAATGTTATAAGAAGCACATAAGGTAAGTATTTCATACATATGACAGAGGTAGAGAAGCAGGAGAGTCAAAAGACAGTTGTTGCGTTTGTATCAGGTCTTCTCATTGGAGGATTACTTGTATGGGTCTTTTCATCATCACCTGAAAATGTGACTGCGCCTGAAAATAGCGATGATCAGTCAGCGGAAGAGGTGAAGAGTACACAGGAACCAGAAGCGAAATCTGACACAGTAAAAAGTGATACCAACGTTAAAGTCGGTGAGGGCTCAGTAATTGTCGATGACCAACCAGCAGGTAGTGTAATTACGCTTAAATCACTTTCACTTCCAACAGAAAAGGGTTGGGTAGTTGTTCGTGAGTTTAATGACGACACCGCAGGTAATATCCTCGGAGCCGCTCGTTTCGACACAACAACAGGGCTTACACCCACAACAATTGAACTTATTCGTGGAACTACCGCAGGTTCACGCTACCAGGTTGTATTCTTCACCAATGGTGGCGATATGACTTTCAGCCTCAGCGATGATGTGGTAATTGAAGGAATTGCAACTACCTTCTCCGCAACGTAAATATTTGATGTATCATGCGCACAAAAAAATCTCCATACGGAGATTTTTTTGTAAGTCATATCTTCGTGGTATAATTTACAAATGGCAACTTTTACTAAAAAATATAATCCAAACAGAAATAGTGACTGGAATTATGGGGGGCCGAAGTGGCGCCTTTCTCGATCAAAAATAGATTTGTACATTGAATGTCCGAGATGTTTTTACCTTGACAACAAACTCGGTACCGCTCGACCGCGAGGACCTGCATTTACCCTAAATGTTGCCGTTGATGAATTGTTTAAAAAAGAGTTTGATGTGCATCGTAAAAACGAGACACAACATCCCATCATGCAAGCATATGGTGTACATGCGAGACCATTTGCACATCCCGAATTACCGGTATGGAGAGATAATTTTTTGGGACTTGAGCACAAGCACGACAATACAGGGTTCACAGTATCAGGAGCTGTTGATGATATTTGGGTCAATGACACGGGCAAACTCATTGTGGTTGATTATAAAGCAACATCAAAGGAGGGATCCATCGAGACACTTGCTGATTCATCATGGGAGGAGCAGTATAGGAGGCAGATTGGTGTGTACCAATGGCTTCTCATGAAAAATGGATTTGATGTCGAAAAAACAGGGTATTTTGTATACGCAAACGCGCGGACTGACTATGATTCATTTGATGACACCCTCCACTTCAAGACTACACTTGTCCCCTGTGAAGGTGACTATCTATGGATTGAACAAACCCTGAGCGATATTAAATCATGCCTTGAATGTGATATATTTCCTAAAGTGGGTGAATCCTGTGAGTTCTGTCCCTATCGTGAAGCAGCTGGTAAAAAGTTACAGAAAATATATGCGCAACGCAAAAAATGATTTTAAATCACACGTGCTCGAAATCGTTGCCTCAATCCCCGCAGGTCACACAAAGAGTTATAAAGAGGTCTCTATTTTGGCAGGCAATCCTCACGCGGCGCGTGCGGTTGCACGCATCATGAGCGCGAATTTTAACCCAAATATCCCATGCCATCGTGTTATACGTGCAAATGGTACCCTAGGTGGGTATAATAGGGGCGGATCAGTTGTTAAAAAACGAATCCTTGAAAGAGAGCGAAAGACAAATTTCAAAACACTCACATAGTATGCGGTACACTTTCCCAGTAGAACAAGCCATTCGGGCTGCATCAGTACTCCACGCGGGGCAGGTGCGCAAGGGTTCAGTCCCTTATCCATATATCACGCATCTATTTGCAACTGCAATGATTATTGCTGACTATACGGAGGATGAGCACACAATTGTTTCTGCCTTGTTGCACGAAACATTGCATAACACTGATTACTCACGTGAGGAAATGACTGATGATTTTGGACCAACTGTTACGCATATCGTTGAGAGCATAACCGAACCACCACTTACCTCTGATGATACTCGTGGACGCAATGAGCAGCGCAAGGAATTTTTTAAACAATTAAAAATCGCTCCCGACGAAGCACTCATGGTTCTTGCGGCAGGGAAGATTCATACTATGCGCTCAATTATTGAAGAGTACATCAATGACTACACTGGGTTTATATCAGAGTACGGGACCCAACACGATGAGCGCATTCATTATTACCAAGAATTAAGTAACGCACTCAATCGAAGATTGAGAAATCCCATACTTTCAGAATTTAATGCTGTATTTGCAGAATATAAAAACTTCATTCATGACATCAAAGAACAATCCGAAACGTACTAAAAAACCAGTATTGTCATTACAAAAAAGTGTTGGCTCACTCTCGTTATACACATTGAGCACCAATGGCTTGCAAGTACTTTTTCTGCATATGCCAAAAACAGGTATCATTACCTCAAATATTATGTATAAAGTCGGCTCACGTGATGAAAATCGTGGTGAAACCGGAATCGCACACATGCTCGAACATATGCTCTTTAAACCCACAAAACACGACATTGACGCGGGGATAGATTCGAGCGCAATGCAATTTGAGCGAGAAACAGGAATCACACTTAACGCAAATACATGGAAGGATCGTACCTGTTACTATTTTTCATATCCAAAACACCATTTTAGTCGAGCGCTTCGTATTGAAGCAGAGCGCATGCGAGACATGGTGCTCACAGACGCTGAATTTCTTCCAGAGCGAGCAAATGTACTCAGCGAATATGATATGTACGCGGGTGATGAAGATTTTGCTCTTTCAGTGGGTATAGTTGGTACCGCACTCCACACGCACCCGTATGGACATGAAACTATTGGTTATCGTGAAGATATAGAATCGTATACCTGTGAAAAGTTAACGCAATTCTACAATACATACTATGTCCCCAATAACGCCACCCTCATCATTGTTGGAGATGTTTCTGAATCGACTATGAAGCACGTGGTCATTGAGCACTTTGCCCATCTTACTTCCTCAACAAAAACAATATCAAGACTTTCAATTCACGAGCCAAAACAAGAAGGTGTGCGTACCGTGAGCATTAAACGAAATTCTACAAAGAATATACTTTCTCTTGCGTTTCGACACGACGGCTTTCCCCACATATCTTGGTTTGAAACTATGACTGCGCTGACCATTCTTGCGGGAGAAGAGGATAGTATTTTACACAAGAAACTTGTCGATACAGGACTTGCCTCAGCAGTCTCTACCATGCTCGAACCAACATATGATACGAATGTTGGCATGCTTACCGTGCATCTCACTAAGAAAACTAATCACAAAAAAATTTACGCGAAAATACGAAAAATTCTGGATACTCTCACCATTGCTGATATACAGCCACACCTCAAAAAAGTTATCGCGCGCAGTATTACCGCTGAATACATCACTCGCTCGAGCAGTCTTGGTATCGCGCAAGAATTAGTTGAATATATGAGTGCGGATGCGTGGGAACATTTTTACGAAACAGAAGATATACTCAGACACATTACCGCAAAGGAAATTCTCACAAGGATTCAAACACTCTTCGCAGAAGATGTGCTCACCATTGGCTCATTTATCGGCACGAATATTCCTACAAAATAATCAATAATCATGGAAACACAGAAACTCACCCACACACACATTGTCCGTGAATACGAACATCTCACCACAATGATACTTTCGATACGCGCATTCACACCATATAGTGCTCGGGAGCATGCTCGTCGTCTCGTATATTGCGAACTGCTTACTGCTGGAACCCGCATGCATACACGAGAGCAATTTCAAAACGCACTTGGAGTTTTAGGGGCAGATATTTCAGTATCACTTGATGCTGGGTACATTGATGTAATTATGCAGACAACAGACTCAACCGTACCGAAAGTTCTTGCGCTCATTGAAGCAATGCTTATTGAACCGACATTTCCTCAACACGAATTGAAACGAATTAAAACACTACTCACAAACACACTCACTGACTCGAAAGAGGACGCGCGATCTCATGCATACCGCTTATTCGCGCAGGCATCATTTACTCCTGATGATAGAAGGGCTGTCTTCGATATTGATGCGTTAATTACAGAAATTTCGCGCGTCACTGTTTCAGATATACGGACGTTGCACGCGATACTCCTTTCTTGTCCCTGGCACTATACCGCTGGCGGAAAAAGTGCAACTCTCGCACGAATTCAAAAGAAGCTTACACATATTCACCCGAGAAAAATCAGTGGGGATACTTTATGGTATACACCACGTGATATACAGTCACATACTGAGACAAACATCACACTCCGCCATGTTCCCAGTAAGCAAAATATAGAGTTTAGTATTGGTGGCACAATCCCCATTACACGTACTCATCACGATTACCCCGCGTTACTGTTTGGCATAAGTGTACTGGGACTCTACGGTGGATTTACCGGAAGACTTATGAGTACCGTACGAGAAAAGGAAGGTCTTACGTATGGGATTTACGCACGTATTGAATCGCTCACAAGCCAAGAAACTGGCGTATGGCGCATTATGACCTTTTTTAGTCCACGTGACACGATTCGTGGCATTACTTCGACGCTTCGTGAAATACGCGCCATACATACAGAGGGTATTACAGAGGCAGAACTCAATCGTTTTAAACAAATTCTCGTTACACGGTATACCCTGATTGAAGATAGTCTCATAAAGAAAGTAGCAGAAGCACACACTCGGTACAAAACCGGTATTTCTGAGGATGCATTTACACTGTTTAAGCGTTCACTCACCGCTTTAACGTGTGAGCAGGTACACAAAGCATTGCAAACATATCTCTCACCTGACGCACTTATCATATGTGGCGCGGGACCTATTCTAACGGTTAAAAATGACCTCGCGAAACTTTTCCCAACCGCAGAAGTGTCTGAGTAGTAGCCCTAGAAAATATTATTCTTTCTTGTATAGTTATCACCATGATATCAGCACATGACATTCGCGCCCGCTTTCTTGCGTATATGGAGAAGCGGGGACACGTAATTATTCCCTCATCTTCACTCGTACCCGAAAATGACCCTACGACACTCTTCACGGGAAGTGGTATGCAGCCGCTTGTGCCTTTTCTCATGGGGGAGACACACCCTATGGGTACACGACTCACTGATTCTCAAAAATGTTTTCGTGCAGAAGATATTGAGGACGTTGGGGATAATCGCCACACTACTTTTTTTGAAATGCTTGGAAATTGGTCACTTGGTGACTTCTTTAAGGAGGAACAAATACCGTGGATGTTTCAATTTCTCATTGATGAAATTGGACTTAATCCCCAAAACCTCTATGTAAGTGCATTTATTGGCGACAATCACACCGGAGTACCTAAAGATACTGTTTCGGCTGAATTGTGGCAGAAACTTTTTGCTGAGCGTGGTATTTCGTGTATAGCCGCTGACATTGGCACCGAGGAAGAGGGGAGTAAGCGAGGCATGCGTGAAGGTGAACGCATATTTTACTACAACGCAAAAAAGAACTGGTGGTCACGCGCGGGTATACCCGACAACATGCCGGTTGGTGAAATAGGTGGTCCTGATACAGAAATGTTTTATGACTTTGGAATACCGCATGACACAGCCTATGGGGAGCATTGTCACCCAAACTGTGACTGTGGTCGTTTCATCGAAATTGGCAACAATGTATTCATTGAATACATCAAGAACGCGGACGGCACTTTTTCAAAACTTCCCAAGCAAAATGTCGATTTTGGAGGGGGATTGGAGCGCATTACCGCGGCAGCAAACAACAATGCTGACGTATTTATGATTGACACGCTCTATGCAATCATCGAGCATATCGAAAAATTAACGGGTAAGAAGTATTCAGAGCACACACAGGCATTTCGCATCATTGCTGATCATATTCGTGGGGCTGTATTTATGATTGCTGATGGAGTGTACCCAAGCAACACTGATCAGGGATATTTTACACGCAGACTCCTACGGCGTACGGTACGCTACGCAGATATTGTTGGCATACCACACCATGAACTTGCATCGCTCGCGCGCACGGTTATTGCGCACTACAAAAATCACTACCCCACCCTTACAGAACGTGAGTCTGATATTATTGATAGCATCATTGGTGAGGAAACGCAGTTCAGAAAAACACTTGAAAACGGACTCAAAGAGTTTAATAAAATAGCAATCAAGCTTACTGTGCCCGTGAAACGTGAAGGAAATGTGGTAGTGAAGGATTCATCGCGTGAGGTACAACAAGCTCGTTTTATAACGGGCGAAAATGCATTTAACTTGTTTACGACGTACGGTTTTCCCGTTGAACTCACCATTGAAATCGCGAAGGAACGGGGCATGACCGTTGCCATAGACGAATTTAAGTCACTCATGGAAAAACACCGAGAGACATCAAGAGCGGGCTCCGAGCAAAAATTCAAAGGCGGACTTGCTGATCACTCAGAAAAAGTGGTCATGTACCATACTGCGACACACCTCCTTCTTGCGGGATTGCGAAAAGAATTAGGGAGCCACGTACATCAAGCGGGGTCAAATATCACCAGCGAACGCCTTCGTTTTGATTTTACTCACGATGATAAAGTTGCCCCTGATGTCATTACCCGCGTCGAATCCTATGTGAATAATGCCATACAGAAACAAGCGCGGGTATCAATTGAAACCATTCCCAAAAGTGAGGCGCAAAACGACTCAAGCATTGAGGGAAGTTTCTGGGACAAATATCCAGATACTGTAAAGGTGTATACTATTACTGACACTGACGGTGTGGTATATTCACGAGAATTATGTGGCGGTCCACATGTCGAGGAGACGGGACTTATTACGGGCACATTCAAAATTATTAAAGAAGAGTCGTCAGCACGAGGGATTCGTCGCATAAAGGCTGTGCTTTCATAAACACGCCGCTACTCATCCGTATTCCCATATATACATACAAATCATACGTGGCATGAGGTATAATGAGCCTATGCTCTTTTGGGGTAAAAAACACGATGATGCGCAATATGGTGCGCTTATTGATATATCATCAGGCTCAATAGGTATTGCAATACTACTTTCTGATCCACAGAAGCCTCTCCCACGCATTGTGTATACCGAGCGCATACCTTTTCGGCAAACAGCACATTACACGATGAGCGATATCCTTGATACACGAAGAGTACGTGAGGCATTGCTCTCAGCATCACTCATGCTTTCCAGTGATGGATTGAATGCGCTACGTCACATCGATGAACACGCAGAGATATCAAAGATATTTATTACCTGTTCATCACCATGGGCGCTCACCATCGCGCGAAGTGCCCAATACAACAACGACACTGATTTTAAGATAAATAAATCTATCATCACTGATCTCGTCAATAGCGTTGAGCGTGACATCCTCGAACATGTTGCGGTGACACATGATGAGCACAAAACATATCAAATTGTCGAACGTGCAACCGTCGATACCACTATTAATGGCTATGCAGTCTCATCACCATTTGGACTAACGGGGAAGACCTTATCCTTATCTCATGTGGTTGGCATCATTCCACAGGAACTTCTTGATGCTGCTGAAGAAGCGCATGAAAAAATATTTCCAAAGGCGATCATGAATGCGCACACAACCATGCTTGTCACATACTGTATTTTGCGCGATATTTTTCCCAATGTTCACACCGCCTGTATCATTGACATCACAGGAGAGGCAACGGAATTTGGCTTTGTGGAACGTAATCTACTCATCGATAACTCATACGTTCCTTGGGGAATAAACACCACACTTCGTGCTGTTTCAAGAGCCCGTGGTAACCCTATTTCAGACTTAGAACGTCAATTTAGTGAGTACACAAGTACCACGTGCTCAGATGAGACGCCACTTGGTAGCGCAGTTGCAGAATACCGCAAAAACATTGTAGACGCATTAGAAGCAATGCAGGAGCAGCATGTGCTTCCTAAAAATTTCATTCTTATCACTCCCCCTCATTTTTACAACGCGTGCCAGACAATCATTTCAGATACGTTATCTGAAATGAATTTTTCAAATTTCACAATACACACGGTCACCGAAGAAACCATGCGCGCGGTTATGCCCGGCACCACACCCGATCCGTATCTCGCACTCGGAGCTCGCTTTTTCCACAAACTTCACGGATGTACCGACATTAATGACCCCGAATAGTATTATAATAAACGTATGCAAAAGAAATGGAATCTTCAAGATATTCGTCCCGCAACTCAACAGCGCCCCACACAGGTACGTCAGCCATCATCACAACCTCGGACAGATATTTCTCCACGTATTCAAAGACCAGCACCTACCGAAATCTCTCAGGTATCTGATATCGACACGATAGATATCATTGACGGTAATAAGGTAAAGAAAAAGCGTGCTTTTTTTACTGCACTTATTTCTCTTTTAATCATCAGTGGAGCGTATTTCTTCAACATTCTTATTGGTGGCGCAACCATCACGATACAACCAAAAGTGCGTGAAATTACGGTTCAATCAGAAATATCTGCCAAGAAAACTCCCATGGCGGGCGAGTTAAGTTATGAATTACTAACTCTTGATGCCTCCGCAGAAAAGCAAGTGCAAGCAAAAGGTAAAGAGGAAGCAAAGGTTCCCGCCTCTGGAAAAATATTCGTCTACAACACCAATAGCTCACCACAGAAACTTATTGCGAATACTCGTTTTGAGTCACCCGATGGACTTATTTTTAGAATCAAAGAAAGTATCGAAGTGCCCGCCGCATCAGCAAGCGCGGAGGATGTCATACCAGGAAAAATTGTGGTAGATGTTTTTGCTGACCAAGTGGGAGAGAAGTACAACATCCAACCAACACGCTTTACTGTTCCGGGACTCAAGGGTTCACCTCAGTTTGACGCCGTCTACGCCGAATCAACAACGGCATTTACAGGTGGCTTTGAGGGGGATCGGTACATCATTGATCCAACAGACCTTCAAACTGCACAACAGGAACTTCATGTCGAGTTACGTAATATTTTATTAACTCAGATCAAAGAAAAGGTACCCGCTGGCTTTCTACTCTATGATGACGCCATAACCTTTACCTTTACCTCACTTCCTGCAACAGAATATGGTGACACACTTGCAACCATCAAAGAGACCGCGACACTACACGCTCCAATATTTAAGGAAAATATGTTTTCACAGTACCTAGCAGAATTAGGTGTCCCTGAATATAATAATGAACCCGTCACACTCAGTGATCCAAAATCTCTAGTATTTTCGTACACTGATCCCCAAACATCTTTACTCGATATTTCGACACTTGATTCTCTCGATTTCACCCTTAGAGGCAATACAAAAGTCATTTGGCAATTTGACGAGCAAAAACTTAAAAATGACCTCATCGGGAAGCGCAAGACTGACTCAACGCAAGTCCTCTCAAATTACAAATCAATTGAAAATGCAAATACCGTAGTGCGACCATTTTGGGCTACCACATTCCCTGATGATATAGAAGAAATTGAAGTTATCACAGAGATGCAATAGAGAAAATAGATATTCCACTGAGTTTGCCTTGACGTTTTAAAAACAATTTGTTACACTTCTCACGTTTGATGCAGGAAAAATCAGACAAAGATAATCTCGTCTATGGTACCGTAGAGGAGGCGCTCCCTAATGCGCTTTTTCGTGTTGTACTCGATGGCGAAGAAAAGCCGACACTCGCATATCTTGCAGGTAAAATGCGTAAATTTAAAATACGCGTTCTTGTGGGGGATAGAGTAGGTGTGGTTCCTGAACCTTACGGCGGTAAAGCACGTATAGCTAAACGTTTATAAATATGAAAGTTCGATCATCAGTCAAAAAAATAAGTCCCGACGACAAGATAGTGCGAAGACGCGGTCGCATTTATGTTATTAATAAGAAGAAACCTCGCAATAAGCAACGACAAGGATAATTATGAGAATTTCAGGTATTACCATCCCAGAAAATAAGCATCTCGAATACGCTCTCACGGCAGTATACGGAGTTGGACTTTCTAGGGCACAGTCAATTCTTTCTGAACTCAAAATTGACGTTAGAAAAAAAGTCACTGATCTTTCTACCGAAGAGGAGAATGCGATTCGTGAAAAAGTAGAATCATTTACCATAGAAGGTGACCTAAAACGCGCAACATCATCGAACATCAAGCGACTTAAGGATATTCAATCGTACCGCGGTAGTCGTCACGCAAAAAAACTTCCTGCACGTGGTCAGCGCACCAAAACAAACGCGCGCACACTTAAAGGCGTTAAGAAGACCATGGGATCTGGTCGTCGAAAACTAGAGAAGACCTAGAAATTAGGAATCGCTTGTTTTATTGTTTAGTACTTAAAATATGGGAAAAAAACGAATTATTAAAAAAGGTGGAGGCGACGCAAGTGCTTCTTCAAAAGCACTTGCGCGAATTCCAAAAAAGAAAGTTGCCGCTGGTACGCTTAACATCCTCGCAACATTCAACAACACACTACTTACACTTTGTGATACAAAGGGTAATACGCTCATCGCTGCTTCAAGTGGAGCAATTGGTTTTAAGGGTTCACGAAAGAGCACACCCTTCGCTGCTGCAAAGGTGGGTGAAATAATCGGTGATAAGGCGCTTCAAATGGGTATGAAGGATGCAAATGTCATCATTCGAGGTATTGGCGCTGGTCGAGAATCCGCACTTCGAGGTTTTTCAGGAAAGGGAATTACTATTACTAAGATTTCTGACATGACACCTGTACCACACAACGGTCCACGTGCTCCAAAGCCACGTCGTGTATAGTAAATAATGAAATTTATATGATCATTGGTCCAAAATATAAAATTGCAAAGCGGCTCGGCGCTCCTATTTTTGAAAAAACGCAAACACAAAAATTTGCGCTTTCTGAGGCACGTTCAGCTCGCAATAAGTCAAGTAAACGTCCTGGTGGTGCGTCTGATTACAAGAAACAGTTGATTGAGAAGCAAAAAATGCGTTTCTCGTACGGCATTTCTGAAAAACAACTTTCACGGTACGTGCATGATGCATTTGCACAAGGGCATCAACCTATTAGCCAACTTATCGCGCGTCTTGAGTCACGTCTTGATAATGTCGTGTATCGCCTTGGTCTTGCCAAAACACGTCGCCTTGCGCGTCAGATGGTTTCTCATGGCCACATTTGTCTCAATGGCCGAAGGCTCAATATCCCCTCGCACAAAGTTAAGATTGGTGACGTGGTGTCTGTGCGTGAACAGAGTAAGGAGTCACCCCTCTTCACCACCTTAAAAGAGACACTTACCACATACACCGCACCAAATTGGCTCACACTTGATATTAAAAACCTATCTGGTGAAAAGAAGTCAGAGCCACTGTATGAACCATCCGCAACGGTATTTGATCCACAGCAAGTCCTTGAGTACTACAGCCGATAATATTAGTTACTATAATAAACATATTATGCTTGAAACAAATGTAGCACTACCATCAAAGCCACGCGTTATTAAAGAAGAGGAATTTTCTGGAATCTTTGAAATTGACGGACTTTACCCAGGTTATGGACACACGCTAGGCAATTCACTTCGTCGCATTATTCTTTCTTCACTCCCAGGTGCAGCGATAACTCAAGTAAAAATTGATGGTCTCGAACATGAATTTTCTACCATTAAGGGTGTCAGAGAGGACGGTATCACTCTTTTACTCAATCTTAAGCGCGTTCGCCTTCACATGCATAGCGATACTGCGCTTACCATAAACCTCAAAGTACAGGGTCCGAAAGTGGTTACCGCTGCTGACTTTACACTCCCAAGCCAAATCACCATTCTTAATCCTGAACAAGTAATTGCAGAGATAACTGACAAGACAACACTCTCAATCGAGTGTACTATCGAACAAGGGTTAGGCTACGTACCTCGTGAAGTTCATCAGAAAGATAAGGTAGAGATTGGAACCATAGCGCTTGATGCGGTATTTACCCCCATTCGACGCGTAAATTACGAGGTTGAAAATATGCGCGTTGGCGATCGTACTGATTACAACCGACTTCGTATGTTTGTCGAGACCGACGGTACACTCTCAGCACGTGAAGCGCTTGAAAACTCAATTGAGATAATGATTCATCAACTTAAAGCAATCATTGGATTTCAAGAGACACACAAGCAGCCCGAAACTCAGACCGTTACAACAGAAGCCGTTACTCATGTGGCTGGCGAAGACGCAATTGATAACGATGTACTCAAAACACGTATTGAAACACTTGACCTTTCAAACAGAACACTCAATGCGCTTGAAAATGCCAACATTCGAACGCTTGGCGGTCTTGTCCGGAAGCGTAAAGACGACATCCTTGAACTTGAAGGCATGGGTCCCAAGGGACTTGCAGAAATTGAGTCACTTCTTGCAAGTATGAACATTTCATTTAAAGAATAATTATGCGACACCACAAACAAACCAGAACATTTGGACGACCACGCAATCAGCGAACTGCTTTGCTTCGTGGTCTCGCGCTCTCACTTTTAGAGCATGAACGTATTACCACAACTGAGGCAAAGGCGAAAGAACTTAGACCCTATGTCGAGAAAATCATAACTCGTGGCAAAATCGACACCGTTGCCTCGCGCCGTCTCGTTATGAGTAATCTCGGTGAACCTAAAGACGCCATCGTACAGAAACTTTTTAGTGACATCGCAAAGCGATACGCAAACAGAAGTGGTGGTTACACACGCATTATTAAGCTCGGTGATACAAAGGCAGGCAGAACCGAGGCTTGCATAGAACTTGTATAACAACAACGTATGGAAACGAAAGAATATATCATAGACGCATCAGGGAAGAGAATTGGTCGAGTAGCGACTGAGGCTGCTTCCGTCCTTCTTGGAAAAAACACCACTCATTTTGCAAAAAACATTGTTGAGCCTGTAACCGTCAAAATTATTAACGCGAGCAAGCTTGATATAAGCGAAAAGCGTGCTGAGGAGGAGTTCCAGACGTATTCTGGATACCCTGGAGGGCGTCGCATTGAAACACTTGGCCACCTTCGTGATAGGCGTGGTATTTCAGAAGTTATGAAACGGGTAGTTGGTGGCATGCTTCCAAAAAATCGACTCCACAAACTACGATTACAAAACCTAGTAGTAACTGAGTAATTAGTATATGGCAACAAAACAATACACAGAGGGCATTGGACGACGAAAGACGGCGACTGCGCGTGTAAGAATCACCAAGTCCACAAACCAACGAGTCATCGTCAATGAAAAACCACTTGCGGAGTACTTCTTTGCACCAACACTGCAAAAAAATATACTTAATGTTCTCGAAACAGAGGGTGCGGGTATCGATACATACGAAATTAGCGCAAAGGTGCAAGGCGGCGGTTTAAGTGCTCAATCAGATGCAATTAAACTAGGTGTTGCGCGCGCTCTCGTAAAAGAAAAAGCGGATCGTCGAAGCGCACTTAAAAAAGCAGGTATGCTCAAGCGTGACCCTCGGTCAGTTGAACGAAAGAAATTTGGACTTCTCAAAGCACGCAAGCGTCCTCAATGGGCAAAGCGATAGCGACATGGCTCCGTATGGAGCCATTTTGCATATTTCGTACTTGAAATTGATGCGAGTGAGGTAAAAAGACGTTATATATAAGCACTTTTGACAACACCTATTTCCGTATATATAATACGCACACTATGTTTGAAAATGATAATAAAAATGACCATGTGGACATAGCGCACGAGTCTATTGACACATTCACGGATACCGAAATAGAGGAACAAGAAGGAGATATGCATGCGACAATTACCGCTCTCAAAAAGAAGTTGAAAACATGTGAGGAGGAGAAAATGCGTCACTTAGAGGAGTTGCAACGAACACGCGCAGACTTTCTCAATAGTAAACGTCGTCTCGAAGAGCAACTAGAACGTGACCGTGAGCGCGCGACTGATAAAATATTGAAGGAATTGCTCACCCTCTACGACAGCTTTGATACCGCTATGGCAGACAAAGAAACATGGAATCAAATTGATGAAACATGGCGCGCGGGGGTTGAGGCAATGTATAGTAAATTACTTTCAATTCTCACTGCGTATCACGTATCATCCATCAATCCACTTGGTAGTGCATTTAATCCACATGAACACGAAGCCGTATCAAATCAAGAAGTTAGTGATAAGAAAGACATAGATACTGTACTCGCGGTACTGCAAAAAGGTTTTAAACGCGGAGACCACATCATTAGACCCGCACGCGTTGTTGTAGGAAGTATATAATTATTCGTTCGTTACATTTATAATCATTATGGCAAAAATCTTAGGAATTGACCTTGGTACCACAAATTCGGCAATGGCAATCATTGAGGCGGGGGAACCTTCTATAATCGAGAACGCGGAAGGTAACCGCACCACACCGTCTGTTGTTGCGATTTCAAAAACTGGTGAACGACTTGTGGGACAAATTGCAAAACGACAAGCAGTTACCAATCCAAAAAACACCATCTATGGCATAAAGCGATTCATGGGACACAGTTTTGATGAAGAAGCCGTGCAGAGCGACAAAACAATTGTTCCTTATGAAGTAAAAAAGGGAAGTGATGGAGGTGTACTCGTGCACATGGGAGATAAGGATTATCGTCCTGAGGAAGTCTCAGCAATGATACTCTCAAAACTTAAGGCAGATGCAGAAGCAAAAATTGGTGAAAAAATAACAGAAGCAGTCATCACGGTACCTGCGTACTTCAATGACGCGCAACGAAAAGCAACCCAAGACGCTGGGAAAATTGCGGGTCTTGAAGTAAAGCGCATTATCAATGAACCAACCGCGGCCGCACTCGCATACGGCTTCAACCGTAAAAAGGAAGAAAAAATTGTTGTCTATGACTTCGGTGGTGGTACCTTTGATGTTACCGTACTTGAGGTTGGTGATGATGTTATTGAAGTGCAGTCTACTGACGGTGACGCGCATATGGGAGGTCGCGACATCGATCAAAAAATTGTGAGGTACTTTATTGATGAATTTAAGAAACTCGAAGGTATCGATCTCTCAAAAGATCCCCTCGCGCTACAACGTTTAGATGAGGCTGCGGAAAAAGCAAAGCATGAACTTTCTTCAACCGGTGAAGCGGAAGTAAATATTCCCTTTATTACCTCAGACGCCAATGGTCCCAAACACATGCTCATGAAACTTTCACGTGCAAAAATTGAAGAGATAGCACATGAGTACGTTGATCGATCTATTGAGATTACGAAGCGCGCGCTCGAAGCATCAGGACTTAAAAAGGAAGAAATTGATGAAGTGATACTTGTGGGAGGACAAACACGCATGCCACTCATCGTACAACGAGTCCGTGAACTTTTTGGAAAGGAACCAAATAAATCAGTAAATCCTGATGAGGTGGTCGCACTTGGCGCGGCTATTCAAGCAGGTATATTCCAAGGAGATGTCCATGACATTACGCTTGTTGATGTTATTCCACTTTCACTTGGCATTGAAACAATGGGAGGTGTTTCTACAAAACTTATTGAAAAAAATACCCACATTCCTACGAAGCGTGAACAGATTTTTTCAACCGCGGCAGACAATCAGACATCCGTAGAAATACATATCACCCAAGGAGAACGTCCCATGGCATCTGACAATAAATCACTCGGACGATTTATTCTCGATGGTATCCCACCCGCGCCACGCGGTGTTCCGCAGGTAGAGGTCATTTTTGACGTAGATAGCAATGGCGTGCTCAATGTTGTCGCAAAGGACAAATCAACCGGGAAAGAACAAAAGATTCGTATTGAAGCAAATTCAGGACTTACCCCCGAGGATATTGAGCGAATGAAAAAAGATGCAGAGGCTCATGCTGATGAAGACGCAAAGAAAAAAGATCTCATAGAAATACGAAACGTTGCGGATCAAACCATTTATACGGCAGAAAAATCACTTTCAGACCACAAAGATGCCATCACGGAGGATATTAAGAAATCAGTCGAAGAAAGCATCTCAGCACTTAAAGCAGTGAAAGATGGAAATGATGTAGATGCGCTCAAATCAAAAACCGAAGCGCTCTCACATGAGATGCAAAAAATAGGTGAAGCGATACAGAAGCAGAGTGCCTCATCAACAGAGCAACCGAAGCAAGATGAAAACATTCGAGACGCCGAGGTAGACGAGAAAAAGGAAGAATAAACACACACATCACCAATACAACTATGAAAAATTATTACGAAATTCTTGGTATAGAAAAAAACGCCTCAAAGGATGAGGTGAAAAAAGCATTTCGTAAACTTGCTTCTAAATATCACCCCGACAAAACAACAGGTGATGAAGCGAGATTCAAGGAAATTAGTGAAGCATACTCAGTGTTGAGTGACGACAAGAAGCGTGCCGAGTATGACACGTACGGCCGTTCATACGCGGGAGGTGGCGGTAATGCTCAGTGGGGAGGGTTCCAGGGCGGTTTTGGTGGTGTTGAGTTTGATATCAATGACATATTCCAGAACTTTGGAGATATGTTTGGAGGCGGTGGACGAGGCGGTGGACGTAGACAAGCGCGTGGCAACGATATCTCTATTGACATTGAACTTACCTTTAAGGATGCGATTTTTGGCACCAACCGCTCACTAAAGCTCGCAAAAAATAATTCTTGCGTATCATGCAATGGCTCAGGTGCTAAGAAAGGAAGTGAAATGATAACGTGCGCTACCTGTAACGGTAATGGACGTATCCACGAGACACGTCAAAGTATTCTTGGACAATTTGCAACAGTGCGCGAATGTTCCGCGTGTCACGGTAGTGGTAAGATTCCAAAGGAAAAATGTCCTGATTGTAGGGGAATGGGCGTTGCGCGAACAGAAGAAACCATTGATATTTCAATTCCCGCTGGCATCGAACCCGGGGAAATGATTCGTATGCCTGGACGTGGCGAAGCGATTAAAGGTGGCACGCCGGGCGATCTCTACGTTAAGGTACACATTCAGCGACACAAAACCATCAACCGATCAGGTGAGAACCTTGAGACCACACTCAATGTAAAACTTTCAGACGCACTTCTTGGGGCAACATACGCAGTCGAAACACTCGATGGCCCCATCGATGTCAAAGTACCCGAAGGAGTTAAACATGGTGAAATACTTCGCATCAAAGGGAAAGGCGTGCCGTACGCACCTTCACAACGTGGAGATTTTCATGTCCGCATTATCATTGATCTACCACACAAACTTTCACGAAGCGCGCGAAAACTCATTGAGGAATTGAAGAAAGAGGGGATATAATAATCGCCCGACAACCGAAGGTTGTCGGGCGATTATTACTATTCCCACCACGCTACATACCACTACACGCAACGCGCTATACTTGTATATATGGATTCAATTGACATCATTTCATTGCTCAAGGAATCAGCTTTTCTCATTTCAACATTTTGTGTCTTGCTTTTTTATTCCATGGTGAAGGGGAGGTATACGTTGATCAATCTCATATTTGCATTATATCTTGCACTTCTCATTTCAATTAAATTTCCATATTACGAATCCATCGGGGGTAGTGGTGAAGATGGTGCGATCGCAAAAATACTTTTATTTATTGCGATTACCGTTTGTGGCATTATACTGTTTCGCAGACATATTCCAGGCGATGACTATGAGCCCGCATTTAATGAATTTTCAAAAAAAATACTTTTATCTCTTTCAGCAACTATTCTCATCATGATATTTAGTTTTCATGCACTTCCCGTAAGCATTATTATAGACACAGGTACGCCGATACAGTCACTCTTTTCACCAGAACAAAACTTTTTCTGGTGGCTTATGGTTCCGCTTGCGGTATTATTTTTCAT
>DASUDI010000020.1:0-10799 GCA_036275695.1 Minisyncoccota bacterium | reverse complement strand
CGCGAGCGTTATAAAAAATCGCCTCTTTGGAGGCGATTTTTTATAACGCTCGCGCGCCTATCAGTCCCACCTACCCTTTAATATGCACCCCCATACTTCGACATGTTCCTTCGATGATCTTCATCGCCGCCTCAATGTCATTTGCGCTCAAGTCTACCAATTTTTCTTCGGCAATTTCGCGTATCTGCGCGCGGGTAATATCACCTGTCTTTGAAACGAGGTTTTTACCTGAACCTTTATCTTTACCAATCTTTTTCAGAATGAGACGAGACGCGGGTGATGTCTTAGTAATGAAATCAAAACTACGATCATCGTATACGTTTATCTCAACAGGAACCACATCTCCCATGCGGTCTCGTGTTTTTTCATTAAATTCAGTAACGAACGCACTGATATTGACGCCTGCCTGTCCGAGTACTGGACCAAGTGGTGGAGCCGGTGTCGCTTTACCGCCAACGGCTTGTACTTTAATTTTTTTAACAATTTTCTTTGCCATGCTTTTATAAGTTTCTTATTTATGTATATCGTTCCATAGCCGATACATTATCCTTGAAGCCTGCGTATCGTACAAGAAATATACGATACACGCAAGTCTGTACCTATACTTTTTTTACCTGCAAGAAATCAAGTTCAACGGGTGTTTCACGACCAAACATCGATACAAGCACCTTCACCTTACCCCGAGCAGTATCAATTTCCCCCACCTTTCCTTCGAGATCTTTAAAGGGGCCGTCCACAATAGTCACAAAATCATCACTAGCGAGGTCTACATGATGCTTCGGCGTATCATCTTTCATACGGCCCAAAAGTGCCTTAAGCTCATCGTCACGAAGCGGGACTGGCTGTGTACCACTTCCCACAAAGCCCGTAACCCGAGGGGTATTACGTACCACATACCATGAATCATCAGTCACAATCATATCGACGAGTACGTATCCGGGGTACACACGCTCTTCCTCAGTTACTCGCTTTCCACCCTTCACGCGTATCTTTTTCTCAGTTGGCACAATCACTTCAAATATCTTATCTTGCATGTTAAGTGATTCAATGCGCTGCTTAAGGTTGCGCACTACTGCGTTTTCATATCCAGAATAGGTATGAATAGCATACCAGTGTCGCTCACCTCCTGTGTGTTGTTTTGCCATATAGATATTTGCGTTACTGGATAAACCAATTAAGTCCGCGTGAGAATCCGAAGTCAAATGCCCCCAGAAACAGCGCGGTAAGTAATGAAACTACCACCACTAATACCGTGTACACAATGGTCTGTGCACGAGTAGGCCATGATACATGCTTTAATTCCGCAAGTGTATCTTTAAGGTAATTGATAAATTGACTCATGTTATAAATGTTATTGCCAAAAATAAAACGCCCCTCAGGCGTATTACATGTAAGCATACGCCAACCTTGTGAACTGTCAAGTGTCTCTGGGATACCCTTATGTTGCAATACATTTTTTTACTTACATTTTAAACACAACATAAAACCGCACATGTGCGGTTTTATGTTGTGTTATGACAACCCTGAAGCATCTACCGCACTTCGTACGAAATGTTTACGGTTGCGGTGATGGTATTTTCTCCCATTGGAAGTTCCGCGGGGCGCGCTGGCACTGACTCCATCATTGCCACCTTCCCTGACATATCGTCACCGCCAACGCCATACGGCATGGGGTATCCTTGATCTTCCCAGTACCCCGTCATACGCACAATGCGTGTACCGAGATTACCTGCCAATTTTTGCGCTTTTTCTTGTGCGTCACTAATTGCCTTTTCTCGTGCCTGTGCCATGAGCGTATCCTCGTCATCAATCGTAAAACTGAGTCCACTTACATTGAGCGCTCCCTTTTCTCCGATACCTGAGACCACCTCACCTGCCTTAGCTGTATCACGCACCTTTACCGAAACCGATTGCGAAACTTCGTAGCCAATGAGCGTTGGCTCCCCTACCTGTGGCGGACATCCCCACTGAGTACAAGTGGTTTGCGGATATTCGTATCGTGGATTGAGATTGTAATATGAAGTTTTTACATCTTTCTCGTCAATACCTTTCTCTTTAAGGTACGCAAGAATAGCTTCCATCGTCTCACTTACTTTATTCTGCGCAGTAGTCGCGTCTGACTCTTTTGCGTCTACGGTAAACGAAAATGTTGCAACATCTGGCTTTGCAAACACCTCTCCCTTACCGACAACCTGTATAGTCACTGGTCCTGAGTACACGTACTTACTCTGCTTAATCGTATAGTAGGTATACGCACCCAGCGCGAGCACAACCATAGCGAGCGCGAGCGCACTGAGCCTTTTCATGTATGTCTCCTGAAACATAGAAAAAAAAATTATCTAAATAAACCCCCTTCTATGATACAGTCACCCATATTCCTTAGCAAGAGTGGCTACAACCCCATATGCGAACGCACATATCCCCACAATGAAGACTTCTGTATACACTGTTCGGTAAAAGCATCTTTATCTTCCTCTGAAAGACCGACCCGTACAGACTGCTCTTGCATGCGACTATACATAATAGATTGTTCATTTACCACATGCTCAATACCAAGCGCGTGTCCCAACTCATGTGCTATCACAATTACTAATTCATCTTCAGAATCGAATTGATAAATACGAATTTCTTTTTGTGCATAATCTCCTTGCGTAAACTCATGTTCTTCGCCAAACTGCGTATTGTATGTATTTACCGTATCATTATATTCTTGTATTAAATAATTACCTCGCGCGCCGATGCGATTAAGTTCGGATACGATACCGTTGAGCGTGTTTGAGTCACTTTTAAGTGTTTCGTATTCTAAACGAAGTCGCTCTTTCTCCTGATTGAGACGGTTTACCTCAGTTTCTGGCGCACCACCCCTATCATTCCACGACTGAACCTCTGTGTTGTACGCATTAAGATCAACACTATACTGATGAGCACGCTGTTCATAGGCACCTTTGAGTTCACGAAAATGTGCGATGAGCACATCGTACTGCTTCGCAAAACTTTCACTCATGCCAGCCTTTGCTTCAATATCCTCACGCAACTCCTCCTCAGCGTTTGAAGATTTCTGTCGCTCATCAAAGACGAGGTGGATGGGAACACCCTGGTTATTATCATGGACAAAAATATCTCTCCCTAGCGCATCTTCCCACACCGCCTCAGCACGCCGTGCTATGCGCGCAAGTTCTTCTTTCGACGTATGAAACCGTGCATCAACCTCACCAATGGTATACGTCACAGGAAGTACACAGGTACGAGATAATTGCGTATACCAAAAATTACTTCCGTAGAAAACCGCTACGAGGAGCAATAAAAATCCCAATCTCATATCTATGTACTGTACCACATCTTGACGGTACTTTGTTCTTTGTGCACCGTCTGCGACAATTGAAACTTCTGGCGTGATATTATATATGTTGGATTTATCACGCATAGGTGTAACCATGTACACGACACAGCTAGATCTTTTCGAAAGCGATCCTGAGCACCACCTTCCTCATCAAGAGGAGATGGAGTTCATCTAATCAAAATCAATCAACAAAGCCCTGACGCGCGCGTCAGGGCTTTTCTACGTATATAGTTTCAGTACGCAACATATACTACGTACTGATACACGCCACGAATTACCAATTCAACGCACCACCCACTTTATACTCAGTCACCCGAGTTTCAAAGAAATTCTTTTCCTTGGGAAGGTCAATAGCCTCACTCATCCATGGAAATGGATTCTCTACACCAAATTGTTTGGGGAGCCCCACGCGCTCAAGTCGCCTATCTGCGATATGTTCTATGTACTGACGAAAACCCGTAGCATTCATACCAAAAATACCTGATGGATAGACTTCCTGCGCGAAGGTATACTCAAGGCGCGCTGCCTCACGCACATTATGTATAATGCGCTGTTGAAACTCAGGTGTCCACAATTCTGGCTGCTCTTCTTTGATGGTGTTTATCAACTGACAACCGAAATTAAGATGCATCGACTCATCGCGCATGATGTACTGTATTTGCTCAGCACTTCCCGTGAGTTTACCTTGTCGCTGAAAACCAAACATTACCGCGAATGATGAATAAAAAAAGATACCCTCCATGATGAGCGAGAAAATGCAAAGATTTTCAAGAAACTTTTGATCTGATTCAAATGTTCCCGTTTTGAAATTTTTATCAAAAATACCTTCATTAAATGAAAGTATGAAGTTTGCCTTATTATAAATAGCATCAATCTTCCGATACATATTGAATATCTTTGACTCATCCATGCCGAGTGATTCCACAATATACTGGTACGCGTGTGTGTGAATCGCCTCCTCGTAGGCTTGCCGAAGGAGGTACATACGTATCTCGGGTGAGGTAATATGTCGATACGTTGCGATGACGACATTATTAGCCGCAATAGAATCCGCGGTAGTAAAAAAACCAAGTACCGTCTCAAACGCATGTCGTTCATTCTCTGTAATTATGGATGACGATTTCCACTGTTCAATATCAAGCTGCATGCTAATTTCTGTGGGGAGCCAGTGATTTGCGTTTGCAGCGTTGTAATATTGCCATGCCCACTCATGACGCATGGGGTAGAGTTGTATCACATCGGCATCTTCACCATTTATGGCACGGCGCTTATTGATATCAACGGGCGGTGCATCTTTCTTAATTGCCATACAGACTTGGTATTACTTATTAACCACTACCTATTAACTACTGACATGCTTCACAAATCGCGTCCTCGGCAACATGGAGTTTTACCTTGGGTTTAATCACAGAAGGTTGTGCATGCATCGCCTCCGTAAATGGTGACGGTGTAGCAGATAGAGCCACCACATCTCCCACTACTGATGCATGTGGTAAGTGCTGTACCACTTCACCTGCTTCCACGGAGGATACAGATTTTTGTGGCGCGGGTACTTCTTTTCTCATGTGCGTTCCTTCGGTATTTACCGTTGATTTCTCAACCTGTGTCGCACCGAGTGTCCGTAGGTAGTAAGTTGTCTTCAAGCCACTCTCCCACGCATAGAGATACAAATCAGAAAGTTCTTGTCCTGAGGTTCCGCTGAAAAAGATATTGAGTGACTGTGACTGATCTATCCACTTTCCCCGCGACGCCGCTGATTTTACAATCCATCGCATATCAATTTCAAAAGTCTCTTTGTATTTCTCTCGCAGTTCAACTGGAATACTGGGTATGTTTGCAATACTTCCGTCATTGTACTTAATTGCCGCGAGCATTTCTTCATTCCAAAGTCCATACTTTTTTAAATCTTCAACGAGATATTCGTTGATGACAATAAAATCACCTGAAATGTTTGACTTCACGTAGATATTTTTATAAATCGGCTCATTACCTGGTGTTGAACCTACGATATTTGAAATAGTCGCGGTAGGCGCGATTGCCATAGTGTTGCTGTTACGCATACCGTACTGTCGCACCGCTTCACGCACCACGCCCCAATCAAGGCGCTCTTTTCCATCTACCCCCGTAGTCATGCCACGCTCTGATTCAAGCAAAGCAATGGTATCAACAGGGAAAATACCACGGTCCCATTTTGAGCCCTTGAAACTTTGGTACGCACCTCGCTCACGCGCAAGCTCGGTTGAGGCAAGTATCGTGTAGTATGAAATTATTTCCATAGATGCATCCGAGAACTCGACGCACGCTTCAGACGCAAAGGAGATATTGAGCATGTAGAGCGCGTCCTGAAATCCCATAATACCGAGTCCCACGGGACGATGCTTCATATTCGCACTGCGCGCCTCTACCGTAGGATAGAAGTTGAGGTCGATAACATTATCGAGCATGCGCATGGCGGTCTTTACCGTCTGCTTCACCGCATCCTCATCAAAACGACCGTTCTTTATATGGAGAGGGTAATTGAGAGACCCGAGATTACACACTGCGGTTTCATCGGCTGAGGTATTGAGCGTTATTTCCGTACACAAATTTGACGAATGTACCACACCAGCGTGATCTTGTGGCGACCTAATATTTGAAGGATCCTTGAAAGTAATCCATGGATGACCTGTCTCAAAAAGCATACCGAGGTGTTTCTTCCAAAGATCACGCGCTTTCATGCGCTTGAACTTTTTAATCTCTCCACGCTCCGCCATTTCTTCATACTTCTCATACAACGCTTCAAAACGCTTTCCAAATGTTTCCGTGAGATCAATCGCTTCATCGGGAGAAAAAAGTGTCCACTGTCCATCTTCCTTTACACGCTTCATAAAAAGGTCAGATATCCATGAGGCGGTATTCATATCATGGGTACGGCGGCGCTCGTCACCTGTATTCTTGCGCAACTCAAGAAAATCCTCAAAATCAATATGCCAATTTTCCATATACACACAGGTTGCGCCACGTCTGCGTCCTGAGCGATTGATGGCCACCGTTACATCGTTTGCAATCTTAAGAAAAGGAATCACACCCTGTGAGGTAATGCCGGCGGTTTTAATCTCCGAGCCCATACCGCGCAGTTTACTCCACGAGGTACCAATACCCCCCGCCCATTTTGACAGCATGGCATTATCTCCAAAAACCTTAAATATATGTTTAAGATCATCTTCAACAATATTGAGATAGCATGAAGATAATTGTGGATGTGGTGTTCCTGAGTGAAACAGAGTTGGCGTTGAGGGCACAAAACGCATCTCTGACATTGCGGTATAAAATTCAATCGCACGGACTTCTTTCTCTTGTTCATTGAGCGCCAGACCCATAGCAACTCGCATCCAAAACATTTGAGGCATCTCGATAACTCTTCCCTTTTCACGTACAAAATATCGATCATGCAATGTCTCAATACCCAAATACTGAAATAGATCATCACGTTCAATTACCATTGCCTCAGCAAGTTTTTCAAGGTTGAATGATTGTAGCCGTTCATCATATTTTTTTCCCTCAATGCCGATTTTTATATTACGAACAAAAGCAGTGCGGTATGCGTGCGCGCGCTCGCTCTCAGAAATCTCGCCAATATGGCCTATTGCTTCATCAGCAATACGGCGATTGAGTTGGCGCGCTGCCACCATTGAGTATGCGGGGTCGCGCTCAATACGTGCGCGTAGAATATATGTCACCAACTTGGCCATTTCTTTAGTACGAATACCGTCATACACTTCTCGTTCTACTTGCGCAACAATGTCATTGGTATTCACAAATTTTTCATATCCGTGCGTAAACTGAGAAATATACGCCTTCATTTTTTCTCGTGAAAATTGCTCCGCGCTTCCATCAGTGCGCACAATCATGAGACGCTGTTCCTCAATCTCCTTGACCACTTCTTTTTTTCGCTCTTCGCTCTGTTTGAAACGGTACAAAATATACGCTTTCGCAACCGAGAAATAGCCTCGTTCCATAAGCGTATTTTCTACCAAATCCTGTACCCGCTCCACGGTTGCGCAATGTTCCTTGCCGTCACACTGTATCGTGAGCGTTGCTACTACACGGTCGGTCATTTGCTGCAACGCGACATCATCAATAGGCACATTTTCAGCGGCAAACGCCTTTTTCATAACGCGTACTATTTTTGACGGATCAAAAGGAACCTCAGTGCCATTGCGTTTCGTGATAGTGGTAATCATAAATACATTTGAACATTAGGCGTTAGTAAAGAACCTCTCAATAACGCGAAATTAAGAGGGTGTATAACATGCCACACACTTACGCGCATGGCACTATGTTTTTAGAACAGTCTCACACGAAGAGCATTAGCGTGTGTTCTGACCATAATAACATGTTTCGAAATGACACCATTAATGCAGATAAATGCGGGCTTCCTGATTTCATGGCTTAAAATAATGCATTACATTGAGAATATCCCGCACAATCTGGACAATGGCTGTGGATAGCAATAAATACGGCGTGTGAGCAAGGTTACTCATGATGATATGATGCAAAAAGTCGCGCACCCTTCGGGTGCGCGACTCTTTGCGTCATACTTTTCCCACCTATCTCTTCAAACTATCTCGTATATCTCGCAATAATTGTATTTCTTCATTTACCTTAGACTCTTCCTTTTTCTCCCCCTTTTTCTTACTCTCAAATCGGCGCAACGCGCGAATAATCATAAAGATTACAAATGCAATAATGAGAAAATCTACAACCGCCTGCACAAACTTACCATACGCGATAACCGATGCCCCAATGGTGACCGACCACCCCGTAAAATCTACCCCTCCGAGGAGTAGTCCTACTGTCGGCATAATAATAGTATCAACAAGAGAGGAAACTATTTTCCCAAAAGCTGTTCCAATGACCACTGCCACCGCGAGGTCCACGACATTCCCTTTTATGGCAAAAGCCTTAAATTCTTCAAAAAATGATTTCATGTATATCTTTTCAGATACTGATAAATAATTGTAAGCATATCCCTTAGGCTGTCACATGACAAGGGATTCTGGATATTTCACATGTCTACTGTTACACTATGACGCATGATAGAAGCACTTGCAGCCTCATCTCTCGTTGCCGCGCTTTCGCTTACGGGTGTTTTTTTATTTAAGGAGAAAGGTTACGTTACCGGCACACATCGCTTCATACTCCCATTTGCAGTTGGTGTATTTCTAGCAGTTATCTTTTTTGAACTTATTCCAGAAACTTTTTCAACAGCTCCCGTTGGTGGCCCTATTGCGCTCCTCGTAGGTTTCCTTGGCTTCTATATATTTTCCTTTTTCATGGACACATTCCACCACCATCACTTCACCCATGAAGATAGATGCGCATCAGGAGGCGCGTACAAACTTCTCATTGGTGATTCAATTCACAACTTCTCTGATGGCGTAATAGTGGCGACCGCGTTTATGATCAACCCAGCAGTTGGTATTGCCACAGCCATTGGTGTTGCGCTTCATGAAATCCCACAGGAAATAGCTGAGTTTGGTGTACTCCTTCACTCAGGCTGTACTCGAAAAAAGGCGGTATTGTATAACACACTTTCCGCGACAACAATTATTCTCGGTGCGCTGGTAACACTTCTCTTAGGAGAATATATTGCAGAATATTTGTACATACTCACCGGTATTGTGGCGGGCAATCTGCTCTATATCGCAACAACCGACCTTATTCCCGAATTAAGGGATACCCACCGTGAACATTTTAGTATGACCTTTGGCATGACACTCTTGGGAGTGATTATAGTGGGCACGCTCGTCCACTATACCCATGCGTTTCTTGGATAGTACAATACCCGCACGCTTCGCGTGCGGGTATTGTACTATCCAGCCATCCCCTACATCTCAAAAATAAATTTGAGTATATAGTACCCAAACCCAGCACCCATAAGGAACATGAAAATGAGCGAAAGTTTTATTTCGGTCGAACCCATGCTCTTAATTATACACCACTACAACCTTCGGCTATCATACGCCCAATGCAAAAGTGCCTGCCGTTGACGTGGGCGACATGTTTCGTCGCCACGCATGCAATGATGCATGACCTGATACGCATGCCGTCGAAACGCATGCCACCGTCTTATTTGACGCACATCATCTTCATGCCTTCGCCCCACATAATATCGACAGTACCACTGAAACCAACCGCGCGGATCGTCGGGATGTATCCATCCATTTTTTTGCCACATTGATAATGGTTGGCTCGCGCGTACCTTAAAATAATTCAACGCGACGTGATGTCTTCCGTCATTAGATAATCGCGCGTTTTTAAACCACGTAGATGGGAATTCATTTTTGCAATCTGTCATGTAGAGTCCCCCAAAAACTCCGAGCTCAAGCATTTCCTTGGGTGTTAATTCGGGTCTAAAATCTTCATGAAAATTTTTACCCACAGGCTCACTGCGTAAATATGTATACCCGTCTTGCATACGGTCATGCACAGAAATACTTTTCACATTCACACTATATCTTATCGTTTCGCACCATGCATCTTGTATGTAGCGCATTATCTCATCTCAATCTAAATATACCCCCTGTTACTTAAAACCAATATTTACGATACAATGTAAGAGTTACTTATATCTAATCGTTATATGAATCAGAGTGACACAGAAAAAATTTTTATCAAAAATTTCTCTGAATATGGAGATGCGATTTTTCGTTTCTGTCTCATAAAAGTTTCAAATACAGAGTTAGCGGAAGATATGACGCAAGAGGTATTCACCCGATACTGGCAATATCTGCGCGGAGGCAGAGAAATGAGCAACACTCGTTCTTTTCTCTACACCATCGCTAATAATATGGCGAAAGATTGGTACAAAAAGAAAAAAGTTAGTTCCCTTGACGAGAAGATGGCATCTGGTGATATACCGAAAGATGAGACTGCCCGCACAGAAGCCATTGCCGAGTATCAAGAAATATTATCAATAATCCAAAATATGGAAGAGAAGGATAAAGAGGTTTTACTTCTTACGTATGTTGAAGGTCTAAATCCCAATGATATTGGCAAAATTCTAGGAGAGAAAAACAATACGGTATCTGTCCGCTTAAACCGCGCCACAAAGCGACTACAAATAAAACTTGGGTTATATGGTTAATAACAAAAAAACAAACGAATATTTTGAGAAACTACAGAACATAAAACTTTCTGAAGCATCTCGCACTCGTATTCAGAATAATCTTATAAATTATGCTCATTTTAATAGTATACATGAAAATGTAAGTATTCCAGGCGATAGTCGTTCTATAATACGAGTACCTCAACGTACTACATTATTTAATCTAATTAAATCAAAACCTATGACTGCCGCAATAATTGCTATTGTATTAATGATCAGTGGCGGTGCTTCGTACGCTGCCGAAGGGTCTGTTCCTGGTGAACTTCTCTATACCATAAAAACCGATGTAAATGAAAATATTAAAAGTGC
>DASUDI010000019.1:0-15971 GCA_036275695.1 Minisyncoccota bacterium | reverse complement strand
ATGTGGGTGGGGGTGACACTTCCCTTTTTGAGGTGTGACTGTGTGGTCTGGATCACATCGTGGAGGATGCGTTTACGACGTATGTTGTATACGCGCTTACGCGCGTGACTCCGTATTGCTTTTTTTGCGTTCTTGGTGATTGCCATATGTGGTGGGTACTATACAGGGGATTGGGGGTTGGGTCAATAGAAATACCACGCATCACACGAAACCTATGTCAAAAGAGACATATATTTGCCAAAATTGCCATGAGGATTAAAACACTCCTCGTAACTTTCTCTAATGCGCGTGGTAATGGTGTTGTCACCCTCAAAGGTGCGCCCATCTATTTCGATAATAGGCGCAATAAAAGCTGAAGTGCCACACGCAAATACTTCATCCGCAATATAGAGTTCGGTGAGATCTACGGTACGTTCCTCGATAGGGATATTGAGTGTATGCGCTATTTCAAGCACTGTTTTACGATTAATACCTTCTAGGATATCGCTCGCATGTGATGGCGTAATGAGTATTCCTCTGCGCACCATGAATATATTTGCGGCACTTAGTTCGCACACATGTCCGCTATCATCGAGAAAGAGGCAATCATCGTACCCACTATCTAGCGCATCTTGCTTGCCGAGTACTGAATTAACATACGCACCATTTACCTTTGCACGCGAAGGTATGACGTAGTCGGGCACTCTTCGCCACACGCTTGTTTTAATGCGCGCCCCCTCTTGTGGCACGATGGGTGTCGCGGCATAGATAAACATGCTGAGTGTGGTGGGAAGTCCGCGCGAGCGTGTCCCTGGCACAAGTGCGTCTACATGCACGCTCGCGCGGACAAATACCCGCTCTTTCACTTCATTTACCCGCACAAGTTCACATACTGCCTCAAAAAATCTTTTGTATGTCCACTTCGGAGTAAACGTATCAATGCCTATAATCTTTGCTGAGCGGACAAGTCGCTCATAATGATCGTGAAGTCGAAACGCATACGGAGCACCCTCGTGCATCACAACAGGGAATACTGTGTACACACTGAGTCCATACAACACTGCTGAACTGGCGACACTCAATTTTGCATCTTCAATCGGAATAATGGTGTTCCCAAAATAAGCATGGGGATAGAGAGATGTCATAATTGTGTACTATCATAGCACAATACACGCAAAACCCGCGCCGAAGGCGCGGGTTTTTTGTGACAACAACGCAACGTGTTGTCAGTTCAGTAAATACCGAACGGATCGTATATTTCCAGACTCTGACAACGATAGGTGTTCAGAATCATCTGCCACGTACGTGACGGGTGTGATGAACAACTTACATCATCTTCACATCAATATTCACACCTGATGGAAGTGAAAGATTGGTGAGGGCTTCTATAACCTTTGCACCAGGATTCATGATGTCGATGACACGCTTGTGCATTCGCATCTCAAATTGTTCTCGCGCATCCTTATATACGAATGTCGAGCGGTTCACCGTATACTTCTTTATCTCGGTAGGAAGTGGGATTGGTCCGATTACCTTTGCGTCAAAACGCAATGCGGTATCGATAATCTGCTTCACTGAGGCATCAAGTATTTTGTGCTCATACGCACGCACGCGGATGCGAAGTTTTTGTACTTCACCTGCGGGCGCGCTCTTCTTATGTTTTTCAGTTGCTTTAGTTGTCATGGTACTTCACGTGCTAACGATAATGTGGGTTACGCGACAATCTTAGTCACCACTCCCGCGCCTACGGTGCGACCACCCTCTCGAATAGCGAAACTTTGCTGCTCTTCAAGCGCAATAGGTGCTACAAGTTTTACCTTAAACTTAGCAGTATCGCCAGGCATTACCATTTCTACACCATCAGCAAGTGTAACTTCTCCAGTTACGTCAGTTGTACGGATATAGAATTGTGGCTTGTATCCCGTAAAGAATGGTGTGTGACGACCTCCCTCATCTTTTGAAAGTACATATACCTCTGCCTCAAACTCGGTGTGAGGTGTTACTGAACCTTTCTTAGCGAGTACCTGACCACGTGAAATGTCCTCTTTCTTTACACCACGAAGAAGTACACCTGCGTTGTCTCCCGCTTGCGCTTGATCGAGTTGCTTATTGAACATTTCCACTCCGGTAACAGTTGTAGTTGAGGTATCATGAATACCTACAATCTGAACTTCCTCTCCCACCTTCACTGCACCGCGTTCAACCTTACCCGTTACCACGGTACCACGTCCTTCAATTGAGAAAATGTCCTCAATAGGCATAAGGAATGGCTTGTCGAGATCGCGTACTGGTGTTGGGAAGTAGGTGTCCATCGCATTCACGAGTTCGATAACCTTATCACCCCATGATGATGCAGGATCTTCGAGTGCTTTAAGTCCAGAACCCTTAATCACCGGTGCGTTTGCGCCATCAAACCCGTTCTTTGTGAGAAGTTCACGAAGTTCCTCCTCAACGAGCATAATCATTTCCTCATCATCAACCATATCGCACTTGTTGAGGAATACGATGATGTTTGGTACGCCCACCTGCTTTGCGAGAAGTACGTGTTCGCGCGTCTGTGGCATCGCACCATCAGTAGCCGCAACCACGAGCACTGCACCGTCCATCTGCGCGGCACCCGTAATCATGTTTTTAATATAGTCCGCGTGTCCAGGCGCATCAATGTGCGCATAGTGACGATTTGGAGTCTCGTACTCAGAGTGCGAGAGAGAAATCGTAATACCACGTGCCTTTTCCTCAGGTGCCTTATCAATATCTTCAACTGCCTTTACGTTTGCTGAATATCCGTTTCCACGGCTATTAAGTACATTAAGAATCGCAGCAGTAAGCGTTGTCTTACCGTGGTCAACGTGACCAATGGTACCTACGTTTACGTGCGGCTTTGAACGATCAAATGCCATACTATAACTTACGTTATTAATTATTAAATAATGATGGATATGATTCCGCACACTGCGACTCTTTTAATTATAAAAAGAGACCTGCACACATAGAGAAGAAAGGGCGCGAGAACGCTTGCCTTACTTCCATACACATGCACTGCATGTCAAAAAGAGCAATCCTAGACTCCCTCAACCATACACATCTCCGTATGGCGCGGTGCAGGCAATAGTACAAGAACCTTGATGCTTTTGCAACTGCCCATCACTTGACACTAAACAAAATTATTTGTTTAGTGTCAAACGCAAAAACACTCTCCATTTGGAGAGTGTTTTTGCGTTTTATACAGTACGCAACGCAACTAAAAAATCCTGATTGAATCACGCGCACCACCTACTCCTCAACTGTCACGTCCTTCACGCCACGCACCTTCTTGATTTCAGCGGCAACGTTAGGTGGTACTACCTCATAGTGATCAAACTCCATAGTCATATTTGCACGCCCCTCAGTCATCGAACGAAGAATGGTCGTGTACCCAAAAAGTTCAGAGAGTGGCACTTTCGCGCGCACCACCTTCACCATATCTCGATCATCCATTCCCTCCACAAGTCCTCGCTTTGATGAGATATTTCCATTCACGTCACCCATGAATTTCTCAGGAGTAGTCACCTCAACCTTCATAATCGGCTCGAGAAGTACCGCACCTGCTTTCGCAGCCGCCTCCTTGAATGCATGAATTGCCGCGAGTTTGAAGGCTATTTCTGAAGAGTCTACGTCATGGTAACTACCATCGAAAAGTTCTACGGAGATATCTTCCATCTTGTAGCCGGCCACAAATCCTCGTGCCATTGCCTCTTTACACCCCTTCATAACCGCAGGGATATATTCTTGTGGGATGGCACCTCCCTTGATGTTATTAACAAACTCGTAGTGATCTTCTCGGGTAACATTCTTAGGAGTTTCAGCGCCTTCTTCAAGTTTCTCCATGGGTCGGATACGGATTTTAACGTGTCCATACTGTCCACGACCTCCCGACTGCTTCACGTACTTGTACTCTGCTTCCGCTTCGCGTTGGATAGTTTCTCGGTACGCAACCTGTGGCTTTCCAACATTTGCTTCAACACCGAACTCACGCTTCATGCGGTCCACAATAATTTCAAGGTGGAGCTCTCCCATGCCGGCAATGATAGTCTCAAGGGTTTCCTCGTCAGTTGACACTTTGAATGTGGGGTCCTCATCCGCAAGCTTACGCATTGCAATACCCATTTTTTCTTGGTCATTCTTAGTCTTTGGTTCAATACGCATCGCTACCACTGGCTCAGGGAAGGTAATTTGTTCGAGAACAATAGGCTTATCTTCTGCGCAGAGTGTGTGTGATGTTTTTACCTCTTTCAATCCCACTCCCGCCGCAATTTCACCTGCATACACCTCATCGATTTCAGTACGCTTATCCGCCATGAGACGCACAATGCGTCCGAGTCGCTCCTTCTCGCCTGTTGTTGCGTTGTAGATATAACTTCCCGCTTTTACCGTACCTGAATATACACGGAAGAACGTGAGTTGTCCCACAAATGGATCGGTTTGGAGCTTAAAGGCGAGCGCGCAAAACGGAGCCGTATCAGACGCATCACGGGTTTCCTCTACCTCAGTATCTGGATTGGTTCCTTTTACCGGAGGGAGATCCACAGGAGATGGTAGGTAATCCACCACCGCATCGAGTACGCGCTGTACGCCGACATTTTTAAGTGATGAACCTGTCATTACAGGGAAAATGCTATTTGAGATAACTGCCTTGCGAAGTGTCTTTTGAAGTTCATCATAGCTTGGCTCAACTCCTTCAAGGTATGCGCTCATCTGTGCCTCATCGTGTTCCACGATACGCTCGACAAGTTCTGCGTGATATTTTTCAGCAATTTCCTTGTACTCCTCGGGTATTTCATGTTCCTCCACCTTCATGCCCATTTCACCCTCGAAGGTATACGCCTTCATTTTGAGTAGATCAATAACTCCTTTGAGATCTGATTCCGCTCCCCAGGGAATTTGATACCGCACCGCTTTCTTTGAGAGTCGCTTTAAAATTGAGTCGTATGAGCGTTCAAAATCAGCACCCGTACGGTCCATTTTGTTAATGTAACAAATACGAGGTACTTGCGCTTCATCGGCGTAGCGCCAGTTTGTTTCCGACTGTGGTTCAACACCCGCAACACCATCGAAGACCACAATAGCACCATCAAGCACGCGCATAGAACGCTTCACCTCAGCGGTAAAGTCGATGTGACCTGGAGTGTCAATAATATTGAAGGTGTACTTAAATTCATCGCTTTTGCGATCTGCAATAAGTGATGGTGTCCAGTTGCAAGAGATTGCTGCTGCGGTAATGGTAATGCCTCGTTCACGCTCCTGCTCCATCCAGTCGGTGACCGTCGCTCCATCATGCACCTCACCAATCTTGTGACTCATGCCGGTATAAAAAAGTACACGCTCAGATGTGGTGGTTTTACCAGCATCTACGTGCGCAACGATACCAAAGTTGCGGAGTTTTTCTAGGGGGAATGCCCGTGCCATATAATATATTGTGCTAAATAATACTTGTAATAATTACCTCTTCCGTGCGCGACTCTCTCGCCACTTGAAAAGAAAAAGGCCTTTGGCCTCATTGACCGCTACTATACGGTATTTAACATGTTTCGGCAACTTAGTGTGCACATCTAGAATTTATGCAACGCGAGATAAAAGTACACGCAATTACCAATAAACACCCCGACCGAATGGACGAGGTGTTTAGTAGTGAGACTGTATGCATTCATCCATCGTCATATGGAAGCAAATCCATGATTCTCCCTTTGTGAACACCTTGCTTAAAAGTTCTATATTTTTTTATCAAAATGATAAGACCAACTACGCAAGGAAGGGAAAAGGCTCCGGAAAGAAATATCAAAACATCACTGTTCATAAGAATATTCTCCTATCCTATCGATAGTTTCAACATCCACTTTCATGCTATCAGATAACCTCTTGTATGTCTATGTACTGCACGCGATGTAACTGCTTATTTGAAAAATACAGTTACCTATGGTTTACTTAAATTAGGATTTGTTATTTTTGGAGCCAACCATGAACGCACCTCACGCAATGATTGGAACTACTCTCACGTCAAAAATCATTCCACCCACAGTAGGTAAAGACGACCCACTCCGTATCGAAGTAGAAGAGTTCCGCCACATTCACGCATTTGGAAGATATGAGAAAAGTGACGGACGGGAAAGGGACGAATACGACATTGACGCCACCTATCTTACGGTACATGAGGGGGATGTGCTCGTAGGAGCGTGCAGAATTGTGGATAAAAAAAACGGAAAGTTGCTACCCATACAAGTCCGACGCGACTTTATGGACATTCCCGAAGGGATTCCAACGGGAGAAATATCGCGCATCTGTTTTGCCTTCCATACTCAAGACGGAGCTGGTATACGGGAGTTACTCTACCGGACAATCTTTGATTTCACGGTAGCACAGGGATATGATGTTTGCTACGCATCACTCCAACCGTACTACTTCCGATTTCTTGATAAGAAATTTGAAAATAGGATGATTCAAAGGATTGCGCCCGACGCACGAAGACTCAAAGATGGAGTAGAAAAGGTGTATGTCCCTGCCGTGATCACCATGAAAAATTGGGCACACTATTACTCCATAAGTGGATAGCTCCACACAGTGTGAAAGCCCATATTTCAACCCTTACAAATAGTACATTTGTGAGGGTTTATTTTATTTGTAAATATTTTCTTAGTACACCCATAGGATTACTTGGAACAAATCCAAAATACTTTTGAGCCTTTAACCCATCAAGTGCTTGATGTCTTGGTTTATCCGTATGTGCCATCACTATACGCGCTTGTGAATTTGTCATATCAATAATTGAGTCGATAAGTCCTTTACTGGTTGTGGTGATACTTGTAATATTAAACACATCGCTTTTTCCCATATCCATCCATTCAATACCCTTTATAAAAGAATGAACTACATCTTCAATTGAAGCAAAACTAAGTGTATCGGTCCCATCCGATGGTATCCGCGCTACCTCATCATGTAAAACAGACTCTCGCAAAGTATATACTACACCCGCATTTCTCCCCTCACCAAAAATACCGGAAAATCTGAGTATAAGATACTGAATACCATTTTTAGAAAATTCTTTACATGCATCCTCAGCGCCTTTTTTTGATATACCATACAGTGACGTGGGGTGAAGCATATCGTCTTCATTAAGCGTTCCATTCTCTTGCTCACCATACACATTTACAGATGAGGCAAAAATGATTTGCGAGCATCCATACCGCTTCATCGCATTGAGTACATTACGCGTACCGCTTACATTTACCTGATGGTAGCATGTCTCTTCCACGTGTGAATCTGGTAAAATAGCGGCGAGATGTATGACAAGATCGGGCCTAACATGCTCAAATACGTTTACCACATCGTGATAATTTCTAATATCCGCTTCATATATATCATCACGTTCTTTATCCACAGAGGAATCAAATCCATGCACTTCGAATGCTTCATTTCCATTAAGTGCACGTGATAGATGTGCGCCGACAAACCCACAAATTCCCGTAATCAGTATTCTCTTTTTCATACAGTGATGTAATTACCATATATGAAATCTACATAAATGCAATGATATAACTCTGACTACATGAAGTAGATTTGCGACATTTTATATATTAACAAAGACTCAAGCGACGGGTACTCTCGTTTTAGGACATATCTATAATATTCATTATATTGCGGGCTACTTTAAATCAGACGCATATTCGCTATAATAATTGTCAGTTAATACCATGAGCATGGTCTACTACATAAATAATGGGATTTGCATTATGGGGGATTGATATTTGAGACAGTACGGATTTGTTATGGAAGAAGATCTGTTAAAAATCTAAGTGTGCGACACTACAAACAGCACACCGCCCTACATCTGATTGACTTTATTGCATTTATTACTATACTCAATCTAGATATGTTTTTTAGGAGCACTGCCTGTGTACTGGGTCACCAAATATCTTTTTAGTCTCTATACGATACTAACCGGTAGAAGGATTACCGTATTCAATCGCCATTTGATTCCCCAGAAAGGTCCATTCATTGTGGTGGCAAACCACATGAGTGAAATGGATCCCTGGATAATCGCTCAAGCATTTCCTCGACAAAAAATCCACTTTTGGGCAAAAAAGGAATTGGTATCATTTCCACTTCGGTATCGTGAGTATCGAAGTAAAAAAAAATCTCCAATTACTGCACTACTATTTACGGTAGCCACACTGATAGTCGTAAGGTATTCATCAGTGGTACCTGTAGACCGCGCAAATCTCAGTGCGAAAATAAATAAAAATGCAATAAGACTAAGTGGTAAGCTTATTGCGGGGGGTGGTGTAATTGGCATATTTGGATCTGGTGGAATTGGACATGAGGGAGATGCCAAAGCCATCTTTGTAAAGTTAGCGCAAAAACATCACGTGCCCATTGTGCCCATATACGTAGCACAATCACACGTGATTATTGGAACACTGGTGCCATGTAAATCACTCGCGATGGATTACAAAAAGCACCGCTCAACCGATGAAATTGCACAGTCAATCATGACTGCAATCCAAAAACTCAAATTTTCTGTTACACACTAATATAACAATGAAAAACTCGCCAAGACACAGTTTCCTCTCACTGTGTCTTTTTGTATTTCACCTCGGTTATTTATACGCTAGACAGGTATCATTATTAAGATAAGATAAGTGTGAGCGTCAAAAACACGAACATTTTACTACGCTAGACCTAGGTAAATCTTATGAATTAATAATTATAATACGTGAAAAAACATAAAAATGGAGCGCCGACGTATTCAGATTTATTTCTAAAAATATCATTAATTATTCTATACATATTTGCCTCTGTCCCCCTCCGTCTCATATACAGACCAAATATAATTTCAAATCATGAAGCATTCTCTCAAATTAAACAAGGCACCCTGATAGTGTCAAACCATCAATCACGTGTCGATCCATTTATCATATTGATGTCGATGCCCTTGAGAACATGGCTTAGAATACTACCCGTACGTTTCCCCACCTCACACGAAGTATTTACAAATAAAAACTATAACCCTTCTTTTTTCCCAGTACTAAAATTTTGGGGATGCTTCAGCATTGGTTCAACTAGTGAGGAGAAAATGCGTGCGGTGTTCTATATTCGTGATCTCCTAAAAAAGAGAAAGACTCTTATGCTATTCCCTGAGGGGCGCATAAACAAGGATACAAATATTGGTGATATTATGGGAGGCATTACCTTATCAGCGCCACACGCTTCATCTATTCTTTTCGTTCGTCTACGCGGATTTAATAACCCAATGTGGAGTACATCAAAACGTTCGATTACCTATGGGGAGGTCATTCATTCACCCAAAAACCTTTCAAAGGATGATATACTGAAACTCATTAATGAACCATTTGTACGTCCATAATACTATGTTTACCTATACTATCGCTAAAACAGTTGAACAAATGGAAGTTGCGCGGTCACTTATTTCTAAGATGTACCATAAAGTTGGATACCTACCGGAAGATGAGGAATATAGTCCCATTTACCAATATCTCAATAAACCAGGAGCAACGACATTTTTAGCTTACATTAAGACAAAGATAGTCGGTACTATATCTGTAATTCAAGACAGTGGTGAACTTCCCATGGATACTCAATTCAAAGATGTACTTGATGTTCTCCGTAATGAAAATAAAAAGATTGCTGAAATATCTCAGTTTGCAATTGACCGTGATACTATACTAAATTTCTCATTTAATGAGCACGAGTTGTCATTAAACCTCCTTTATTTAATTACCCAATTTTCATTTGAACAAAACATTCAAACCTACGTGTTCGCAGTCAAACATAAACATGCAAAATTTTATGAACTACTTGGAGCTCTCCCTCTCTCAGAAGAACGAACATACGGATTTGCTAATATAATTCCTGTCGCCGCCTATAAACTTGATATGCGCAAACTCAACACGCAGATTAGCAACAGCACAATCGATAGTATCGTACTTAAGAAATTATTTGCACACCCTGCTCCCACACTCATTCAATAAACATGGCCCACTACGATTACTACTATTAAATATGTCCATACTATACTTATGCTAACGTATACTATTGCTAATACGAAACCTAAAATTGACGCAGTACGTGGACTTATATCAAAGGTTTATAAACAAGAAGGATATTTACCAGAGAATGAGGAGCGTAGTCCTATTCACAAATATCTCAATAAACCAGGAGCAACAACATTTTTATGCTCACTTGATACACATGCTGTCGGTACCATATCATTGATCCAAGACATGGGAGAAATTCCTATGGATACACTTTTTAATAAGGAACTTTGTGTGTTGCGTACTAATGATTCCTCAATCACAGAGGTCTCACAATTTGCCATTGATCATGAAGCTCTATCACGGTTTGCGCTCAGTGAACGTGAAATTTCACTCAATCTTCTCTCGCTCATTATCCATTTTTCTTTTGAACATAATATCAATACATACGTTTTTGCCATCAACCCAAAGCATGTAAAATTTTATGAATTTCTTGGTGCAGTCGCTTTTTCAGAGGAGCGAACATATAATTCAGTAAACGGGGCGCCTGCAATTGCATATCGACTCGATACACTAAAACTTAAAATGCAAGCGCACGAGGGACACGCTGATAATCTCATTCTTAGAAAAGTATGCCTACAAACCCCACCACATCTTACGGTATAAAAAATATATTTATGAAGACATCTTGTATAAATCCACAAGAAAGAATTATCTCAAAGCGCATCCTGTCTACACAGGGAGCGCGCGCAACACGATATGCCGTAAATCAACTATTTCAAAAAAATGAGTTGCTACTAGGCACGTCAAATCAAATACCATTCAGTATTAAGAAAGAAATATGTGGCGCACCTTACGTTGAAATTATTGGATCTGTACGCACCCCACCATTAATTTCTATTACACATACAGATAGCATTGCCATCTCGCTTGCTATTGAAGGTGGTCAAATTTCCACAATTGGTATTGATATGGAACGCGTTCGCAATTTCAATACCATGACTCGTAATGGTTTCCTCACAAAAAATGAGCAGCGAGACCAGGAAAAATCATCTTATGAGCTCAAAATCGACAACACGATACGTTGGTGCATTAAAGAAGCGTACCTAAAATCTATTAAAGCGGGACTCAGAGCACATCCAAAAACAATTGAAATACGTGGGGAGCTTTGTGGTTCAATATCACTGTATAGAAACGGTGTTTTTTTGGAGAATATTTTAGTCCACTGGACTAGAATATTCGATAATTATATAGTTGCTATTGTACTTGAAAAAGTTTAATAGATTTTAGATACTAAGTATCTCACTAAACACTTATGGAACCGAGTCCACAAATTCAAAACGAGGTAATAGATATTATTGCGCGCGCACTTGCGCTAAATCCACACAGCATACGCACTGATATGAAGATATCAGATTTATCAGAAGACTCTATCCAATTATTCGAATTATTACTGACCTTTGAGGCGCATTATCAATTTGAGACTACTTATGAGGATGTAGCAGAACTTCAGACAGTTTCAGACATCATCAGGTATGTTTCTCGAGAGACATCGCGTAAGAAAGATAGTACATTAGCACACTAAACCAAGTGTATTCACTGTAAGATACATAGAACATATACTATCGTTTGGTATCTGAAATAACAACTCCGTCATTAAGTTCTATGATTCTACTGCATGACTCGGTATATTCGAGATCATGTGTGACCATAACAACCGTTTTTCCTTGTTGATTAATTTTTGTGAGCAGATCAATAACGCGCCGTCCTGCCCTACTATCTAGATTTGCGGTAGGCTCATCGGCAAACAATATGCGTGGACTTCCCGCAACTGCGCGTGCAATTGACACCCTCTGTTGCTCTCCACCGGATAAATGTGTCGGAAACATATCTTTTTTATCTCGTAAATCAACCGCATCCAATGCCTCGTGCAGCATGTGCGTAGACTGTATTTTGTCGATATTCCGCATATGCAACGGAAATAAAATATTCTCAGCAACGGTTAGGTCAGGAATGAGCGCGTAATCCTGAAATACATATCCAAGTGTGTGCAACCTAAAAAGTTCAAATTGCTTTTCTGAAAAAGTACTTGTATTCTGACCATCGATAATAATAGTCCCTTCACTAGGGGTGTCGAGTAATGCGAGCTGATATAATAATGTTGATTTACCCGCGCCTGAACGACCTACAATTGCAACAAAACTCCCTTCATCTATCGTAAACGTGATACCATTAAGCACCTGCGTTGTGTGCGACTTTGTAATAAAATACCGTTTCAAATCCTTAATTTCAATAAGTGCCATATCTTTACATTCTAAGTTCTGCCAGTAATTACATTGAGTGTATTCTGACGAATTATCATGCGTGCAGGAATATATCCCGCAACAATCAACATAAGCGTGAGCATACCCGCACGAAAAACTATGTCATACGTGGTGAGGTAAAGGCTTACGTAAGTATAGGGAAAATCTATTGGATTCTGAATGAAGTATGGAATAATATACCCATACAGGGCCATAAGTGCGATGCCAATTCCGAGAAATCCATAGCATGCTGCTTGAGTAACGTACGCCCACACAAGTGTGGTACGACTCACACCAATTGCTTTCAATATTCCAATTTGTCTTCGCCTTGAAAGCACGTTTATGAAAATAATAATAAAAACTGTAATTGTCGCCACAAAGACACTTATTGAACTTATAACAAGAGAGAGTTTTGAGAAAGTATCTCGCACATCAGTAATGAGTTTTGGAATATCTTCACTAAAGACCTTAATACGAACATCTTCGCTAATGTTTGAATGATTCAAACTACGTGCAACTTGTTCAGATCTCGTTTTGTCCACAAGCCGCACGAGGATTTTATTTACATTAAAGTCAGCACGATTAAATATTCTCCGAAAATCCTTTTCAGAAATAAACACACTAAGTGATGCCATATCGACTTTTGAATCAATGATGCCCTTAACCGTAAATTCATAACTTTCCTCACCAACCCAAATGCGAACTACAGATCCTGGGTGAATATCGCGCAATGAATCATACATATCACCGTAATCTTTTGCGTATCTGTCTATGTAATGTTTACCAATAACAATATACCCCCTTTCCTCAGGTATGAGAAATTCACCTTCACCCATTATGCTTTTAGTATCAACTGTTTCCATCTCGCGGAGTGGATCAACGCCAAATATATTTACCCCAATAACATCCGGATCTTGACCTCCAATGGGTACATGGTAATTTGCCTCTATCACCGCCAATTCTTCATATCGCTCGGAATACGAGGCGATGTCGGGATATTGCACCAATTCTCTTAAAAGTTGCTGTGAATGCTCTATATATCCCTGTTCAGGACTAGGTTCGATAGTAATATCACTTAATGCTTGTGTTCGGGTACTTTCTAATGCGCCCTCAGTAATACCAAGTAGTATACCCTGAATAACTACCAGATTAAGGAATGTAAACGAAACAACACAAATCATAAGTAGCGACATCCACTTATTTGCGCGTACCATTTGCTTTACTCCAAGCAAAATACCAATGCGTATCTCATGCATATTTTTATGGCATCATTACCACAGTGTGCTCAGGTATATTTAAAATTTCTACCAATCCATCCGTGCCTTCCAGACCGATATGTGCTTCGTTTTTAATGTGCTTGCCATGCTCATACACATACACATATGCCACATCATCTTCATAAAAAATAAATTGCTTGGGGACTGCCAAAACACCTGTTCTACTTTCATGCACAATCTCAATATCAGCGGTAAGACCGTCGCGTAGCCACGCAGGATGGTCAATAAACTTTATGCGCGTATCGTAATAGGCAACACTTCCAATGGGTGATGCTTTGGGAGATATGTAATCAACTAAACCAAATACTGTTTCCTGGGGCGCAGCATCAAAACTCATCCTCACCACATCACCAATGTGTAGAGGACGAACCGCAAACTCTGGGACACGTGCTTCAATAGTAAAATTACTACCTCCTACCATGGAAACAAATTTTGAGTCATCAACGGTCTCTCCAACCTCCATATTTATATCAGCTATTATTCCATCAAACGGTGCTTTGATGGAATAATTTTTAATACGTTCATCAATCTGAAAAAGAAGTGACTGGGCTTGTTCTATCTGTGACCCTGCCTTTGCGACAGACATAACTGATGGATCCGCATCCTCAAAAATCTGCGTCGCTTTCGCTGAGGTAATTTGCTGTAACGCACCAGTCAGCACCACATCTCTTTCCTTTAAAAGAGCCATATACACGTTGTACGCATTTGCATAATTACTAGAGCGTTTATTGGGAATGTGTATCTCCCACTTTGTACTTCCATATTTCTCTCCCTCAGCAAATTGTATATATAATCCACACTGCCCAAGTGCTCCCGCGGTATCTGTCCACGCTTCAAACGTGCCTTGTTCTAATCCAGAAGCCCGAAACGAATATCCTCCTGAGGCATCCGACGCGTATGTCTCTAAAACATACACCCCCTCCCTTGAACATGTATATGTTCCCGAGAGTATTGGAGGCGACTTTTCATTAGTGAAATTCACTGGGTATGCTTGAATATCAGTATTTAAAAAAACATTATATGCATTTTTAATTAATGTGTCATACTTTTCCTTAACTTTATTATAATTTTCTTCTGCAATTTCAATGGTGGTACGACTTAATGACTGTGCTTCAGACACACGTCCTGAAATAAGATCTTTTTTTGATTCTGTATAATATTTTACACTTGCTTCAAGTGCTTTGCGTTCTGCTTCTAATTCTCCCACAGACAGCATCGCGATGACAGTACCCGAAGCAACTTGATCGCCCTCTTTGACACGTATTTCAGAAAGCTCCCCTCTGACTTGAAATTTTAAAGTTGCTTCGCTCTCGGCAACCACCTTTCCTGTAGCAATCGAAACGCGCTGTACATTCTCACGACTTATACGGGTCTCAACACTTTGTCTATCAGTACGCTTAATTCCAAGGGCGTAAAAAGCACCTAACCCACATAAGGCAATTATAATTATAGGCAATAATATATGTCTAAAGGATGCAATCATTTACGCAATTTTATCACAAGATTACACTGAGTCGTAAGGCTCTACTGCGCACAGCACTGCACGAAGAAATTAGGTATAAGGTACAAAATCTAGTGCTTATTTTTGAATATTTCTCTCAATTTCTCCTCAGATGGTGCAATAGTAGAAGCAAGCAATATCGTACTAATCAACTTCTGTTTCTGGGAACGAGACAAACCGCAGTGAATAGCAGTGACTTCATTGATATGTCGAAAGTGAGCTTCAAGTGCATTTGAAGTGGTGGGAATTTTGGGTGGGAATTTTGGTATTAATTTCATACGTAAAAAGATGCGGAAGATGTGTGTATACGGAAAGACTTGCGGTACGCAGTCGTTCATGTGTCCATTCAGATCTTCCGATGAAGGGGTTGGTAGTCTTTTCATTTAAGAAAGGGAGATATTTTTCGAGGTAGTTTGTATATCGTTGTCTGAAAACGGTACTCGTTGTCTCAAAGAGCGTGAGCGTTAATGCACGTAACACCTTGCCCGCTTCAGTCTGTGGAGTGCGTGTTGCACCCTTTCGAAGGAGTCGTTCCATATGCACATAGCACATTTGATATGATATACCAGAAAATGCTTATCTGATGCCACCAAATCCATCTGCGGTGACACTCATAATGGTATAGCCAAACTTCTCCAGATATATTCTTCCTTCATAGTACACAGACGTAGTCTCCGTGTGTGCATATGACCACCAGAAATCTTCCTTTCCATAGAAGTCACGAAACACCGCCACACACCAGCTGGTGTCTTCTGTTCGATCACCAAAGTATGTTGCATCTACTCATAGATGGACTGGTCTTGGTGTGTGTACTTTCTTTGGAAGCGTATACGCTTCCTGTATCTTCTTGATGGTTCGTCTATCCTTTCCGTATGTCTCTCCAAGT